>NZ_JBGVSA010000010.1:0-162564 GCF_041807905.1 Uliginosibacterium sp. sgz301328
GTGGGCGACAAGGACGATGCGGGCAACGTCACGCGCGGTGAAGTCATGCTCGAAGACACGCGCGACAGCCTCATCTTCGGCCAGACGCGCCTGGTGGCCGCCATCGGCGTCAAGGACCTCGTGGTGGTGGAAACTCCGGACGCCGTGATGGTGGCCGACAAGGCGCGCTCGCAAGAGGTCAAAAAGGTCGTCGCCCGCCTGAAGGCAGAAGGCAAGACGCTGGCGCAGAACCACCGCAAGGTGTATCGCCCGTGGGGCTGGTACGACTCGATCGACATGGGTTCGCGCTTCCAGGTCAAGCGCATCGTGGTCAATCCAGGCGCCAAGCTTAGCCTGCAGATGCACCACCACCGGGCCGAGCACTGGATCGTGGTGACGGGCACGGCGGAGGTGACCTGCGGGGACAAGGTGTTCCTGCTGGGCGAGAACGAATCGACCTACATCCCGCTGGGCCACACGCACCGCCTGGCCAACCCCGGCAAGGTGCCGCTGGAGATCATCGAAGTGCAGTCCGGCTCGTATCTGGGTGAGGACGATATTGTGCGTCTGGAAGACACCTACGGGCGCATTGCATGAACGGAATGTTGCGGGGCCTGTGGCAGTACCGTGGATTCATCCTGGGTAGCGTCAAGCGAGAGTTTCAGACCAAATACCGCAATTCGCTGCTAGGTGCGCTGTGGACGGTGCTCAACCCGCTCGCGATGATCATTGTCTATACGGTCGTCTTTTCGGAGGTGATGCATAGTCGCTTGCCGGGGAGTGCCAGCAAATTCGCATACAGCATCTTCCTGTGCGCGGGCATCACGACTTGGGGCCTGTTTGCCGAGATCGTCGGCCGCGCGCAGAACGTCTTCATCGATAACGCAAATCTGATCAAGAAGCTCTATTTTCCCCGGCTATGCTTGCCGGTGATTATCGTATGCAGCGCGCTGGTGAACTTTGCCATCATCTTCGGACTGTTCGTCGCCTTCCTGCTGCTCTCCGGGAATTTCCCTGGTGAGGTACTCATCGGTGCCCTGCCATTGCTGGCGATTCTCGTCATGTTCGCGATCGGGCTGGGTATTACGCTGGGTGTGATGAACGTGTTCTTTCGCGATGTCGGCCAGTTCTTCGGGATCTTCCTCACGTTCTGGTTCTGGCTCACACCAATCGTCTATTTGCCGACGACTTTGCCGGAACACGTGCGAGCGATGCTTGCCTGGAATCCGATGTATGCCGTTATGACAGGTTTTCAGGGCATTTTCCTCGAGCAGCGTTGGCCGCAGTGGAGTGCGTTGGGGTATGTGACTGTGCTCGCAGTGGCGTTGTGCGCATTGGGAATGTATCTGTTTCGCCGCCATGTTGGCGAGATGGTGGATGAACTCTGATGAGCAGCATTTCTGTCGTCAATCTTGGCAAGGCCTATAAGCAGTACCCGAACAAATGGGCGCGGCTGGCCGAATGGTGCCGCCCCTCGTCCGCCAAACCGCTGCATGCGCTCAAGTGGGTGTTGCGGAACGTTTCGTTCAGCGTGGAGCCGGGCGATGCGCTTGGCATCATCGGCATCAACGGTGCAGGCAAGAGCACGCTGCTCAAGATGATTGTGGGGACGACGCGCCCCACAACCGGCAGTGTCGTAATCACCGGCCGTGTGGCGGCGTTGCTGGAATTGGGTATGGGATTCCATCCGGACTTTACCGGTCGTCAGAATGCATTCATGGCAGGGCAGTTGCTGGGATACAGCGTCGAGGAAGTCGAACGCTTGATGCCCGAGATCGAGGCCTTCGCTGAGATCGGCGAATACATTGACCAACCCGTGCGCGTGTACTCGAGCGGCATGCAGGTGCGGTTGGCATTCAGCGTTGCCACCGCGATTCGCCCGGATGTGCTCATCGTCGACGAGGCCCTGTCGGTTGGCGACACACATTTCCAGCACAAGAGTTTCCAGCGGATCAAGGAATTTCGGGAGCTCGGTACGACCTTGCTGATCGTGTCGCATGACAAGACCGCCATTCAGGCAGTGTGCGATCGCGCGATATTGCTCTCCGGCGGAGAGATCGCCATGGAGGGCGAACCCGAGGCCGTGATGGACTATTACAACGCGATGCTTGCCGATCATCAGAACCAGATGGTCGTGCAGGACGTGCGTGCCGATGGCAAGGTCCAGACTATCTCGGGTACGGGTGAGGCAACCATCTCCGAGGTCAGCCTGCGCAGCGCCGACGGCAAGGCGGTGGAAATTGTGAACGTCGGCCAACCGGTGACTCTCCGAGCCGGCGTCAATACGCGGGAGGCGTTGCCCGAGCTGGTCCTGGGTTATCTGATCAAGGATCGCCTGGGGCAACCGGTGTTCGGGACCAACACCTATCATCTCGGGCGCGCGCTGACCGATATTCCGGCCGGCGCGGACATGACATTCGAATTTGATTTTCCGGCCAATCTCGGCCCGGGGACCTATTCCATTTCGGTTGCCGTTCACACCTCGCACACCCATCTGGAAAGAAACTACGAGTGGCGCGACTACGCACTGGTATTTAACGTCGTGAACATCGATCGTCCATCGTTTTCGGGCGTCGCGTGGATTCCGCCCGTCGCCAGGTGCTCGTTGTGATCAAGGACTTCTACCGGCGCTTTGAAGATCGCCATCGCGGTTCGCGCGAGCTGATCAAAGGCCGCCTGCGTGCCTACGAGCCCTTCATTGCCCAAGTGACGGCACTCTATCCGGACGCCGCTGCGGTCGACATAGGGTGCGGGCGTGGAGAGTGGTTGGAGATTCTGCGTGAACATCGCTTGCAGGCGATCGGTGTCGATATGGACGCCGGAATGCTCCGCGCCTGCGAAGAGGCGGGGTTGAGCGTCGTCGAAGGTGATGGTCTGGCATATCTTGATAGCCTGCCGGCAGACAGTCAGGTGCTCGTCTCGGCCTTCCACGTGGCCGAGCACATCAGCTTCGACCAACTCTGCGATCTCGTCGCCAACGCCCTGCGCGTATTGAAGCCGGGCGGGCTTCTGGTGATAGAGACGCCGAACCCCGAGAACATCGTCGTCGGCACGCGCAACTTCTACATGGACCCGACACATCAGCGGCCAATCCCGCCACTACTCTTGTCGTCGGTCGCCGAGTTCTCCGGTTTCGACAGGGTCAAGACGCTGCGCCTCCAGGAGTCGCGCGAGCTGGCAGAGAGCCAGCACGCTGGAATTCTCGACGTGCTGGAGGGCGTGAGCCCCGATTATTCCATCGTTGCTCAGAAGGGCGCCGATGCCGAGACTCTCGCACGTTTCGATGAAGTGTTCGCGCGCCCGTATGGATTGACACTGGAAGAGTTGGCACTTCGCCACGACCGTAATCAAGAGGGCAGTATCCTGGGCTTTCAACAGCAGGCCATACAGGCTGAGTCTCGCGCGCAGCAATCCGAGGCTCGCGCTCAGCAGGCCGAGTCCCGTGCTCAGCAGGCGGAGTTCCGCGCGCAACAGGCAGAGGTGCGGACCCACCGCATAGAGGCGCGCCTCGACGCGGCGGAGAGCCGCGAGCAGGCCACAACAACGAAATGGGAAGGCCTGGTGGCCGAGCGCAACGCGGAGATCGAGCAGTTGAAGGCCGCTCTTTCAGCGGCACGAGACCAGGCTGATCAATTCCACGCCACCGTCAAATGCCTGCACGCAAGCACGTCATGGCGCATCACGCGCCCCATGCGGGGCATCAAGAAGCTCGTCACGGGCGAGCTGCGTGTCCTGGGCCCAAAGAATGGTGGTGCCGTCAGTTGGCGTGCCGCCGCACTGGAACGGGCGCGTGGAGTTCTGGCTCATGGAATCCGCTTTGTCTTTCTGCGCCCGTCCCTCCGCCGGGCGTTGAGCTGGAGACTGAAACGCTTCCCGTGGCTGCATCAGAGACTGCTGCGTGCCGGCGTGAATTCGGGTGCCATCCATCCCGATGGTTCGGTGCCAGAGGGACCGCTGAAGAATGCCCAGAAAGAGTTTGCGTCCACGCCGGACGATGGCCGCGAACTTACGCCGCGAGGCCAGGACGTCTACCGCCATTTGTCGAAGGCGATTGAGCAACGGAAGGCGCGGTCGTAATGCGTATAGTCATCGATATGCAGGGAGCACAGACCGAGAGTCGCTATCGCGGCATCGGTCGTTTTACGATGTCCTTCGCGCAGGCGATCGCACGAAATCGCGGCTCGCACGAGGTATTCCTTGCGTTGAGCGGGTTTTTCCCGGATACGATCCGGCCGATCCGCGAGGCCTTCGCCGGTCTCGTTCCCGCAGAGAATATCCGCGTCTGGTATGCGCCGGGCCCCGTGTTGCAGATGTCATCGGCAAACGCGGTTCGGGTGAAGATGGCCGAGCTGATTCGCGAGGCCTTCATCGCGGAGCTTCAACCGGATATCGTGCACCTCTGCAGCCTGTTTGAAGGCTATCTGGATGACGCTGTTACCAGCATCCGACGCTTCGATTCTCGCGTGCGGGTCAGCGTGACCTTGCACGATCTCATTCCGCTGCTCAACGCTGCTCAGTATCTGGATACCAATCCGTCATATAAGGATTACTACCTCCGCAAGGTCGAATACCTGAAGCAGGCCGATCTGATCCTCGCAATTTCGAAGTTCTCCATGCAAGAGGGCATCGATTGCCTTGGTATCGCCGCCGACCGCATTGGCTATGCGTCGAATGCCGTCGACGGCGATTTTCGCCCCGCGGTGGTTCCCGAAGCGGAGCGGAAGGCCTTGTTTGCGCGTCTGGGGATCGAACGCCCCTTCGTGTTGTATTCGGGTGGTGCCGATGAGCGCAAGAATCTCCCCCGACTGCTGCAAGCTTTTGCTGCGTTGCCGGAACACTTGAAGCGAGACTTTCAACTGGTGCTGGCAGGCCGGATCTCCGAAGGTGACGCCGGTCTGTTGCGACGCGCAGCAGCATCCAGCGGATTGCGGGACAGCGAGTGGCGCATGGTCGGATACGTCACTGACAAAGAACTCATCCAGCTCTATCAATCGTGCGCGCTGTTCGCTTTTCCGTCCTGGCACGAAGGTTTTGGACTGCCCGCGCTCGAAGCCATGGCATGCGGCGCTCCTGTCATTGCGGCGGGGACGTCGAGCTTGCCGGAAGTCGTCGGCAATCCGGACGCCCTCTTTGACCCGTTCGATGTCAGCAGCATCGCGCGCAAGCTCGAAGAGGCTCTTGCTGATGAGGCTTTCCGTGCATCGCTTCGAGAGCGCGGCCTGCAGCGGGTCCCGATGTTCTCGTGGGAAGAGACTGCACGGACCGCCGTGCAAGCTTTTGAACAACTGATCGACGCCGATGAGGCGGGGGCTGCGGCTCAGAAGCCCACTGGTGCGAAGCCTCGCCTTGCGTTCGTGTCGCCGCTGGCTCCGCAGCGCACCGGGATCGCCGGCTACAGCGGCGATCTGTTGCCTCAACTCGCCGAACACTACGACATCGAACTCATTGTCGAGCAACCGTCGGTGACGGATCCTTGGGCGCGGGATCACGGTCGAGTGCGCGACGTCGCGTGGTTCGTTGCGCACGCCTCCGAGATGGATCGGGTGATCTATCAGATGGGTAACTCTCCGTATCACTGGTACATGCTGCCGCTGATGAAGGAGATCCCTGGCGTCGTCGTCTTGCATGATTTCTTTCTGAGCAGCCTGCTTGCCTGGGCGGAGACCGTACTCGGCAGCACAGTCTGGAGTGGTTCGTTGCGTTCTTCGCACGGGTACTACGCATTGGCCCAACGGTACCGCGACGCAGAGGAAGCCAAGCGCAGATACCCCACCAATTTCGAGGTCCTGCAGTATGCAAAGGGGGTCATCGTACATTCGGAGCATTCGCGAGAATTGGGCGAGCGCTGGTATGGCGATGGCGTCACCCGCGACTGGAGGGTGATTCCCCTGGTGCGCAAGCCCGCCGCGCAGCATGATCGCCTTGAAGCCAAGGCGGCGCTGGGCCTGGCGCCAGACACCTTCGTCACGTGCTCGTTCGGTTTCATTGATCCGACCAAACTGAACCACCGCATCCTGGACGCTTGGTTGGGCAGCCAACTGGCGAAGGATGGGCGTTGCATCCTCGTGTTCGTCGGAGACAACCACAGTGGAGACTACGGCGCGCGTCTGACTGCAACGATTGCCGCGTCGGGCCTGCAGGATCGCATTCGCATCACCGGTTTTGCATCGGACGAAATGTTCGAGCAATACCTGAGCGTTGCCGACCTCGCTGTGCAATTGCGGACTCAATCGCGCGGCGAGACATCGGCGGCTGTGCTCGATTGCATGAATTACGGGATCCCGCTGATCTGCAATGCGCATGGATCTGCGGCCGAGGTGGATGCCGCGGCCATTTGCATGTTGCGCGACGATTTCGAAGACGCGGAACTCATCGAGTCGATCGAAGCCCTGGCCGGCGATGCCGACAGGCGTGCCGGCCTTGGTCATCTCGCCAGCACCATCATCCGTGAACGCCACTCGCCGAGCGCGTGCGCGGCACAGTATCGTGATGCGCTGGAGGGTTTCTACGCAAAATCAGCGCCGTGCTTGCCGGCCCTGGTCGGTAGCATCGCGGACCTCGCCCCGGAAGAGCTCGCCCGCGTGGATGTCGCCACGCTGGCGGAACAGATGGCAAAGACCTTCCCTCTGGCGTCGTCGTCGCGCCGCCTGATCATGGATGTCACCGCCACGCGTCGGACTTCGCTCAACACGGGTATCGAGCGAGTCGTCCGCAAGATAAGCGGCCATTGGCTGGCTTCATTGCCGGAAGGGCTGCGGGCCGACCCGGTCTTCCTGTCATCGGACGAAGAGGGGCGTTTCAGCTATCGCTGTGCCAATCAGTGGGCGATCGATCTGTTGGGCGGCGGCGAGTCCTCGCTCGCGGACGAGAAGATGGACTTCCGCGCTGGCGACGTCTTGATTGTGTTCGACGTCTCTGGCGACCCTCTGGTGCGCGCTGCAAAACAAGGGCTGTATCGCGATCTGTCGAACCAAGGGGTGGAGATCTGGGTGCTCACCTATGATCTGCTGCCGATTCTTTATCCCGCGTTCTTCCCTCCCGGCGCCAGCGAGGCATTCACGGAGTGGTTCGCAGCCGCGGCCGAACATGCTTCGGGTGTTGCATGTATTTCCGCCTGGTGCGCGCAAACCGTCCGCCAGTGGCTCGATGCCGAATTCGGCGCGCGGGCTCGCAATGTTCGAGTAGCTCATTTCCCGTTGGGCTCCGACTTCGCGCACTCAGTGGCAACCACCGAGCTATCCGGCGACGAGGAGGAGTTCCTGGCTGGCATGGACGGTAAGGTTACTTTCTTGTCGGTTGCCACGATCGAGCCACGCAAGGGACACCATCAGCTCATCGGCGCGTTCGAGCAGCTATGGGCGAGTGGTGTCGATGTGCGCCTTGTACTCGTCGGCAAAGAGGGGTGGCGCGATCTTCCCCCACACGCGCGCCGGACCATTCCGGCAATCGTGGAGCGTCTGCAGACGCATTCCGAACTCAACAAGCGCCTGTTCTGGCTGAACTCGGTCTCGGATGCTTTCCTGACGCGCATTTACGGACAGGCGTCGTGCTTTGTCTACGCGAGCGAAGGCGAGGGCTTTGGCCTGCCTCTGATCGAGGCGGCGCACCACGGTCTTCCTGTGCTGTCGCGCGACCTTGACGTCTTTCGCGAAGTACTGGGCGACAGAGCCACGTATTTTTCTGGTGACGCCAGTGCGCTGGCCGAAGCAGTCCGGAAATGGCTGGCGCTCGACGCGAAGGATGCTTTGCCGTCGCAGCGCGATGTCATATGGCCAACATGGGCGGAGAGCGCGGAACAGCTCGCACGCATCGTGGGGACGTCCAGTGTCCAGGGCTCCTGAGATGCGATCGGACGGGTTGAGCGCGACGGCGATTTCCAGACGTACGCAGCGCGATTTCACCTAAACACTTATTGCCTTACGCCGTGGTTTGCCATGGCGCCAAAATACAGATCAATTCTTCGTGGGGCGATATGCACATGCAACAGACATCTGGCCGCATTAGTTCGGTTGCCAGGGCGAACGGCAAGGAGAACGCGCTGCCGGTCATTCAGCCTGTGGCGACGCTGATTCGGATTCTTGGGCCGGTGCTGCTTGGCTTTGTTGTCCTGGCCGTGTTGCTTCTAGTGCGTGGTCGTTATCTGCAGACGGGTAGCAACGATCTCATTCAGCACTATCTACTTGTCGACGAGATCATGCAGCACGGTCATGTAAGGCCGTCGCCATTGCCGAATATCTGGGGAATGGAGTCCTACCCGCCGATGTCGCACTGGATGGCTGCGGTTGCGGGATGGATCGGCGGTTCGGGAATCGTTGGCATGATGCTGATAACGGTCGCCAGCATATACCTGAGCTACTCGGCGATGATGCGGACGATTTCGTCGACATCCTCCATCTTGGTGTTCGTGGCGCTTTTTTTTGCGCTGCAATTTTCGCTTTCGTTCGTAGGGTGGGAAGTCGTACAGACATTCTTCTATCCGCAGATAGTCGCAAACGTCGTCTATTTCTGCATGTTGCTGGTTGCGTCGAGACTCGCCAACTCAGAAGGACGCGCGACGCTACTGCTTGTTGCCGGCTGGGTGACGATGTGGATTCAGCCGGTAGTTGCAGTGCATATACTTGCGTTGGCGTGCTTTCTCGCACTGTTCGATGTGTTCGAGTCGCGCAGGGGCGGCAAGGCCCTGATCAGGTCGGTCGTCGTTTTCGTCGTGACCACCCTGGCTGCCGCCGCCGTCGTCCTCCTGAATCCCGTGTTCCGGACGATGAGAACGATTGCATCGAACGACGGATGGTTGATGCTGGGCTATTCAAATGTCGTGCTGGTGGCAGTCCTTTGCGGGGCGGTCGGTGCAGTCAACGTCTATCGTCGGCGCTCGAGAATCGATGTGGTACTGGGGTGCGCCGTATTGGCAGCGACCAGCCTGGTTGTGCTGCAATTCCTGGCCCTCAGATTGTTCGGTGACGGCTCGATGTATGCCGTGAAGAAGCACATGTTCATTGTGTTTACGCTCGGCGTCATGAATGTCGCTCGCATCGTTGCGTCGAAGCTTGAATTTGAGCGGATTGAAAATCTGCGTGCATGGGTCGCGCCTGTTGCTGCGGGATTTATGGCGCTGGTTCCACTGCGCGACTTCAAGGAGCCCATTCTGCCGGTCGTCCAGGCGATGAAATTCTCGGATAACGCCGTCAGCTACGTCATGCCAAGCTCAGACGTGAAATCCGGGAAAACTGTCTTTTGGGATCCGTCCGCCTCTGGTTTTGTGAATGTGCTGGTGACGGCAGGAGCAATCCAGCACGCTTTCGACAATCAGACAAATGCGTGGGTGCTTGGACAGAAAGCTGTCCCTGCCGATGCGAAGTTCGTCATAACGAAACGGACGGATGAGCTTTCGCAGAACTGCGACAAGATCGTCCTGCAAGGCCGCGTCTACGAAATCGTGGATGTGTCTTGCTTCCGGGGGTATCGGCCCGGGCAGAAGATCGAAATGAAGTCTGGCGGTCAAACTTGGCAGTACGGCACGTCGGGATGGTACGACCCGGAGGTTTGGGGGGTATGGGGCGGCGCGAGCAGCGAGCTGAAGCTCCACATTGTTCCGCCCTTGGCCCAGAAGGACTACGAATTGCGCCTTGAAGGAATGCCGTTCATCAGTCCCCGGCGCCCATCTCAGAACGTCGATGTCGTCGTGAATGGACGGAAGATCGCGCAATGGCATTTCGATGCGAACTCCCCGGACAAGCCTGTTGCAGCCACGATTCCGCGTGAGCTGATCGGCGACGGTTCCGTGGTAATCCGTTTCGATGCGCCGGATGCCATTTCTCCAGTGGATGCTCAGGTCTCCGTCGATCCAAGAAAGCTTGGTCTTGGGGTTCGGTCCGTGCAGATAGACGTTCTGAAATGAAAGTGCTTCAACGGACTGCCTGATTGGCGGTCTTGTTTTGTTCGACAAATCGTTGAAGATGAACTCATGAACGCAGTCATTCGGCAGGAGGTCTGAGCGCCCGCTTTTTTGTGATCGTCGCCGGCAAGCTGGGATTGATGTAGCGAGGTGGTTGTGGATCGAATGCCCGGCTGCTCAACAATCGTGAATGCAATCGGAGTTTGCGACTATCGGATATGGTTCCTGCCAGGAATCGGACGATTTTCGCGCTGTAGCGAAGAGATGATCAGTTGGCCTAGATATCTGCCGATGACTTACGACAGACAGAATTTGGATGTGGAGACAAAGACTCGTGTGTGGGTGCAGCCGCTCGCTCTGAGCGTTGCTGTCGTTTTGGTGTGGTGCGTTTATTTTCGCCGGACGAGCTGGGACGCTTTAGGTGCGCTCAACCTCACCCATGGGGACGCAGCACTGGTGCTGGGAACGGCCAAGGCCTACATGGACGGCGACATCTGGCCGGTCCTCCAAAAATTCGTGGCGCATCTTGGCGCCCCGTTCTCGGCCAACTGGAATGACTGGCCCGTCACGGAAGACTTTCTCATTGCCGGCATAGGCTGGACGGGGCGCTTGGTCGGACTGACGCAGGCCGGAAACCTGTTCGTGCTATTGGCCCATGTTCTGGCCGCCGTCTCCTTCTGGTTTGTCGCGAAGAAGATAAGAGTTTCGTCCGCCTTCGCGTTGATGGGCGGATTACTGTACGGCTTGAGCGTTTATGCCTTCGCGCGGGGGCTTTCGCATATCGTGCTCGCGATGTATTGGCACGTGCCACTGCTGCTGATGCTGACGTGGTGGACGTACACGCCCTGCCTTATTCGCGACGACATGCGCAAAACGGTGGCTGCGTGTGCAGTGGCTTTCATCGCGGGAACCTTGAATCCTTATTACTCGTGGATGGCGGTTCAACTCTTCGGCTTCGCTTTCGTGTTGCACGTGGTGCGCAAACAATACGCTTCGTGCTGGGTGCCGGTGTTGTTGATTGCCTGTATTGGCGCCGGGTTCTTTTGTTCGAACATCGACACATTCTCATATGTGTGGGGACACGGCAAAAACCCTGGCGCGATCGAGCGAGACCTGGCCGATTTGCAGCTGTATGGCCTGAGAGTTCCCGACCTGTTTTACCCATTCCAGGGTAACAACCTGCACTTCTGGCAGAGAATCGCGACGCGACTCTACGTCAGCAGAGCGGGCTCGCAGGGAGAAATGTGGTCCACTTACCTGGGTCTGGTGCCCGCTGTCGGTTTGCTCGGTTTGATCTGTTCCGGCGCCTACCGGGTGCTCTTGGGGCATCAACCGTCGGCCATGTGGTGGCAGGCGATATGGATCTTTGCCTACTCGGTGGTGGGCGGGGTGAATCTGTTGCTTGGGTCGCTCGGACTCACGCTCTTCCGCGCCACCAACCGCTTCAGTATTTTTCTGCTGACGCTAGGTCTCCTGTTTCTATGCCAGTGGGCCAGTCGGCGTCTTGATCCCAGGGCTGCATGGGTGGTTGCCGCGGCCATTGCCGTATTCGGTTTGTGGGATCAATTGCCTTCCAGGCCAAGTGCGCAGGACGTGGCCAATGAAGTGGCTGCTCTCCAGATCGACCGTGAATTTGCCGCGCGCCTGCAAGCGGGTATTCCTTCCAATGGCATGGTGTTCCAGTTGCCCGTGGCGGAATTTCCAGAGATCCCGCCCATCGTCGCGATGAATGACTATGAACATTTCCGACCGTACATTTTTACCTCCGGGGTGAGATATTCATACGGAACGACAAAGGGCCGCTTCGAAGCGGCCTGGCAGGCGACCACGGCCGGCAAGTCGGTTGCACAGATGGTTGATGATTTGGAAGCGTATGGATTCGACGCCGTCCTGATCAATCGTCGCGGGTACCTCGATCGAGGCGAGGCCTTAATTGGCGAGCTGCGTCAGCGCGGGTTGGACGTCGTCAGCGACTCCCCGGATCTGGTGGCTTTCCGTCTGGCGCCCAGCAATGCCGGAAAGCGGCCGGAGGTCGTAGGATTCGCGCGAAACTGGTCGACCGCGGAGGGGCCGAATCGCTGGGCCGTTGGGCGTAACGCGACGGTGATCCTTGCTAGGGGCGATGCGAACGACAAGCCGAAACGCGTGAGCTTCGATCTCGCCGTCCTGAGAGAACAGAAAGTGGATGTTCTCTGGAACGGAACGCTTGTCGATAGCTTTCGCATGACTCCCGGGGAGCCCAAGAGATTCGACCGAGTCCTTACAATGACCCAAGCGTTCAACACGTTGGAGCTGCGTTCGGATACGGAACCTGCGCTGCCCGGCAATGGCGACCCGCGTATGTTGTCATTCAAACTATCGGAATTCTCGACCAACTAATTGCACTGAAAGGCAAGGCAATGAAAGCAGTCATTCTGGCGGGCGGATTGGGAACACGGCTGAGCGAAGAGACCGTCGTCAAACCCAAACCCATGGTCGAGGTCGGCGGTAAGCCGATGCTGTGGCACATCCTGAAGATCTATTCCAGCCACGGCGTGAATGACTTCATCATATGCTGCGGCTACAAGGGGTACCTGATCAAGGAGTACTTCGCCAACTACTTTCTGCACATGTCGGACGTCACCTTCGACATGCGAGAGAACACCATGCAAGTCCATCACAAAAAGGCCGAGCCGTGGCGTGTAACGCTGGTTGATACGGGTGAGAGCACCATGACCGGCGGACGCCTGAAGCGCATTGCGCCGCACGTGGGGGACGACGACTTCTGTATGACCTACGGTGACGGGGTTTCGGACGTGGACGTCGGCGCCCTCATTGCTTTCCACAGGCAGCACGGCAAGTTGGCGACCGTGACGGGTGTGCAGCCGCCCGGACGCTATGGCTCGCTCGATCTGAACGGCACCAACGTCAAGTCCTTCCTCGAAAAACCCAACGGCGATGGCGGCTGGATCAACGGCGGTTTCTTCGTGTTGTCGCCCAAGGTACTTGATCTGGTCGAAGGTGACGAGACCATCTGGGAGCGGGAGCCGATGGAAGCATTGGCAACGCAAGGTCAGCTGGAAGCCTATTTCCACAGCGGCTTCTGGCAACCGATGGACACCATGCGCGACAAGGTCAATCTGGAAAGCCTCTGGGAGGCGGGGCGCGCGCCATGGAAGGTCTGGAAATGAACGTCGAATTCTGGCGCGGTCGTCGGGTCTTCCTGACCGGGCATACCGGTTTCAAGGGGAGCTGGCTGTCGCTATGGCTGGAGTCTGCTGGCGCCTGCGTGACCGGCTACGCGTTGCCTGCGCCGACTTCACCCAGTCTGTTCGAAGTTGCCAAGGTGGCCCAGGGCATGGAGTCGTCGGTGATGGGCGACGTGCGCGATCTGGAGTTGCTCACTGCCTCCATGCGCGAAGCCCGCCCCGAAGTGGTGATCCACATGGCTGCGCAGGCCCTCGTGCGGTACTCGTACGAGCATCCCGTTGAGACCTATGCGACGAACGTCATGGGCACGGTCAATGTTCTCGAAGCCGTGCGCCGTGTTGGCGGTGTGCGTTCAGTCGTCGTGGTCACCAGCGACAAGTGCTACGAAAATCGCGAATGGCCTTGGGGTTATCGCGAGAACGAGCCAATGGGTGGGCACGACCCGTACAGCAACAGCAAAGGTTGCGCCGAGTTGGTGACGGCGGCGTATCGCGACTCTTTCTTTGCGCCGGCGCGTTGGAGTGATCATGGTGTGGCGCTGGCATCCGGCCGTGCCGGCAACGTGATCGGCGGCGGCGACTGGGCCTTGGACCGCTTGATTCCCGATATCCTGCGCGGCATCGCAGCCAATGAAGAGGTCGTCATCCGCAGCCCGGGTGCGATCCGTCCGTGGCAGCACGTTCTCGAGCCGCTTTCGGGTTACCTGTTGCTGGCCGAGCGTCTGTATCACGATGGCCCCGTGTTTGCCGAGGGCTGGAACTTCGGTCCGCACGACGAAGACGCGCGACCGGTGTCGTGGATCGTCGAGAAAATGGTCGCAATGTGGGGGCCGCAAGCGCGCTATCGCATTGATGCGCCCGCCGACGCCCCCCACGAAGCCAATTACCTCAAGCTCGATTGCTCCAAGGCGCGCCAGCGTCTGGACTGGCATCCGCGTTGGCGCCTGCATTCGACCCTGCAACGAATCTGCGAGTGGCAGCACGCATGGCTCGACGGTGAAGACATGCGCACCTTCACGCTTGGCCAGATCGAAGCGTACACACATACCCCGGCACATTTGCCTCAGAACGATTGATGACCATCATGCAAGACAGAAACGAAAAACTCGCAGCCCTGCGCCAGGACATCGCCAAGATGGTCGATGAGTACGCGCGTATTCAATACGAGCCGCGCGCTTTTGTGCCCGGCGCGAGCGTTGTGCCTCCTTCAGGCAAAGTGATCGACGGTGAAGAACTCAAGCTGATGGTTGAAGCTTCGCTGGACGGATGGCTGACTACCGGTCGCTTCAACGACGAGTTTGAAAAGCGCTTGGCGGCGTTCATTGGCGTCGGCCACCTGATCACCACCAACTCGGGTTCGTCTGCCAACCTGTTGGCCTTCGCAACGCTGACTTCGCACAAGCTGGGCGAGCGCGCCATCCGTCCGGGGGACGAAGTCATCGGTGTCGCGGCAGGTTTTCCCACGACAGTCAATCCGATCCTGCAGTTCGGCGCAGTGCCGGTCTTCGTAGACGTCGAACTGGGGACCTACAACATCGACGTGACCAAGCTCGAAGCCGCGATCACACCGAAAACCAAGGCAATCATGCTGGCCCATACACTGGGCAATCCGTACAACCTCGCTGCCGTGAAGGCGATGTGTGAAAAGTACGGACTGTGGCTGGTTGAGGACTGCTGCGACGCGCTGGGTTCAACCTACGACGGCAAGCTCGTCGGCACCTTTGGTCACATCGGCACGCTTAGCTTCTACCCGGCGCACCACATCACCATGGGTGAAGGCGGTGCTGTCTTCACCAACGATCCCGGCCTCAAGCAGATCGCCGAATCGTTCCGTGACTGGGGGCGCGACTGCTACTGCCCACCGGGCAAAGACAACACCTGCGGCAAGCGTTTCTGCTGGAAGCTGGGCAGCCTGCCTGAAGGGTATGACCACAAGTACACGTATTCGCACCTGGGCTACAACCTCAAGATTACCGACATGCAGGCTGCATGCGGTCTGGCGCAGTTGGAAAAGGCACCGAAACTCATCGAGGCCCGCAAGCGGAATTTTGCATACCTGAAGGAAAAGCTGCAGTCCTGCGCTGACTTCCTGATCCTGCCGGAAGCCACCCACAACAGCGATCCTTCGTGGTTCGGCTTCCCCATCACGATCAAGCCCGAAGCAGGTATCAATCGGGTGGATCTGTTGCAGTATCTCGATCAAAACAAGATCGGCACTCGTCTGCTGTTCGCCGGCAATCTGACACGCCAGCCGTACATGATCGGTCGCAATTTCCGCATCAGCGGCGAATTGACCAACACCGACATCATCATGAACCAGACCTTCTGGGTGGGAATTTACCCCGGGCTGACACAGGAGATGCTCGATTTCACTGTGGAGAAAATCGAGACGTTCCTGGGGGTGAATTTTTGATCCAGGCGCCACGAATCTTCTCGTCAAAACTACAGGGTCGGCCTTGGCTCATTTCGAACATCCGGCGGTGCGCCATGCAGCACGAAACGACAAATGACCCCTGGTCTCGTGACAGCGCACTGACGCAGACGTCCCACGTCCGTGGGACTATCGGCGCATGCATGCCAGAAATACGGTCTACCACCCACAACAGCAAGGAAACAGGCACATGGCTCGGGCTCTAATCGTTGGCGGTGGCGCAATTGGCCGGGGTTTCGTCCCCTGGCTTCTGGATGCGTTTGAACTGGATATCCTGGATGCCTCGCCGGATCTCGTGAATGGAATCTCCTCGAGAGGAGGGTTTCTTTCATTCATGAGCGATGGTGAGCGGTTGCTGGAAAAGTGGGTCCGGCCGCATCGTATTGCGACGACTTTTGACGCGCTGGAGCCCCTGCAGTACGACATAGCATTCATTTCGGTAGGGCCGCGCAACACAACGCGGCTACCCGCCGGAATAGAAAAGCTGCGCTGCCCGATTTTCAGTCTCGAGAACGACCCGATCACGGTTGATTGGATCAAGCAATCGTATGGACTGAACGCGGTCTACTTCGGGGTGCCGGACGTCATTACGTCTTCGACGGCGTCGCCGGACAACCTCGCTCGCGATCCCTATGCCATTCACACCGAAAATGGTGTGCTCTATCTTCAGCGTCCGCCTGAGTTGGATCTGTCGTTGGAGCGCTTGCTGCCGGACGTCCACTGGCTGCCGGTGGAGCGCTTGAATCAGGAGTGGGACGCCAAGCTCTACATCCACAACACGCCACATTGCATCGCCGCTTATCTGGGGCATATGGCGGGCTGCACCTACCTGCATGAAGCGCTGGCCAAACCGGCGATTCAGCGCGCCGTCGACGGCGTGATCGATGAACTGCTGTGCGCGCTCAAGATGGTAACGCCCTACGACCATCACTTCATCGAGTCCTATGCGATCAAGGAAGTGCGTCGATTCTCGAATCGCTTGCTATTCGACCCCGTTTCGCGCGTTGCTCGCGAGCCGCTGCGCAAGCTGCATCCTTCGGGGCGGTTGATGGGCGCATTGAGGCTGCTGCTGTCCACCGGCGTCAACCCGACGTACCTGATGGCCGGCATCGCAGCAGCCCTGTGTTATGCCGACAAGAACGACAGGGACTACGTCCAGCTTTCCGAACTCGAGGAGTTTGGCATTCCAGCATTCCTGAAATACCACCTTGGTTTGGATGAACAGAGCATTGAGTCCGAGTTTGTTGCCAGACACTATGCGGACGCTGTCCGTTTTCTCCGCAGGGAAATCGTATGAAGCTACTCAACCTTGCTGCCCGAGTCTCGTGTGCGTTTAGCTCCCGTAATTCGCAACAGACGCGCACGGTTCAGAAAGTGAAAGACAACCAGAGTCGCGATGTCGTCACCGAGCTGGATATGAGGCTGCATCGCATCTCCGAGCGGTTCGTCGCCGAGCGGCTCCCCGGATGCCGTCTGTTGTCCGAAGAGGGCGGGCACGAAGCTCTGGATACCGGCGAAATATGGGAAGGTGAATGGTTGATCGTCGACCCCCTGGACGGATCGAACAACCATGCGCTGGCGATGCCGAACTATGGCTACATGGCGGCCCATCTGCGGGACGGACGTCTGGACGGCGCCGTCATCGTGGTGCCTGAACACAATCAATACATCGTGCTTGAAGCCGGGCAAAGCCTGTACTCCCAGCCTTTGCCGTTGGCCGGGTCCAGTGAACACGGAACGGTCTATTACGCCTATCCGCCGAAGCAGGACAAGCAGGCACGGCAAGCCCGCGGCGCATTGCAGGACCTGATCGACGCTGAGTCAGCGGGGATGTATCGGTATGGCTCCGCCTGCGCAGGTCTCTATCAGTTGCTCTGTGGCAGACACATGGCATTCATTGGTCATGGCATCCGTGTGTGGGATGCCATCGCGTTCCTGCCGGTGCTGGCGTCCAGGCAGATTCCCGTCAAGTACGCCATCACGGGGCGGAGCATCACCGTCGTGGCCGGGACGAAAGCAGGTTTTCTTGAAGGCGCGGAGCAGATCCTGAAAGCGGAACAAGGCTTGGCTTTGCACACTTTCCGTAATGACAGTCTGAGGGCCGACGCACAATGAATATCCCGCTTTATCTCTTCTGCGGCGGACCCGCCTACGATAGCGAGGGGCGGCCCAAGCCCCTGATGAAAATCCGCGAGGACCGCAGTCTGCTCGTGCATTTTCTGCTCTATCTGAAGCGCCACCGTTCGTCCATGCCTGCGAGCGTCACCCTGTTGTGCGACGACGGACAAGAAGCCGCGCTGGCAGCCGAAGTGGCTGGGGTGCCATACCCCGTACCCATTCACATCCAGGCTTGTGGCGCGGGCGCCAATACGTTCGAGAAATTCTCTCATGCGCTGCGGGGAGCAGTTGACCATAACGCGTTGGTCCAGTTCGGGTATCCAGATATCTTCTTCGACGAGTTTTCTGAACCTCACAGGGAAGCCCTGGAGTCGGAGTCCTCGGTGCATATCAGCGCGGCAGCACTCACCAGCAGATTCCCCAGGCTGATCGTCGACGTCTACAACAGCAAGGTCAAAGGAATTTCAAACTACAGCAGCCCCGTTCCTGCGAATCCGCTACATGTGTTCGGGGGAGACCTGTGGGGGCGAGTGGGCGATCTGCTGGCGCTCGTCGAAGACTTTCGGTCACAGACTACAGCGCCATCGCCCAGCCTCGAATACGACTTTTTCTTTTGGCTGATTAACCATGACAGGATGCGCTGCGTGATGCTGCATGGTGAGCGGATGTGGATTGATTCCATTCGCGACATCCACCAGCTTTTGGCCAAGACGGGTGATCTTTGATGAAGTACTCAGAACTGCTTGGAGAGTGGCTCGTCGAGCTTGGTTACACCCACTGCTTCTTTGTGGCAGGGGGCGGCATCATGCATTTGCTGGATGGCGTTCGTAACCGTTTCGAGTGCATTCCCGTCGTCCACGAAGTCTCTGCTGGTATTTCCGCGGAGCACTTCAATCAGTGCGCTCAGAACGGTCAGCGTGCTTTTGCGCTCGTAACGACCGGGCCCGGACTAACTAATGTCGTCACCGCAGTGGCCGGATGCTATGTCGAGCATCGCGAACTTCTGGTCATCGCCGGCCAGGTAAAGTCCACCGATCTGCTGACCCATCCGGAGAGGCAGCGCGGCGTGCAGGAAGTGGACGGAAGTGCCATTTGTGCTCCGGTCTCTGTACGTAGCGAGTGTCTGCGTGCGCCGATCTCGCGTTCCCGGTTCCTGTCATTGGCTCGTCTTGCCCAAGGCCCGCATCCCGGGCCCGTCGTCATTGAGGTGTGTCTTGATGTTCAGGGCGCCGCGGTAGACCGCGACACGCTCTGCAAAGAATCAGGTCCCACGACTCGTCTGGAGATCGCACCCCGCGAAGACGACATTGCCAGCATGAGGAAGCTGCTCAACGGCGCCCGGCGCCCCCTCATGTTGTTTGGCGGTCTATTGACCAGAGAGGCCGCATGGAATGCGCTGCCTGTATTCGAGCGCATGGGCCTGCCCATTGCCACCACGACGAGCGCTATTGATCGTGTGCCCACTGCGTCTCCCGTTTTTGCGGGAAGGCCTGGAACCTGGGGTGGCCAACGGGCCGCAAATCTGATTTTGGCGCAAGCGGATGTCGTCATTGTCCTTGGAGCGCAGCTAGACCTTCAGCAGACGGGCTTCAATTACCGCGAGTACGCGCCGCAAGCGCGATTGGTGCATGTCTTTCCTTCCCAAGCCGAACTCGACCGTGTTGGTCCGCCGAGTCACAGCAAAGTGCTCGCCTCTCCCGATGCTGCGCTTGCCGCATTGCTGCCAGGGATCCATTGGGAGGACAAGGATGGGTGGAGCGACTATGTGCAGGAGGTCAGAGCCCAGATTCCCGTCCTTGAGCCGGCCAACACGAGTGCTCCTGGGTATGTGAACTCCTTCCGCTTTCTGGGAAATCTCTCGCGCGCCACACAACCATCGGACGTGCTCGCTCTCTGCTCCAGCGGCGGTACCTTTACGGGGGCGCTGCAGAGTTACGAAGTCGCGTCTGGGCAGTTGGCCACCACCAGTGCTGCGCATGCCAGCATGGGATATGGACTGGCGACCGCCATCGGAGCCGCTTTTGCCGATCGCTCCCGTCGTGTCGTGCTTACCGAAGGGGAGGGAGGCTTCGCCCAGAACCTCCAGGAGCTGGCGGTCATCAAACGCTTTTCGTTGCCGATCAAGATCTT
Source organism: Uliginosibacterium sp. sgz301328 (assembly GCF_041807905.1). Classification (NCBI taxonomy): domain Bacteria; kingdom Pseudomonadati; phylum Pseudomonadota; class Betaproteobacteria; order Rhodocyclales; family Zoogloeaceae; genus Uliginosibacterium; species Uliginosibacterium sp. sgz301328. The sequence goes on from NZ_JBGVSA010000010.1 coordinate 19,742, forward strand.
CCTGCTCGAGAACCAAGGTTACGCGTCAATCCGTGCCACGCAGAAGAAATTCTTCAACGGGGCCTATCTGGGCTGTGACCCGGAAACCGGGCTTGGTTTTCCCAACTGGGAGAAGCTATTCGAGGCCTACGATATCCCGTGTCGTGTTCTCCGCGAAAACGACGCAGAGGAAGGCGCTTTGCGCAAGCTGTTGGACGATCGCTCCGGGCCGGAGGCGTGGGTGGTTCGCGTGGATCCGAACCAACCCAATTGGCCTGCTGTGTCTACCGTCCTGGCCGCAGATGGTTCGCTGACGTCGAGCCCGCTGTATGACATGCTCCCTGGATTGCCCGATGACATGTTGGCCCGCGTTGGGCGCTACCTTCCTGGCAGGTGACGACATGGGGCCTTTTTTCCCCTTCAATTCTGCATTGGTCGAGCAGCTTCGTTCCTCCGAAACGCGATACTTCATCGTCGGTGCCGGGGGATGGATCGGACGTGCCTGCGCGGAGTACCTTGCCTCTGTACTGGGTGAGGCCGCGCTGGAGCGTGTGTTCTTGTTCGGCTCATCCGCCCGTACTCTTTGCACGAATACAGGCGTCCGTCTGCCTGTGCTCGAGCTCGGGCACGCTACCGATATGCATTTGTTGCCGGGTCGTCCGACGGTCGTCCTGCATTGTGCATTTCTGACCATGGATAAAGTGGGCGGAATGTCGGCGGAAGACTACGTTGCACGCAATCTGAAAATCCGTCGTCAGACGGCCGACCTAATGAAGATGTGCGGCGCAACTGGTGTCGCGGTATTGTCCTCGGGGGCGGTCTATGATTTTCTGTCGCCCCGTCCCGGACGTCCTGCCGACGCCAATCTGTACGGTCGCCTCAAGTTCGAAGACGAATGCTATTTCGCGGGCATCGCAGATGCGCTCGGGGCGAATTATCTCTGTCCCCGCGTATTCAATCTGTCCGGCCCGTACATCAATAAGCCTGAAACGTATGCGCTAGCGTCATTCATTCTCGATGCGCTACAGGGACGGGCGATCAATATTCGCGCCAACCGCCCGGTGATGCGCGCCTACATGCCGGTGCAGACTTTAATTGAAACATCTCTGTCGTTGCTTGCTGCCGGACGCTCGCCAGGGGTGTTCGACTATGCCGGCGGAGCCGAAATCGAAGTCGGCGCGCTGGCACAGTTGGTGATCGACGTGATCGGGAGTTCCGCCCGTATCGAACGTCCTGAACTGGACGCAACGCTCGCCACCGATCGCTACATTGGCAACGGCGATTTCCTGGCGGCGGTCATGGGTGAATGCGGGATGGTTATGCGCGACGTGCGCGATCAAGTTCTTGATACCACTGCCTATCTGCGCGCGCAGGAAGGAACTGCAGCATGAGCGGCGCGTGCGAAACGATCCGCCGACTTGAAGCCCGCATCGCTCATCGGGTCGACCCGCGCTTCGTGCGGTTCCTGTTCGTCGGTGTTTTGAACACGCTGTTCGGATACGGCGTATACGCGCTCTGTCTGTTTGTCGGGCTGCATTATGCAGTGGCGACTTTGCTGTCGACTGTGCTGGGTGTGTTGTTTAACTTCGTGACCACCGGCCGATTGGTGTTCTCGTCGCGCGAGAACAGGCTCCTCTGGCGTTTTGCTCTCGTGTACGCGCTGCTCTATCTCTTCAACATTGCATGCATCGGTGCGCTGCAACGGCTTGGCATGAACGCCTATTGGGCGGGTGCGTTGATGCTCTTTCCGATGGCCGTCTTGGCATTCGTGCTCAACAAGAAACTGGTATTCCGAAATGCGTAAGCTGATCAGTATCGTGACCCCATGCTTCAATGAGGAGGACAACGTCGACGAGTTGTGCTCGCGCATTGCGCAAGTCATGGAGCATCAGCCCTACGACTACGAACACATTCTCATCGACAACTGTTCATCGGACCGGACGGTCGAGCGGGTTAAGGCCATCGCCCAACGGGACAGCCGCGTGAAACTCATCGTCAATGCGCGCAACTTCGGACATATTCGCTCGCCGTACTACGGCATCCTGCAGTCCCGCGGAGACGCGTGTGTGCAGATCGCCTCCGACCTGCAGGACCCGCCGGAAATGATCCCGGAGTTCATCAAAAAGTGGGAGGAAGGTTACAAGGCAGTGTTTGCCGTGAAACCCGAGAGCGAAGAAAGCGCACTGATGTTCTGGTTGCGTCGCTCGTACTATCGGTTCATTGCTCGCATATCCGAAGTCTCCCTTGTCCAGAACGCCACTGGAGCCGGCCTATTCGACAAGGCTTTGGTGGATGTTCTCCGTGACCTGCGCGATCCATACCCGTATTTCCGTGGGCTGGTGTGCGAGATCGGTTTCCCAATTGCGACTGTGCCGTTTCGGCAGCCACGGCGTAAGCGGGGCGTGACCAAGAACAATTTCTATACGCTCTATGACATGGCGATGCTCGGCATCACCAATCATTCGAAGGTGCCGCTGCGCCTGATGACCATGGCGGGCTTTGCGCTGTCGATCTTGAGCTTGGTGATCGCCTTCGGTTTTCTGGTTGCAAAGCTGCTGTTCTGGAATCTCTTCCAAGTTGGTATCGCGCCGGTGCTGATCGGGTTGTTCTTCTTCGGTGGCATCCAGATGTTCTTCATTGGACTGCTTGGCGAGTACGTCGGAGCGATTCACACCCAGGTCCGCAACATGCCTCTCGTAGTGGAGTCCGAGAGAGTGAACTTCGACAAGGGCCGCGGCACTTCGAATGACGACAACGAGATTGTCGGTGAACGAGACCGCGCTCGTATCTGAACCCTGTTACCACCCATGGATTTAACAATATGACAAACACGCAGAAAGTCGCGGTCATTACTGGCATCACCGGACAGGATGGCGCCTACCTTTCCGAACTCCTGCTCGGCAAGGGGTACGTTGTTTACGCCGCTTACCGTCGCACCAGTTCAGTAAACTTCTGGCGGATTGAAGAGTTGGGAGTGCAGAAGCATCCCAACTTTCATCTCATCGAGTATGACCTGACCGATCTGTCGTCGACCATACGATTGCTTCAGAAGACTGAGGCAATGGAGGTCTATAACCTGGCGGCTCAGAGTTTTGTCGGGGTGTCCTTCGAGCAGCCGGTGACGACGGCCGAGATTACCGGCATCGGAGCGGTGAATCTTCTCGAAGCCATCCGCATCGTCAATCCGAAGATCCGCTTCTACCAGGCGTCGACCTCGGAGATGTTCGGCAAGGTTCAGGCCGTTCCGCAGACGGAGACGACACCCTTCTACCCGCGCAGCCCATACGGCGTAGCCAAGCTGTATGCCCATTGGATGACGGTGAACTACCGCGAGTCGTACGGCATTTTTGGCAGCAGCGGCATTCTGTTCAACCACGAATCTCCGCTGCGCGGACGCGAGTTCGTGACGCGCAAGATCACGGACTCGGTAGCCAAGATCAAGCAGGGCAAACTGGATGTGCTCGAGCTGGGCAACATGGATGCCAAGCGCGACTGGGGGTTTGCGAAGGAGTATGTCGAAGGTATGTGGCGCATGCTGCAGGCTGACGAGCCCGATACCTTTGTATTGGCAACCAATCGTACCGAGAGCGTGCGCGATTTCGTGACGATGGCGTTCAAGGCTGTAGACATCCATCTCGAATGGCGTGGGAAAGCCGAGGACGAGACCGGCGTGTGCGTGAGCAGCGGCAAGACGTTGGTCAAAGTCAACCCGCGCTTCTATCGCCCGGCGGAAGTCGACTTGTTGATCGGCGATCCGAGCAAGGCAAAGAGCGTGCTTGGCTGGCAGCCAAAGACAACGCTGGAGCAACTGTGCCAGATGATGGTTACGGCGGACATGCGTCGCAACGAAATCGGGTTCTCGTTCTGACATGACGACGCCTCGCAGAGCTCTAATCACGGGGCTTCACGGGTTCACCGGGCGCTACGTTGCGGCCGAGTTGGTCTCTGCCGGCTATGAAATCCACGGCATCGGCACTGCGGTGCCAGGAACGACCGATACCAACTATCGTGAAGTGGATCTGCTCGATGCACGACAGGTCATCGATGCGGTGACGGATATCCGTCCGAACGTCATCGTGCATCTGGCAGCCATCGCGTTCGTGGCGCACGGCGACGCCGAAGCGTTCTATCGCGTGAACGTGGTAGGCACGCGCAATCTGCTCGATGCGCTTGCGCGTTTGCCCGAGCGCCCGGACAGTGTGCTGCTCGCCAGCAGCGCCAACATCTATGGCAACGCGACCGAAGGTGTGCTGAGCGAGACGGCGCCGCCCGATCCTGCGAACGATTACGCCGTCAGCAAGCTGGCCATGGAATACATGGCAAGACTGTGGAACGCCCGCTTGCCAATCACGATCGTGCGGCCTTTCAACTATACGGGCGTCGGGCAGAGCGAGAGCTTCCTGCTGCCCAAGATCGTCGCGCATTTCAAACGTGGCGAATCAGTGATCGAACTTGGCAACCTCGATGTCTCGCGCGATTTTGGTGACGTCCGGGCCGTGGCTGAAGCTTATCGTCGCCTCGTCGAAGCGCGCGCCGCCGGGGTGACGGTCAATGTGTGCTCGGGCACGGTCCATTCCTTACGCGAAGTGGTGGCGATGGCCGAGCAGATCACCGGTCGGTCTATTGAGATCAAGGTCAATCCCGCATTCGTCCGTGCGAATGAAGTCCGCACCTTGCAGGGCAATCCTGACCTGTTGCGTTCGATTATCGGTGACTGGGGGAATCCGCCCTTGCGCGATACTCTGGCGTGGATGCTTAAAGAAGAATGAAAGTCATTTTTGGCGCCGACGCCATTCGCCCGCCACTGACGGGAGTTGGGCGCTACGCATGGGAGCTTGCCAAGCGATTGCCCGGTATCTCCGGCGTCGACGAAATACGTTACCTACAAGACTATCGTGTCGGGTCTGCGTTGCCGGAGTTGCCCGGCGGCAACGGGATGGAGCCGATGCGCAGGATGCGTCGCGCGCTGTTGCGCAGTGAGGTGGTCGTAGAAACCTACCGGATCGTTTCGGCTTTCAGACAGTCGCGCGCATTGAAGTCATTCGATGGCTACGTTTATCACGGGCCGAACTTCTACCTGCCGCGCTGTCATCTGCCATGCATTTCGACCTTCCACGATCTGTCGATTTACAAATGGAGCGCTTGCCACCCGACTGAGCGGGTCCGCTATATGCAGAAAGAGTTGCCACTCGTTCTCAAGCGCGCCTCGCAATTGATTGCCGTTTCAGAGTTCACGCGCAGAGAGGTCATTGAGTTTTTTGGCTGGCCATCCGATCGCATCCGCACGGTGCCGCTGGCAGCCTCGAGCGAGTTCCGCCCCCGGACCTCTGTCGAGACTCAGTCCATTCTTGGTCAGTATGCGCTGGCGCACGGCGCGTACGCTTTCTACGCTGGCAGTATCGAGCCGCGCAAGAACGTCGACGTTCTCCTGTCGGCATACGAGAAGTTGCCCGAGGCAATCCGGCTTCGCTGGCCTTTGGTGCTGGCTGGCTACGCGGGGTGGGGCAGTGCGACAACCCATGCCCGCATCGACGCGGGCGCGCGGGCCGGTTGGGTCAAGTACCTGGGTTTTGTTCCAGATGGGCATCTTCCCACTCTGTTCTCAGGTTCGCGTTTATTCTGCTTTCCATCCCTCTACGAGGGGTTTGGCTTGCCTGTGCTGGAAGCCATGGCGTCTGGCGTACCGGTGGTCTGCTCCAACGCTGCCTCTTTGCCTGAGGTGGCCGGAGACGCGTGCGGACAAGTCGACCCCGCCGACGTTGACGGGCTATGCACCCAACTGAGCCAGGCGCTCGACGATGAATCGTGGCGATCGCTGGCGATTGCCCGGGGCTTGGAACGGGCGGCGCTTTTTTCGTGGGACCGTACTGCGACTGCGACGGTCGAGGTCTATCGAGCGGCCGGCAGTTTGTGATGAGGAGACATCTGTCTGTAAGGGTTTGGCTGACTTTCCGCAATTCCCGTAGGCGTCATCATGTCGAATGTGCACCTGCACATAGGAATCATGGGTCGGAACCGGCCCGGCCGAGGGTGAATCTCCCTCTATTTACTGGGATTACGCCGTGAAAGTTCTTCACGTCTATCGCACGTACTACCCTGAAACCCAAGGTGGATTGCAGGAGGCCATCCGGCAGATCTGCCGTGGCCTGACGACCTGCGGGGTGCAGAGTTCAGTATTCACGCTGGCCAAGAATTGCGAGCCGGCGAGGACGATGGTGGACGACTCTCCCGTGTGGCGCGCACGCAGCGCGGTTGAGATCGCGTCGTGCGACATGGGGTCGCCCGTAGCGATGATGGCATTCCGGAAGGCTGCGCGTGAGGCCGACGTCCTCAACTTCCACTATCCTTGGCCCTTCGGCGATCTGCTGGCTACCCTGGCGAACCCGGGAAAGCCCTACGTCATCACCTATCACTCGGACATCGTGCGCCAGCGCGTGGTCGAACCCATGTACTCGCCGCTGCGGGCATTGTTCTTCCGAGGAGCCAGCGCGATCGTGGCTACGTCGCCGACCTATGCGATGACGAGCACTTTTCTCGCGCGGCATCGCGAGAAAATCGAAATCATTCCGCTATGCCTCGACGAGCAATCCCTGGCTGATCCCGTTTCCGGCGCAGTTGCGCGCTATGTTGCGCAACCGGACAGACCGTATTTCGTCTTCGTCGGTGTTCTGCGTTACTACAAGGGACTGCATTTCCTGATCGAAGCCGCTCGCCAGACTGGATTGCAGGTGGTCATCGCCGGTGATGGTCCCGAGCGCGATCGCCTTGCTGCGCAGGCCGAAGGCTTGGGCAACGTGCGCTTCACGGGCTATATCGACGACGGCGACAAGGCGGCGCTGCTGCGCTCGGCGCGTGCGGTGGTATTTCCTTCACATCTGCGCGCAGAGGCTTTTGGAGTGACCTTGCTCGAAGGCGGCTTATGCGCCCGTCCGCTTATCTCGACCGAGATCGGAACCGGGACGTCTTATGTGAATCTGCATGGCGTGACCGGCCTCGTCGTGCCTCCGGCCGATCCGGCTGCGCTGGCCAACGCCATGACGCAACTGGCGAACGACGCAGAACTGGCGCGTCGCATGGGCATTGCAGCCCAGGAGCGCTGCCGCGATCTGTTCGGCATCCGGGAAGCAGGGGCACGATATGCTCGACTGTATGCCCGTACGCTGGGCGCTCGCCTGCCGGCCCGCCAGACCGGCGGTGCGCTCGAAGGGCGTACGCGGTCGATCAATCCGACAGTCGATTCCTCCATCAAGTAGCAGAGCGCGAAGACGGCTGGTAGTGCCAAATGGGCACCGGCCCAGTCGGTTTGCCGACATCAAACGCCACCAGACCCTAAATGCCGACCGGCTTGCCGCTGGCCGGCCAGCATATTCATCAAGTGATCGCAAACGCCCTTGGCTGATAGGGCAAACTGTGCCGCATGCCGGGCATGCGGATACAATGTGCGGCTGTCTTCCGATTCTCGCGCCACCGGGTCATTCATGACACCCGGGGCGTTGGCCCGATATGCCGCCCGCTACGGAGTCTGCTCTACTCGCCGTCACCATCGTCCTGTTCCGGCCACACGCTGGGCATTTGAGAACGACCCTGATGTCCTTGCGACAGGCCATTGCACGCCTGCCGGGACGCGTCCAGTTGATTCTCGTAGACAACGGTGGCGGTGCTGCCGTGGTGTCGCGCGAAGAATTGGAGCAAGACTTCCCGGGCGTCACATGGATCGGTGGGCAGGGCAATGTCGGCTTCGGCGCGGGGCACAATCTTGGTTTGCGCAGCATTCAGGCGCCCTATGTGCTGGTGCTCAATCCCGATGTTCTCCTGGACGAGGAATCCCTCGCCCGCGCGCTGGCCTTCATGGAAACAAACCCCCGCTGCGCCTTGCTCAGCCCAGCCGTGCTGGAGGTTGACGGCTCGCGCCAGTACCTCTGCAAGCGCTTTCCGTCGGTGTTCGACCTCTTCCTGCGAGGGATCGCGCCGGAATGGCTCCGCAGCTTCTTTGCGCGGCGGATGGCACACTACGAGATGCGTGATCTCGTTGGCGACACGGTCCTGTGGGATCCGCCCATCGTCAGCGGATGCTTCATGCTCTTCCGCAAGGAGGCATTCGATCGCGTAGGTGGGTTCGACGAAAGCTTCTTCCTGTATTTCGAAGATTTCGATATCAGCCTGCGAACGGCCAGGATCGATCGCCTGGCCTATGTGCCGGACGTCCGCATCATGCACCACGGCGGCGATGCGGCAAGCAAGGGCTGGCGTCACATCAGGCTGTTCGTCAGCTCCGCGCTGCGCTTTTTCCGTATCCACGGATGGAAGTGGGTGTGAGCATTCTCATCACTGGCGCAGATGGTTTCATCGGCACGCACCTTGCCGGCCGTCTGGCCGATCGACAGCCGCGCCTGCTGGTACGACGAAATGCCGACGGGGTTCGCCGCGTGACGGGCGATGTCACCGACAACGCGTCGCTGGCGCGCGCCTGCGAAGGCATCCATACGGTTTTCCACTGTGCGGGCCATGCGCACGCCTTCAAATCGCGCGGCGAGGCTGAGGCGCGACGGCAGTGGGCGGTCAATTTCGAAGGCACACGCAATCTCATCGAAGCCGCTGGCACTGCAGGTGTGTCGCGCTTTGTTCATCTTTCCAGCGTCAAGGCAATGGCCGAACCGGGCGAGGCCTGTGTCGATGAAACCTGGCCCGGGGAACCCGACAGCGATTACGGGCGGGCCAAGCGAGCCGCCGAAACATGCGTGACCGAACGCTCCGAACATTTCGGCATGCAATCAGTGAATCTGCGCTTGGCGATGGTGTATGGCCCGGGCGGACGGGGCAATCTTGAACGCATGATTGCGCTGGTCGGCCGAGGCGTGTTTCCGCTTCTGCCAGAAACCGGCAATCGTCGTTCGCTCGTCTACGTTGGCGATCTGGTCGACGCCATCCTGCTGGCCGGCGAACACGCACAGGCGCGTGGGACCTACATCGTTGCCGATCCGCGCGCCTATTCCGGCCGCCAGATTCTTGATGCGGTTCGCGTGGCGGCGGGGAGACCCGCGCGCACGTGGCAAGTGCCGCGCTACGCCATGGAGGCCGCCGCTGCAGCGGGTGACATCCTCTCGCGCTTGACGGGTCGCCCGATGCCGCTGACCCGCGAGTCGCTCGGCAAGCTGCTCGGCTCGGCATGCTATGACTCCGGACGAATCCAGCGTGAGCTGGGATGGCAACCGCGCACTTCCCTCGCCGAGGGGCTGGCTGCATGCGTGGCCAGCAACGACAGGAACAAATGATGATTCTTGCATGGTCTGTCGCGGCCCTTTTCTTGAGCGCACTGGTCGTTGGCGTGCTCTTGCGAACAGGTCTGGCGTGGCGCATCGCCACCGACCATCCGAATGCACGGTCAATGCATACGCGCGTGACGCCGCGCGTCGGCGGCCTGGGCGTCATGGCGGCGGTGCTGCTGGCGGTTGCGCTGGCGCCGGCCGACCTTACGACGCGTGTGCTGGGCGCCCTGGCCCTCGGGCTGTGCGTCATGTCGCTGATCGATGATCGGCACGGTCTGCCCGTGCGCCTGCGCTTTGGTGCTCACTGCCTGACGGCGGCATTGGCCGTGTGGGGGACGGGGATGTACCACATGGGGTGGGCGTGGGCGTTTGCCGCAGGGTTGGTCTGCGTATGGATGACGAACCTCTACAATTTCATGGACGGGTCGGACGGCATGGCGGGTGGCATGGCCCTGATCGGATTTGGCGCGCTGGCCGTTGCGGCACCGTCCGCTGGAATCGGCACGATGGCCGCCATGACAGCCTGCGGTGCGCTGGGCTTTCTGTATTTCAACTGGCATCCGGCACGGATATTCATGGGTGATTGCGGTTCCGTCCCGCTGGGTTTCCTCGCGGCGGCATTGGGAATGCATGGCGTGGCAGGCGGGGCCTGGCCCTGGTGGTTTGCGCCATGGGTTTTCTCACCCTTCATCATGGATGCGACCGCTACATTGGTTCGCCGGGGATTGCGCGGTGAGCGCGTGTGGCAGGCGCATCGCGAGCACTACTACCAGCGGGCGATCCGCATGGGCGCGGGCCACGCGCGCGTGGCCGCGGGGTGGTATGCGGCCATGCTGGTGGCGGCCGCTACGGCGCTGCATGCGCTCAGCCATGGGAGCGCCCAATTGGCATTCGCGTTGGCGGGCATCGTCACGGCGATCTTCGTGATCGTTGCGCTGGCAATCGACATCCGCTGGCGCCGTCATCAGTCAAAGCAGGACACGACACATGCGTAACATCGATGCACGCCTGCGCTCGCTCATCGTCGCCTTGTTCGATGTGCTGGCGGTCGCCGTATGCTGGCTCGCGGCCTATGTGCTGCGGTTCAACTTCACGGTGCCGGAGGACTTCCTCGCATCGGGCCTGGTGGCACTGCTCTGGGTGCTGCCGATCCATGCCGTACTGTTCCGCGTGTTGGGGCTCTATCGGGGCATCTGGCTATTCGCCAGCCTTCCCGACCTCATGCGCATCCTCAAGGCGATCGGTCTCTCGGCGGTGCTGGTCGTCGTGGGCGCCATGATGGCGGGCCTGAATCCGCCCGTGCCACGCTCGGTGTTCGTGATCGCCCCCATCTTGCTATTGCTTGCGATGGGCGGCAGCCGCGCGGCATACCGTGTGTGGCGAGAGCGTCAGCGCTACGGCGCGTTGATGGCGGCGGGCAAGCCTGTGTTGCTCATCGGCGCCGGCAGCGCAGGCATGAATGTGGCGCGCGAATTGCGGCGCAGCGCGGAGTGGCGACTCGTTGCCGTGCTGGACGACAATCCGAACAAGCATGGCCGCGAGCTGCTCGGCTACAAGGTGGTCGGCGGGATCGACGAACTGGAGCACTGGGCGGGTGTCTTCAAGGCCCGGCATGCGATCGTCGCGATGCCGTCGGCGACGCCAGCGCAACAGAAGCGGGCGTTGGTCGCATGCATGGAGGCTCATGTCAAAGCGCAGGTCGTACGGCGCATCGGCGACATGATGAGCAAGGATGCGGGCGCGGTGGCGCTGCGCGAGGTGGAACTCGAAGATCTGCTCGGCCGCGACCCGGTACGCATCGATTCGGCGCCGATCGGCGAGATGTTGCAGGGGCGCTGCGTCCTCGTGACCGGAGCAGGCGGGTCGATCGGCTCCGAACTGTGTCGGCAGATCGCGCGCTATGCGCCCGATCGCATCGTTGCCTACGAGGCCAACGAGTACGCGCTGTATCGTCTTGTCGAAGACTGCAACGAGCAATTCCCCGATGTGAAAGTGATCGCGGTGACGGGTGATGTGCGCCACGAAACATGGCTGGACGCCGTGTTCGCGCAGCACAAGCCCGACATCGTCTTCCATGCGGCCGCCTACAAGCACGTGCCGATGATGGAAGAAGACAACGCCTGGCAGGCGCTGCGCAACAACGTGCTGGGCACGTGGCGAGTGGGGCGCGCGGCGGTGCGCCACGGCGTGCCGCGCTTTGTCATGGTGTCGACAGACAAGGCCGTGAACCCGACCAACGTCATGGGGGCGAGCAAACGGCTCGCCGAGATGCTATGCCAGCACTTGCAGCGAGGCGCGAGCGGTACTCGCTTCGAGTGCGTGCGCTTCGGCAATGTGCTGGGCAGCGCCGGCAGCGTGGTACCCAAGTTCCAGGCACAGATCGCACGTGGCGGCCCCGTGACAGTGACGCACCCGGAGATCACGCGTTACTTCATGTCGATTCCGGAAGCCTGTCAGTTGGTGCTGCAGGCTGCAACGATGGGCGAAGGTGGCGAGATCTTCGTACTCGACATGGGCGAGCCGGTGAAGATCGTTGATCTTGCGCGCGTACTGATTGCACTGTCCGGTGCGACCGAAGAACAGATTCCGATCGCGTTCTCCGGGTTGCGACCTGGCGAAAAGCTCTATGAAGAATTGCTGGCCGACGACGAGCATACCCGGCCCACGCACCATCCAAAGCTGCGCATTGCCAAGGCGCGCGAGGCGGATGCCGGCCGCGTCGCCGAGATCATCGATTGGCTGGAGCGCGACGTTGTACGCACGCAGTACGAGGTCAAGCGCGAACTGCGCCGCTGGGTGCCCGAATACCAACCGCCGGCGGCTCAACTGATCGACCTCGCCGCGCAGGGCCGTCGCAAGGCATGAGGCGCAGCGCGCATTGGAGTCGCTTCGTCGCCATTCGGCGTGGCTCGTGACGTTTCATTGTGTTCTAGGTTCTAAGGAGTCACGGGGATGGCGACCTGGGTTGTCGGTGATCTGCAAGGCTGTCTCGATCCGCTCGAACAATTGCTCGAGCAAGTGCGCTTCGATCCATCGTGCGACGCGCTGTGGCTGGTTGGCGATCTCGTCAATCGTGGCCCGCAGTCGGTGGAGACGCTGCGCTTCGTGCGCGATCTGGGCGATGCCGCTGTCGTGGTCCTCGGCAATCACGATCTGGCGTTGCTCGCCGCCGCTGCCAACCTGCCGGCGCGCCCCGGCTCCGCCGAGACGGCGCATGCCGTTTTCGACGCCTCCGATGCCGTCGAACTGCTCGACTGGCTGCGTACGCGCCGCATGCTGTACGCCGACAAGGGCTACGTGATGGTCCATGCGGGGCTCCTGCCGCAATGGTCCGTGGAGCGGGCGCAGCAGCTCGCCGGCGAGGTCGAAGCCATGTTGCGTGGCGCGCAGTGGGTGGAGTTCCTGAACAACATGTTCGGCAACGCGCCGGAGGCCTGGTCCGATTCACTCATTGGGTGGGACCGGCTGCGCGTGATCGTCAACGCCATGACGCGTATGCGCTTCGTTCGGCCGGATGGCAGCATGAACATGAAGCAGAAGGGGGCGCCGGAAAACGCACCGGATGGCCTCAAAGCGTGGTTTGACGTGCAGGAGCCAGCCTGGCGCACCCACACCGTGCTGTGCGGCCATTGGTCGGCATTGGGGTATCGTCAGACCGACCGTGTCATTGCGCTGGACTCGGGATGCGTGTGGGGCGGTTGCCTCACCGCGTTGCGCCTGGAGGACCGTGCAGTCGCGCAGTTGCGCTGCCCCTCGTATCAGCAGCCCGGCGCCGACTGAAGCGCGACGTTCTCTTCCGCGTCCAGAGGGGAATACTCATCCGCGGGCCCTTCGCTTTCCCCAACGACATCCGCCGTGTCTGAAGCCACGCCCAGCGCGACGGCCAGCATCCGGTGGCTTTGTACGGCCAACTCACGGCGGTCCAGGTTGGCGGGCAGCAACGGAAGACCTTCTACGGTGGCGAAAAGATCGTCGGCCTGCGCGATCGCGCGCATGCATTCACCAAACGTGATGTCGCCGTCATACGCGGGTGCCGGATGGCGAGCGCCATCGGCATTCACGTAGCGCAGCGCCAAGGGCGCCACGGCGGCGCTTTCGGCTGCGGTCTGGAAGAGGGCTGCGCGGAAGGGCAGCAACTGACTGCCGTCGGTGGTGGTGCCTTCGGGGAAGAACACGATGCGCTCGCCCGCCTGCAGGCGTTGTGAGATCACTTCGCCCGTGCGTACCGCCGCCGCACGGCTGCCGCGCTCAATGAAGACCGTGCCGGTGTGTTCCACCAGCCAGCCGATGATCGGCCATCCCCGCACGTCGTCCTTGCAGACGAAAGTTGTCGGCGTCAGCGCGTTGATGACGAAGATGTCGATCCACGAAATGTGATTGCTCACGACCAGCGAGCCCGGCGGCAGGTCGATGGATTCCTGGCGTAGCCTGATGCCAAGGATGTCCACCAGTTTGCGCGCCCAACGCTGTTTGACGGCGCGGCGGCGCTCAGGGCTCAGAAACGGGAAGACGAACTGCACCGTCCCCAGCCCGCGGGCGAGGTGGCAACCCACGCGCAGCATGCGCCAGTTGGCACGCAGCCGTCTCTGGAATGAGAGTTGTGACACGTTGTTGTAGTGGCTACTGACGATACGGCCCGGCGGCCAGCGAAGACGCAGTATAAACCGCGTCTGCCAGCCGCCGGTCGGCCTCAGCCCTGGCGATCCACGAAGTGGCGGGCGTAGCGCGAATCGACCTGCGTCATCGACAGCAGGAGGAGCAGGTCGGCCGTGTTGAAATCGGGGTCCCAGGCGGGAGCACCGCAGACCATCGCGCCCGCGCGCATGTAGCCCTTGAGCAGCGGCGGAATCTCTACCGGGGATTGCGTGGCCAGTCGCTCCACCGGCAGCGCATGGCGCGGGAAGACACGGTATTCCGGCGAACTGAGGTGCTTTTCAAGCGCGCGATAGACGTTGGCGGCGTTATGACCGCCATCGGCCATGCCGATGCTGGCGCAACCCATCAGATGATCGTAGCCGCCCTGAGTCATGAAGCGAGCCAGACCCGACCACAGCAGTGTGATGACGGCGCCGCTGCGGTAGTCCGCGTCGATGCACGAGCGACCGACCTCGACGAGACCGCTGCGCAGGTGCTGAAGGCGCGTCAGATCGAATTCCGTATCCGAATAGTAGCCACCGATGCGACGTGCATTTTCGGGCGTCAGAATGCGATAGGTGCCGACGATGCGGCCGCATTCCTCATCGCGCACGATCAGGTGTTCACAGTAAGCGTCGAAGTGGTCGCGATCCACGCCAGGCGTGGTGCTGGGCAGACGCGCGCCCATTTCTTCGGCAAAAACACGATAGCGGAGCTTTTGTGCTTCAAGGATCTCGGAAGCGGTGCCGGCAAGGCCAACAAAGAAGTTGCGGGATTTCTGGGCGACTGATTGCGGCGCTGTACTCAGCATGCGTGATCCTTTCAGATAATGGCCAACTTTAGGAGGCCAGAATTGCGTAACGGTTACGCGCGCGTTACGCAACCATGACGATGATCCCAGAGCGTCATGGTTGCGCAGGTGGCATTGGATCAAACCCCGGGCGTGCGCTCAGCGCGTCACCCGCGTCTTGCCACCGCTCTGAACCACACGTACCCGATCCCCGGCTACGAAAGTGTCCTGCCCCATCTCTTGCACGACGATGATGTTCTCGCCGTTGTTCAGCTTGACCGTGATCTGCAGTGCATTCTCACGTGTGAGCCCTTCTTCGGCTGCGGCGCCGGCAAGGCCGCCCGCCACTGCCCCCAGTACCGCACCGACAATCTGCCCCTTGCCTTGGCCGATAGTGCTGCCGGCTACGCCGCCGACCACTGCGCCGGCACCGGTGCCGATGGCTGTCTTGGTGCCTTCCAGCTTGACTTGTCGTACGTCGCTGACGACCCCTTCGCGAAAGGTCATGGTGCGTTGCGCTTCATCGCGCGAATAAACGTCGCCGGCCTTGCTGGAGGCGCAGGCACTCAGCGCCAAGGACAGGGCGCAAAGTGCGGCGACGGTGACGTGTTGCATCTTCATTGAATACTGACTCCTTACCAAAGCTTGTCTCCGTACGCGTCGCTGAAGCGACGGGCGATCTCTTCTCTGTCGGGCGCGTGACTCTGTGCGCCCTGATGCCCGATCTTGATGGCACCCATGACGGATGCCAGACGGGCGGATTTGACCAAATCCCATTCACGCGACAGCCCGAACAGCAGGCCGGCGCGATAGGCATCGCCGCAGCCGGTCGGGTCGACGACATAGTCGGGCCGGGCGGCGGGGATTTCCACGCTTTCACCATGCCGAAACAGGCGCGAGCCGTCAGCGCCGTACGTCACGATCAGACCGTCGAGGCGATTTGCCAGTTCATCCAGCGACAGGCCGGTTTTGTTACAGATTAATGTAGCCTCATAGTCATTGGCTGTGCACAGGGTGGCGATGTCGATGCAGGCGAGCAAGTCCTCGCCGGACAGAATCGGCAGCGCTTGGCCGGGATCAAAGACGAACGGGATGCCCGCCGCGTGCAGGTCTCGCGCGTGTTGCAGCATGCCTTCGCGCCCGTCCGGCGACACAATGCCCCAACTGACATCGGACTCCGCGTCGGCCGCGCGGTTGGTGTGCGACTGGCTCATCGCGCCCGGGTGGAACGCCGCGATCTGGTTGCCGTCCAGATCGGTCGTGATGAACGCCTGTGCCGTGAAGGTGCCCGGTACGATGCGAACGAAGCGGCGATCGATGCCGAAATCATCCAGCCGGCTCAAGTATGGGCCGGCGTCTTCACCCACCGTGGCCAGAATGCGCGCCTGTCCGCCAAGAAGAGCCAGGGAATACGCGATGTTGCCTGCACAGCCGCCGAATTCGCGCCGCATCTCCGGGACGGGGAACGATACGTTCAGGATGCGGATCTGCTCCGGCAGGATGTGCTGCTTGAATTGGCCCTGGAACACCATGATGGTGTCAAAGGCGACAGAGCCGCATACGAGAATGGTCATGGAGGCGGAGCGTCCGGGTAATCAAAACCCGCATTTTACGCCGATGGGGCGTTCCGCCGGGAACTGGGCTAGTCGGGCTGGGCGAGGAGACTGGAGCGCGTCTGCTGGCGGATTTCGTGGCTGCTGACCGTTTCGTCGAGAAGGCGCACCAATTGGGCGGCTACGGTCAGCCAATCCAGATGGCGCACACTGTCCTGCGCGGCGGCCCGCATGGCGCCAAGCAATGCCCGATCCTGGACCAACAGTTCGCAGGCGGAGATGAAAGCGGCTTCGTCGCCGAACGGCACCACCAGGCCGTTGGAGCCCGTCGTGATCAGCTCCGACGCGGCCGCGTAGTCGAAGGACACGACCGGTAATCCGCTCGCCAGCGCTTCGGCAATGACATTGCCGAACGTCTCGGTGAGGCTCGGAAAGATGAAGCAATCCGCGCTGGCGTAATGGGCCGCGAGATCTTCGCCGCGCTGCATGCCGGCAAATACGTGCTCTGGATAACGCGCCTGAAGCCCCGCCCGGGCGGGGC
Source organism: Uliginosibacterium sp. sgz301328 (assembly GCF_041807905.1). Taxonomy (NCBI): domain Bacteria; kingdom Pseudomonadati; phylum Pseudomonadota; class Betaproteobacteria; order Rhodocyclales; family Zoogloeaceae; genus Uliginosibacterium; species Uliginosibacterium sp. sgz301328. Next base: position 36,506 of record NZ_JBGVSA010000010.1, read on the forward strand.
CGTCGCCAACCAGCACGAGGCGCGAGTTGCGATGCCGCGCCCGCACAGACTCGAATGCACGGATCGCCAGATCGAGATTCTTTTCCGGGGCGAGCCGACTGACGATTGCACATACGAGTGTTTCGGGCGTGGCGCCCCACGACTGCCGCAGTGCATCGGATCGCCGCGCCGGGCAAAAGAGCCCGGTGTCGACGCCCCGCGCCACCACGTCGACGTGGTGGAAGCCTGCTGCCAGCAATTCATCTCGCAACGCCGGTGTTGGCACCAGCGTGAGGTCGCCCTTGTTGTGAAAGCGACGCAGATAGGCCGCCACCGATTGTTTGAGCCAGCCGATGCCGTAATAACGGCTGTAAGCGTGGAAGTTCGTGTGGAACTCCGTGATGACCGGCAATTTCAGGCGGCGCGCAGCCGCCACGGCCGACCAGCCGAGCGGCCCTTCCGTTACCACCTGGACGATATCCGGACGCCGCAGGGACCATGCGCGCACCAACGCGTTGCGCGCGGGCAGCCCCATCTTCAGATGGTTGTAGCGCGGAATGGGAATGCCGCGCGCCAGCATCTCGTTGAAATCCTCACCCTGCGCGGGCGAATCGTCCGACCCCTGGCGAGGGCGAACGAGCTGCACGGCATGGCCAAGCTCCTGCAGACCGGCGATGAGCCGGCCGGTCGTCATGGCGACACCATTGACTTCGGGAGGGTAAGTCTCGGTAACCACCGCAATCCGCATTTGGCGATGACGGCTGGCGAGATCCAGCACGGAGATACGCGTAGCGTCCATGGCGGCACTATCATGCCGGCGCGCGACGCTGCGATGACGTTTTCATGACAGGAAAATGAAACCCCATACGACCGCCAGATTCAGCAGTGTCAGCAACACCGATGCACTGCCGATGTCTTTGGCCCGCTTGGCCAGGCGATGATGTTCGAGCGAGATGCGATCGACGGTCGCTTCCACGGCCGAATTGACCAGCTCCACGATCAACACCAGCAGGACACTGGCGATAAGCGCCGCTTTCTCTGCGCCACTACGTGCGCTGAATAGCGCGATCGGAACCAGCACGATCGCCAGCAGCACTTCCTGGCGGAAAGCGTCCTCGTGCTTGAAGGCGGCCCTCAGGCCGTCGAGCGAGTAGTGAAAGGCGTTCCAGATACGAACGACGCCGGTCTTGCCCTTGAATGGACTTTCCATGGAAACTCGGCCGCTGTGACAGACAGTGCCAAGTATTTCGGGGGCATATTACGTCGCGGTGACGAACATGTTTCTGGCGCGTATGCGCCACCGCCAAGAAAAAAGCCACCGGCATGGCTGCCAGCGGCTTCTCGGTGAATCGCGCGACGGCTTAGTTCTGCAATGCCTTCAGTGCCGCGTCGTAGTCCGGCTCATTGGCGATTTCCGGCACCAGTTGCGAGTGCAGCACCTTGTTGTTTTCGTCCAGCACGACCACTGCGCGGGCGGTCAGGCCGGCAAGCGGGCCGCTCGTAATGTCGACGCCATAGTTCTTCTTGAAGCTGGCGTCACGCAGCGTGGACAGCGATTGCACGTTCTGGATGCCTTCCACTTCGCAGAAGCGCTTGGCTGCGAACGGCAGGTCGGCCGAAACGACCAGCACGACGGTATTGTCGAGGCTGGCTGCGCGTTCATTGAACTTGCGGGTAGACGTGGCGCAGGTCGGGGTGTCCAGGCTGGGGACGATGTTCAACACCTTGCGCTTGCCGGCGAACTCGCCCAGTCCGACGTTGGCAAGGCCGGTCGATACCAGCGCAAAATCGGCTGCCGTATCGCCGGGCTTGGGGAAGGTTCCAGCGACTTCGACGGGATTGCCCTTGAGGGTGACGGTGCTCATGTTGCTGCTCTCCTTCTGTTTTGGGGATATGCCGCCGCGTCGTCGCGGCGATCAAGGGTAGAACGCGTAAACACGGTAGCCGGCCGCCGGCAGATCGGTACTGATCGGCACGTTGGCGGTGACTTCGCCCTGGGCTTCGAAAGCGGGGCGGGCGGCTTGTTCCTTGGGTAGCCATTCACGAGGCGGGATGACGCGGCGCGACAACGCACGATCAAAGCGGTCGGTCAGCGTCAGTTCCAACTGTGGCCAGCTCTGTGGGTAATCGGCCCGGTTGCGCAGCGTGACGACCAGTCGATAGCGTCCTGCCGCGCCCTGTTCAGGAATCAGGTCGGTGCCTTCGACCGCGATCAGCTTGGCGTCGCGCGGAAAGGGCACGTCGCAACCCAGGTTGGCGCAGGCCTGTTCGAGGGGGGCTCGCAGCGCGGGGTAAGCGCGCGCCAGATCGGTGCGGAACACATAGGCGCCGACCGCCAATGCGACGACCAGCAGCACGACGAAGATCAATGCCCACAGCAAGCGCTGCTTGATCGACGGCTTGCGAGCTTCCTCGATCAAAGGTGGTGTGACTTCTTCGTTCAGGAAAATCGTGCCCGGGCCGCCTGCGACGGTAGCGGCGGCAGTGCTCGCCTCTTCTACTGCCTCTTCGGGTGCCTGGGCAGGCTCGGCGACGAAGGCCGAGGGCTCGGATGGCTCGACGCGCATTGGCTCGATGCCTTCTTCCGTGGCAGGCAGCTCGCTTTCGTGGTGATCGACGTCCAGGTCGAATTCGGGCTCCAGGCCGTGGACCACGATCGGTTCGGAATCCGCGGGCGGTTCTTCCGGTTGCACGGCATGAGGCGCGACGAAATCCGGCCGATCGTTCTCGGGTGTGGCGTCGAAATCGATGTCGAAGGCCGGCGTCGCCGGCGCGGGCTTGACCGGCGGCGGCGCGCTCATGTCGGCGGCCGAACGCGCCTTGAGTTCGGCTTCGAAGTCCGACGAAGTGCTCAGCCACTCGGCGGGCGGAGCCGGTTCGATGCGGCTGTCGTCTTCAAGATCAAGATTCAGGTCGAAGTCGACGGTCGATAGATCCAGCCCGACAGGCTCGGCCACGGGCTCTTCCGCTGGCGGATAGATGATTGCAGGGCCGCCCGTGGTGGAGGCCTCGCGCGGCGTTTCGGTAATGGTGGATGCCTGCGGCGTCGCGGAGGCGGCCGTCGGCACGCCATCGTCCATCTCCTCCAGCGAGGCCAGCGCCGAGAATGCCGTCTGGCACTTCCCGCAGCGCACCCGTCCGTTGCGCGCGGTGAGCTGTTCCGGGCGCACCCGGAACGTGGTGCCGCAGGACGGGCAGCGCGTGGTCAGCATGGCCGGTGCCCCTCCAATCGCACCCAACCTTCGCGTTCAGCGCCGACTTGCAGCGCAATGTACGGAGCGTAGGCATCGATCACCTGCTGCGCTTGCGCGGCGAGCACGCCCGACAGCGCAAGTTCGCCGCCATCGGCGACGTGGCTAGCGATGGCCGGCGCCAGAACGCACAGGGGATTGGTCAGGATGTTCGCCACCACGCGATCGAACTTGCCCTTGATGGCTTCGGCGCTGTGGTGGAAGACCGCCGCGGCGCCATTGCGTTCGGCATTGGCCTTGCTGGCCGCGACAGCGTGCGGATCGATGTCCACGCCCAATATATCGCCCGCGCCCAGCTTGGCCGCAGCAATGGCGAGGATGCCCGAGCCGCAGCCATAGTCGAGTACGCTCACGCCGGGCGCGACGTGTTCGGTCAGCCATTGCAGGCACAGATGCGTGGTCGGGTGCGAGCCGGTACCGAACGCCATGCCGGGGTCCATTTCGATGTTGATGGCGTCCGGCTGCGGCGCATCGTGCCATGAGGGCACGATCCACATGCGATCGGTGATGCGGATCGGGTCGAATTGCGACTGGGTGAGCTGCACCCAGTTCTGCTCGGCAACTTCATCGACAGTGAATTCGGGGACCGCGTCCAGCCCAGCGATGCCGGCCGCCTGTGCCAGCGCGACAGCGAGCTCGACATCGGCGTCGAACAGGGCGACCACGTTGCTGTGATCCCACAGTCGTTCGTTGACATGGCCAGGCTCGCCGAACTGGGGCTTTTCGCGATCGGTGCCCGCATCGGCATCTTCGATGCTGACCGACAGCGCGCCCGAATCCATCAGCGCTTCGGAGAGCGCTTCGGCTCGTTCCGCTTCAGCCTTCAGGGTGACGGAATACCACATGGCTACCTTATGTAACGCAAAGAGACAGGAAACGCAAAGAGCGCCTGAGCGCTCTTGCTTTCCTCATTCAAGCGGTGACGCGCTTATTTTGCGGCCAGCTTGTGTTCCAGATAATGAATGCTGGTGCCGCCGGCAACGAAGTTGGCGTCGAGCAGCATTTCCTGGTGCAGGGCGATGTTGGTCTTGATGCCCTCTACCACCATCTCGGACAGGGCGATGCGCAGGCGGCGAATGGCCTGTTCGCGCGTGTCGCCGTAAGCGATCACCTTGCCGATCATCGAGTCGTAGTGCGGTGGCACCGTATAGCCGGCATACACGTGCGAATCGACGCGGATACCCGGCCCGCCCGGCGTATGCCACGACAGGATCTTGCCCGGCGACGGCGTGAACTTGAACGGGTCTTCCGCGTTGATCCGGCATTCGATGGCGTGGCCGCGCAGCTGGATATCTTTCTGCTTGAAGCGCAGCGGCTCGTTGTTCGCCACGCGGATCTGTTCCTGCACGATGTCCACGCCGGTGATCATCTCGGTCACCGGGTGTTCCACCTGCACACGAGTGTTCATCTCGATGAAGTAGAACTCGCCGTTCTCGTACAGGAACTCGAACGTGCCGGCACCGCGATAGCCGATACGCTTGCACGCAGCCACGCAGGACATGCCGACTTTTTCGATCAGCTTGCGGTCGATGCCGGGCGCGGGCGCCTCTTCGATGACCTTCTGGTGACGACGCTGCATCGAGCAGTCGCGTTCGCCGAGGTACACGGCATTGCCGTGCTGATCGGCCATCACCTGGATTTCGATGTGGCGCGGATTCTCGAGGAACTTCTCCATGTACACCGTGGAGTTGTTGAACGCCGCACCGGCTTCGGTCCGCGTCGTCGTCACGGCGGCGATCAGCGCCGCCTCGGTGTGCACGACACGCATGCCGCGGCCGCCGCCACCGCCGGCTGCCTTGATGATGACCGGATAGCCGATCGAGCGCGCGATCTTGACGATCTCTTTCGGATCGTCGGGAAGGGCGCCGCCAGAACCCGGCACGCAAGGCACGCCTGCTTCGATCATTGCCTGCTTGGCGCTGACTTTGTCGCCCATCAGGCGGATCGTCTCCGGGCGCGGGCCGATGAAGACGAAGCCGGACGATTCCACGCGCTCGGCGAAGTCAGCGTTTTCGGAAAGGAAGCCGTAGCCCGGATGGATGGCTTCGGCGTCGGTCACCTCGGCGGCCGCGATGATGCGCGGCACGTTCAGGTACGACTGGCCCGACGGCGCCGGCCCGATGCACACCGACTCGTCGGCGAGCTTCACGTACTTGGCTTCGGTATCGGCTTCCGAATGCACGGCGACCGTGCGGATGCCCAACTCGCGGCACGCGCGCAGGATGCGCAGCGCGATTTCACCGCGGTTGGCGATCAGAACTTTTTCAAACATGGGGATCCCGTGTGACTGGGGCAGCGTCGGGGCTGGCGCCGCTTAGCCGATGATGAACAGCGGCTGGCCGTATTCGACCGGCTGGCCGTTTTCCACAAGGATAGCCTTGATCGTGCCGGTAGCGTCGGCTTCGATCTCATTCATGAGCTTCATGGCTTCGATCAGGCACAGCGTGTCGCCGGTGGTGACCGACGCGCCTTCCTTCACGAAGGGATCGACGCCCGGCGCCGACGAACGATAGAACGTACCCACCATCGGCGACTTGACGACATGGCCTTCCGGGGTGGCCGGCGCTGCAGGAGCAGGCGCCGCAGCGGCGGGGGCGGCGGCCGGAGCGGCCGGCGCAGCGGCGGCGACCTGCTGGGGAGCGGTCACGTAGGTGACAGGAGCCGCGGCCGTGGAGGAATGCTTGGCGATGCGAACTTTTTCTTCACCTTCGGTGACCTCGAGTTCGGCAATGCCGGACTCTTCCACCAGGTCGATCAGTTTTTTCAGTTTTCTGAGATCCATGTCCACTCCAAGACAAAAAAGGGCGGCTCGTGTTGGGGAGAGTCGCCCGTGTATTGACGTATTTTTCGGTTCTGGTCAGATTCAGGCTTGCGCCGTTGCGCCCAGACGGGTGAGCGCGTGCTCCAAGGCCAGCATGTAGCCTTGGGCACCAAGACCGCAGATGACACCGACAGCGATGTCCGACAGATACGAGTGGTGCCGGAACGACTCCCTCGCGTGAATGTTGGACAGGTGGACTTCGATGAACGGTATCTTCACCGCGGCCAATGCATCGCGGAGTGCGACGCTGGTATGCGTGTACGCGCCCGGGTTGATGACGATGAAGTCGACCCCCTCGGTGCGTGCGGCCTGGACGCGGTCAATGAGTTGCCCTTCGTGATTGCTCTGGAAGGATTCCAGCAGCACCGACGACGCGCGCGCACGCGCGTCCATGTCCGCATGAATGTCGGCAAGGGTCGTGCGGCCGTAGATCTCGGGCTCGCGTGTGCCGAGCAGGTTGAGGTTCGGGCCGTGCAAAACCAGTATGCGGGCGCGTTGGGGCGCCTGCGTGCCGGTTTCGCGCGCCGATGATTTGGCGCCCTTGGCGGCGGACTTCGGGTCCTTGGGTTTTGTCATGGCCGCGAGTTTGCCGCAATTCGCTGCAAATTGTCTATGGTTTCGCCGCTATTCGGCTCTTGCCCGAAATACGTCGGAAACTATCGCGAAGGCGTCAATTGGCGCAATTTCTCGGCGAGTTCCGGTTCGTGGAAAGCCCCCAGCTTGATTTGCTGGATCGTCCCGGACGCGTCGATCAACACGCTGAACGGCAGTGCCTGCGCCGCATTGCCGAGTCTGCCCGTCAACGCCAGCAGATCGGCGTTGCCCAGCAGCAGCGGATAGTGGGCCGAATGTTGGTTGGCGTACTGTGCCAGCGCGGCGGCGTCATCGATGGCGATTCCGATGAACTGCACCTGGGGAAAGCGGGTCGCCATGTCGTTGAGGAGCGGCATTTCCTCCCGGCATGGTGCGCACCATGTGCCCCAGAAATTCACCAGCATCGGCTTGCCGCGCCACTGGGCAACGCTGACCGGGACGCCCAAAGCGTCCGGCAGCGTTGCTGAAGTGAGGGCCGCCACGGGGCGGTCGTCGTCGGCCCGCAAGTAATGGCCGGCGAGGACACCCGCCGCGCCGACCACGACGAGCATGCACACCACGCCGATCCACCGGCGCACTGAACGCTTCATGCTTACTCTTCTTCGGCCAGATCGTTGCCGATGAGCGCTTCAACCGCGTCCAGGCGCGCCCGTTCGGCCAGCTTGCTGCCGCCCGGCGTGCGGCGCGGCGAGCGTTCGCTCACGTGATCGTAGACATTCACGCGGAACGGAATCTCGCCCCAATCGAACACCAGGATCGCTTCCGGCGCGTCGGGACCGCTGCGGCGCACCTCGCGGTGCTCATAACGGATGTTCTGATTGATCATGAAGATTTCGACGTCTTTCGCGCTGTCGGCGTAAATCTCGAGTTCGACCTCCGAGAACGCGCCTGCCGTGCCCGCCAGCACAGTGCCGGTCAGATAGGGGCGGAACGGTGCGAACAGCCGCATGACGTCGACCGCCGCCAGGCGCATCTCGCGCAGGCGGGCTTCGTCTTCTTCATCGCGGAACAGGGCAACGTAGGAATGCAGCTCTTCTTCGACCTCGGCGTTGGTGGGCAGCGCTTCAGCGTTGGAAAAACCGAGCTGCCGGGCCGCCTTGCGCTTGGCGAAGCCGAAATCATCGATGCCTTCTTCCGCCATCAAGCGAGCTGCGTGGGCGGCGACACTACGGCGCAATGATTGATTGTGGCGCTCAGACATGACGGCGTCCCTGTGGGCTGTTGTAGTGCTGATGCTGCACGGCATCAGTCAGACGGCAAACTGACGCTAGAATTCCGTCCCTATTGTACAGATCGTCCTGTGACGGTCGTGCTTTCTCGCTGCCAGGCGGCAAAAGGCGATTCATGCATATCCACATTCTCGGTATCTGCGGCACATTCATGGGCGGCATCGCGCTGATCGCGCGCGCGGCAGGCCACACCGTCACGGGCTGCGATGCCAACGTCTACCCTCCGATGAGTACGCAGCTCGAAGAGCAGGGTATCGGCCTCATCGAGGGCTACGGCACCGATCAGCTCGAACTGAAGCCCGATCTCTTCGTGGTGGGCAACGCCGTGTCGCGCGGCAATCCTCTGCTCGAAGCGATCCTCGACAAGGGGCTGCCGTATACGTCGGGTCCGCAATGGCTGGCCGACCATGTACTGCAAGGAAAATGGGTGCTGGCCGTGGCCGGCACGCACGGCAAGACGACGACCTCTTCCCTGTTGGCGTGGTTGCTCGAAGATGCCGGCCTCAATCCGGGCTTTCTCATCGGCGGCGTACCGGGCAATTTCGGCGTGTCTGCGCGGCTGACCGATTCGCCGTTCTTCGTGATCGAAGCCGACGAGTACGACACCGCGTTCTGCGACAAGCGCTCCAAGTTTGTTCACTACCGCCCGCGCACGGCGATCCTGAACAATCTCGAATTCGATCACGCGGACATCTTTCCCGATCTGGCCGCCATCGAGACCCAATTCCACCATCTCGTGCGGACCGTTCCAGGCACCGGCCGCATCATCGCCAACGGCGCCGAGGAAAGCCTCTCGCGCGTGCTGGCGCGTGGTTGCTGGAGCGAAGTGGAGCGCTTCGACGGCAAGGGCGAATGGCAATACCGCGATGGCGAAGGTATCGACGACGTCGTCTTTTCGTTCAAGGGCGAGGACGTGGCCCGCTGCGCCCTGCCCATGACCGGCGCGCACAACCGTGCCAACGCGCTCGCGGCCATCGCGGCGGCCCGTCACGTGGGGGTGACACCCGAACACAGTGCCGAGGCGCTGACGCGCTTCATCGGCGTGAAGCGCCGCATGGAAGTGCGAGGCATCGTGCGCGGCGTGACGGTGTATGACGACTTCGCGCATCATCCGACGGCCATTGCCACGACGGTCGCGGGCCTGCGCCGCCGCGTTGGCAAGTCGCGCATCCTCGCCGTGCTGGAGCCGCGATCCAACACCATGAAGCTGGGCACCATGAAGACCCAGTTGCCCGGTAGCCTCGTCGATGCCGACCTTGTCTTCTGTTACGCCAACAACCTCGGTTGGGACGCCACGGAAGTCTTCGCTCCGATGGGCGACAAGGCGCGCTGCTTCGACGATCTGCAGGCGCTGGTGGCGGCAGTGGCAGCCGACGCACGCGAAGGCGACCATGTGCTCGTCATGAGCAACGGTGGCTTTGGCGGCGTCCACGACAAACTGCTGAAAGCGCTCGCCAGCGCCTGACCGGCGCATCAAAACAAAGGGGCATCGCACCGGTCAAGCCGGCGGCGATGCCCTTTTTTTCGTCCGGCGTCCGCGAACGCTCAGTGGCGACTGCCCACGAAGCCGTGGATCAGCTCAAGCAGCACGTCTTCCTGGTATGGCTTGCCGAGGTAGTGATTGACGCCGATCTCGGTGGCGTAGTTGCGGTGCTTGTCCGCCATGCGCGAGGTGATCATGATGATCGGCAGGTCGCGCAGGCGCTCGTCCGCACGCACATTGCGCGCCAGATCGAAGCCGTCCATGCGCGGCATCTCGATATCGAGCAGCATCACGTCCGGCTTCATCTCCACCAGTTGCTCCAGCGCATCGACACCGTCCTTGGCGGTGACCACGTGGTAGCCCTCGCGTTCGAGCAGGCGGCTGGTGATCTTGCGTACGGTGAGCGAATCGTCGACCACCATCACCGTCGGCGTGCGAGCCTCTTCGGCTTGCGGTGCCACCGGTGCCGCGCCTTCGGCACCTTCCTGTGCCTGCGCCGTCGTGCGGGATGCCAGCACCACCGGGTTCAGGATCAGCGCAATCTCGCCATCGGGCAGCACCGTTGCCCCCGTAAAGCCCTGCAGGCGCACGAACTGCGGGCCTGCGTTCTTGACGATGATTTCCTGGTTGCCTCGCAGCTCGTCGATGTGCATTGCCAGCGTTTCGTTGCCGGCGCGCAGCAATAGCACCCAATGGAAGCGGTTCGGCGTCGGCTGCGTGACGGTATCGCCCAGCAAGCGCGGCATGTAGCGGAACGGGTACTGCTCGTTGTTCCATTCGGCGAAGCCGCGCGAACGCATGTCGTCGAGCGCGGGCTCCTTCAATTCCAGCGCCTGTTCCACCATGTTCGACGGAATGGCGTAGGTACGACCACCCGTGCGGACCAGCAGCGCTTGCGTGACGGCCAGCGTCAGCGGCAGGCGGATCATGAAGCGCGCGCCCTGGCCGGCGCTGGAAGCAATGTCGATACGGCCACCGACGGCGAGCGTCTCGCTCTTGACCACGTCCATGCCGACGCCGCGCCCGGCCACTCCCGACACCGTTTCGGCCGTCGAGAATCCGGGCTCGAAGATCAACTGGGTCAGGCGCGCTTCGGCCGGCGTTTCGTCCGGGCCGACCAGACCGACTGAGCGGCCTCGCGCCAGGATGCGCTCGTAATTCAGGCCGCGGCCGTCGTCGCGGATTTCCAGCGCGATTTCGTTCGACAGTTGCGACAGCGTCAGCGTGATCTGGCCGAACTCAGGCTTGCCCGCGGCCACGCGATCCGCTGGCGATTCGATGCCGTGCGCGATGGCGTTGCGCAACAGGTGCTCGATCGGCGCGATCATTTTGTCGAGCACACCACGGTCGATTTCGATGCGGCCGTTGCGGATGTCGAGGTTGGCGCGCTTGCCCAGTTCTTTCGCGGTCTGACGCACCACCCGGTAGAGGCGATCGGCCGAATCTTCGAACGGCACCATGCGCACCGCCATCAGCGCTTGTTGCAGGTCGCGCGACAGGCGTGCCTGCGAGTGCAGGGCCGAGTCGGATTGATCGAGGTTGCGCAGCAGGTTCTGCTGGATGGTCGTCACGTCACCGACGGACTCCGCCATCATGCGGGTCACTTCCTGCAGGCGCGTGAAGCGGTCGAATTCCAGCGGATCGAACTCGCCGTGATGCGCTTCGGCTGCGGCCAGACGCGACTGCATCTGCGACTCGGCCTGGATTTCGATCTCGCGCAACTGGTTGCGCAGGCGGATCACGTTTTCCGTCAGGTCGAGCAGCGAACGGCGCAGCGTACGCATTTCGCCTTCGATACGCGTGCGGGCAATACTGATTTCGCCAGCCTCGTTGACGAAGCGATCGATGGCGTCGGCACGTACGCGCAGTGTCGAGCGTGTCCCCTGGACGGTGTCCGTGTCCTCTGCCGTCGCCGCGGCAACCGGCGCGGCGACCACGATGGCCGTTGCAGCCGCGCCGGTCGCCGTGCCCGTCGACGGGGCGGCTGGCTCCGGCGCACCCGGATTACGCAGGGCGTTGAGCATCGCACCGATGTGATCCAGCCCGTTTTCCATGTCGTCGGCCAGCGGCGTTCCAGCGGCCACGCCCTTTTCGAGCCTCGACTCAAGCGAGTGGACGTATTCGCCCAGGCGCATCGCACCTGCCATCCGGGCGCTACCCTTGAGCGTATGCAGCAGGCGGGCCAGCGCCTGCACCGGTGCGGCGTCAGCCGGTTCCGCGCGAATCTGGCGCACCACCGTGCCCAGTTCGGACGAAAGCTCGTCGGCTTCTTCGAAGAAGATCGGCAGCAGTTGGTCGTCCAGCTCATCCTGGACGGTGATTTTCGGCGTCTCCTCGACCACTGCAGGCGTTGCCGAGGCGAAATCGTCGACCACGATGGACTGCGGCACGGCGGCTTGCGGTGCTTCCGGTTCCGCGGTCGGGGCGGGCGCGAGGTCGGCGGCGGTAAAGAAGATCGGCTGCAGATTGTCGAGTTCTTCGACCAGCGCGTCGTCGGCCATCGGCATCGACTGCACGGCGACTTCGTCGAGCATGTTCTCCAGCACATCCAGCGCATGTTGCTGCAACGCCAGTTGTTCGCGCGTGGGGGGCTGGCTCACGTCGCACAGCCGGTGCAGCGAATGCTCCAGCGCCTTGGAGAGCGCATAGGCCGCTTCGATGCGCGCCGTGCCAGAGATTCCCGCCAGCGTGTGCGCGGCGCGGACGGCACTGGAGCCCGGGGCGAGCGTGGCGTCTTCGGCAAGCGCGGCCAGTTCGGCGCGCAGCGTGTCGAGGTGCTGGCCAGCTTCGACCATGAAAAGGTCATACAGCCCACGCGACAGCGTCTGGCCGCCGATGGTCACGTCCCCTTCCGGGATGACCGGGGGCGGCGTCTCGCCCGTCAGCGCGTGCAGATTCAGATGCGGCAGATCGATGTCGCCTTCATCGTCATCGATAGAGACGACTTCCAGGTCGTCATCGGCCAGGCGCGCTTCGGCGGGGCTGGTCGCGACATCCGGTTCGCCCAGCGATTCGGTCACCGGCGTCGGCTGCTTCGGTGCCGGCTCTTCGATGACATCGAAGGGCGACACCAGCGGTTCCAGTGCGTGCTCTTCGACCGTGGTGTCTTCAGCGGCGGGCGCGGCGTGTTCGAGTTCCTTGCCGACTTCCGCCAGCACGTGCGCGGCAGCTTCGAGTTCGGCCGCGATGGCGGGCGAGATCTCGATGCCGGCCTCGTCTTCGTCGACGATCGGCAGATCTTCGGCGACGGCGTCTTTCGCTGGCGCATCGTCGAGCCACTCGTCGACGTTGAGCGCGGTCGCCACGAGGCCGTCTTCCATGGCGGCGTCGTTCGATCCGGCCACCGCGTCGGCGATGATCGGCTCGTTCAGCGTGAGGGGCTCAGGCAGCGGCTCGAGCAGGTCCTCGACGTTCAGCGCCGTCGTCGTGAGGTCGCTTTCGTCGTTGGCCGCCTCGCCGGCGAGAGTCTCCAGACTGATCGGGGTGACCGTCAGGTCGGCGTCGCCGTGGCTGTCGAGGCCGATCGTCGTTTCGGGCGTCCGGTCGGTCAGCGAATGCAGCGTCGGAATGTCCACCGCCTTGGCATTGCCAAAGGGGTTGATGGTCGTCGCGGCAAGATCGAACTCTGGCATGCGGGCGTCATCGACCAGCGCGCGGATATCGTTCTCCGACAGCGTGGCGGTAAGGTCCAGCTCCTTGCCGTGCGAGTTGGCCGGCATGTCGGGCAGGTCGATGTCCAGTCCGAACGCCGCCAGTGCCGGCATGTCCAGACGCGTCTCTTCGAGCGACGACTCGTAGTGATGCTCCGTGCCCAGTTCCGGCAGCAGAAAGTCGTCGAGATCGAAGCGTGTTTCGTTGAGCGAGGCTTCGATCGCATGGGCATCGGCAACGGGCTGGGCGGAAGGCTCCATGTCGTCCAGCACAAAATCGAGCGGCGCCGACGCGTTGAATGCCGGTGCGACGGCCGCAGCCACACTTGCGGTCGCCGGTGCCGCCGCGATGGCCGCAGCAGTGGGGGGCGCGGCGGGCAGGTCGTCGACGCTTGGATCGAGCGAGGCAAGCAGCCTGTCGGCATGCGCGATCAGTGCGCTGGCGTCATGCCAGGTACCGCCGCCGGCAAGCAACTGTTCCACCCACGCGCCGAACACGGCACGACCGTCATCGATCAGCGCGAGAATTTCGCCGTCGGCATCACGCTCGAGCTGCAGCCAGCGGTTCATTGCCATTTCGACGTGGCGGGCGGCTTCCGAAAAATCGGTCAGGCCCACCATGCGGCTGCTGCCCTTGAGCGTGTGATACGCGCGGCGCACCGTGGTCAGCGCTTCGAGGTTGTGCGATTCGCGGGCGGCTTCGTCGCGCGAGGTCGCCAGCGTACCGAGGACTTCCTGCGCTTCTTCCAGGAAAATTTCCAGCAGCTCGGCGTCCAGTTCTTCGGTGCTGGCGCTCATCAGGCGCGCGGCTTCGGCCGACGGTTGTGGCGCACTGACCGGGGCGACGGAGGACAGCGCTTCCTGGATCTGTTCGACGGCGACATTGCCGCCAGCCTTGAGGCTGGCGATGGCTTCCTTGGTCTGCTGTTCGAGCTGGCTGTCAGCGACCAGTTGTGCGTCTTCGCGGATCGCTTCGAGATTGCTGACGAGCTGCTGGCGCAGGGTCGTGTCCTGTGGCGATTCGGACAGCGCTGCAGCCAGTGTCTGCGTCTCGCGCGTGTCGCGAGCCAGTTGGGCTTCAACCGTGGCGCTCACGGCCGAGACCTCTTCGCGCGCGGCGCGGGCTGCCTCCGGGTTGAGGAAGAACTCCAGGCGGGCGGGGCCGTGCTTGAGCGCTTCAATGTAGAAACCCAGCGCCGACAGCTTGTGCGCGAGTGCATCGAAATCGGACTGCTCGGGCGGTGTCTCCGCGGTGGCGAAGCGGCTCACCTCGACGGCGCTGGAGCGGACGAGTTCGGTCGCCTCGGCCTCACCCAGGATCGCCAGCGCACCTTCAATCTGCTTGAGCGGATTGGCGAGCGCGGCCAAGGGCTCGCGTTGCGCGGTGTTGCGGAAGTAGATGTCGAGGGTTTGTTCGATCTGGCCGAGATTGGCCAGGATCTCGCGCGCGAGCTGGTTGAAGAAGAGCTTTTCCTGGGCGCGCTGCGAAGCGCTGCCGAACTGGCTTTCGTCGAGCGGAGCCGGGTTCTGGCCCTGGATACGCAGTGCATATTGATGGCACAGGGCGTCGGTCTGGCGGCGCAACTGAGTCGGATCGACGACCGCCGATTCGGCGGCTTGCTCGACGATCAACAGGCCAGTGGCGACTTCCATGGCCAGGGTGTCGCTGTGCCGCAGGGGATCGGCCCGCAGCCAGGTGAGCAATTCGCTCATCGAGGCCAGCAGACGGTCAACGTCGCGCACGTTCAACGGCGCTGCGCGGGCGACGACTTCAACCAACTGCTCCTGGAACTGCGGCAGCGCGACGGCAGCGCCCGCGCAGAAGCGGTTCCACATCTCCTTGGCGTTCTCGAGCGCTTCGCGCAACTGCAACGCCAGCGGCGCGCGCAGCGTGTCCGACAGTTCGGCGTCGCTGGCCGGGAGCGCGTTGTCGAGCCGATACACGTGGCGCACGGATTGCGCGTGCGGCGTGTCGATGCGCGAGGTGGCGACGAAGTACAGCACGTCGCGCACAAGGCGCTCAGCGATGACTTGCGAGCCCTCGATCAGGCGACGCATCTGCGTGTCGATGCGGCGGCACAGGCGATGCGCCTGCCGATCACCCGGAATGGCGCCGGATGCGAGACCTTCGAAGAACGCAACGGCGGCCCACCAGAAAGAGCGCGTGGCGGGCGTGGTCTGGATTTGTTCAATGTGCTGCACCGCGCGCAGCATTTCGAGCGGGCCGGCGTTCGCGCCCGGCTGGCGGATCCACTGCAGCAGGCCTTTTTCGAACCGGCCGCGCTGGACGCGCGCTTCGTGCGCGGCGCGGGCCGGATCGATGCTGGGCGCATCGCCCAGGGCTGGACGGCGCGACAGGTCCGGGAAAAACAGCTCCGACGGCGGCGGCACGTCGCCACCGCGGGCAGCGACCAGCTCTTTGTAGATCGGATACAGGCGCAACGGCTGGTGCGGGGCGCCAGCCAGCAATTCGTTGATGTAGTTGGCCAGTACGGCAATGCCGCGGTTGGCCAGCGTGAGTTTGTCGGCCGGCACCGTGCCGTCGGCGGCCGCCAGCGCGGCGAGCAGCTTGTCGATGGCGTCGGCATATTGCGTGACGCCGTCCAGCCCGACGACGGACAGCGCGCCGCTGGCCTGGTGGACGTGGCTCTGCGCAAAGCGCAGGGGCTCGCGTTCCTCCGGGCGCTGCTGCGCGTCGGCCAGGCTCTCCCGTGCCCGGCCGAGTGCGGCATCGATCTCGCTCTTCACCCACGTGAGCGGGCCGACATCAAACTCGTTGCTGAAGCTCATTCACCTTGCCCCGTGACGCTCTGTCTCGGGCTGCCCCGCATCGCGGGCGGCGACATTCCGTCGTCACCCTTCGGCAGCCTGTTGTATGTGTAGAAGGCGATCAGACCTTGAAGCCCGACACCGAACCCTTCAGTTCGACGGCGAGGTCGGCCAGTTGGCCGATCGACACAGCCGACTGTTGCGTACTGCGCGTGGTCTGTTCGGTGATGGAGAGAATATCGCGCATCGCTTCGGACACTTCTGTTGCAACCGAAGCCTGGCGTTGCGTGTCGGCCGAAATCTTCTCGACCAGCGTGGCCATTTCCACCGACACGTCGCCGATTTCGGACAGCGCCTGGCCGGCGGCGTCCGACAGCTTGGCGCCTTCCACCACGCCTCGGGTGGAGTTTTCCATGGCGGCCACGGCGTCCTGCGTGTCGGTCTGAATGGTCTTCACGATCGCGGCGATCTGCTTGGTGGCTTCGGCGGAACGTTCAGCGAGGCGCTGCACTTCTTCTGCGACCACCGTAAAACCGCGGCCCGCTTCACCTGCGGAAGCTGCCTGGATGGCGGCGTTCAGCGCGAGCACGTTGGTCTGTTCGGTAATGTCCGAAATCAGTTCCACGATTTCGCCGATCTCCTGCGAGGACTCGCCCAGGCGCTTGATGCGCTTGGAGGTTTCCTGGATCTGTTCGCGGATTTCGTTCATGCCCGAAATCGAGTTCTGCACCGCGTCCGCACCCTTGCGAGCAGCTTCCAGGGAGCGGCGGGCCACCTGTGCGGTCTGCAACGCCGAAGAGGACACGGCGCTCATCTGGCGGGCCATGTCCTGCACCTGCGAGCCGGCGGTCTGAATTTCGCGCGACTGGCGTTCGGACGCATCTAGCAGTTCGCCCGACACGCGCTGGGCGGATTCCGTTGCGATCGTCACGCGTCCGGCCGCGTCGTTGATTCGACGTACCAGCACGGAGAGTTCTTCAATGGTGTAGTTCACCGAGTCGGCGATGGCGCCCGTCACGTCTTCGGTCACCGTCGCGCGGATGGTCAGGTCACCGTCGGCGAGGTCACCCATTTCGTTCATCAGCCGCAAAATGGCCTGCTGGGTGTTGTTACGCTCGGATTCGGCGCTGGCGCGCTGGCGTTCGGCTTCTTCACGGCGGGCACGGATGTCGTCGTTATACGTGCGGGCCAGCAGGAACAGGGCGCCCAGCGACAGCACGGTGGTGACGGCGATCAGGATCGAACGCCAGTTCCAGCCCGTGAAGTAATCGCGGTATGCAGCGGTCAGCGCATCGGTCTTGTCCAGCACGTCGGTCGAGTTCTGGAAGATCTGCGTGCCGGCGCGCTTGGCCTGCACCAGCAGTTGCACGTTGGACAGAATGTCGCTCACCGCCAACTGGTGCATCTGCGCGTAGCGCTTGAGGCCGTCGAGCTTCTCGTTGGTCTCGGCGTCGGTGGTCATCTTGGTCAGATCGGCCATCAACTCTTCGAGCGAGTTCGAATCCTTGCCCAGCAGGAACACCACTTCCGGGTCGACCGTGTCCGAGGCCAGCAGTGCGTTGGCGTTCTTGGCCATGCGCTGCGTCAGCATCACCACCTGGTTGGCAGTGTGGATTTCGTTGGCCGGAGCACCACGTTGCAGCTTGAGCGCGGCCACCTGCTCGGCGAAGTCGAGCAACTGCGCATTCGTGTTGTTGATGTTCTCCACCGCCGTGCCCAGGCGCGTCACGTTAACGCCCTGGCTGATCAGCGAGGTGGCGTCGCGGTCGACCTTGCTCCATGACTCGGTCAGTGCTTGCAGCGGGCCGGCCACGGCATTCGGGCTGCTCGGCACGCCGACGCCGCCGATGGCTCCGCCCTTGGTTACGGCGTCGAGCAGTTCAACGAATTGCTGGCGCGATTCGCGCAACTCATCGAAGCCCTTGCGTCCGCCCGTCACCGCCAACTGCGAGGCCTTTGCCAGCACCTGCGATTGGGTACCCATCTGCGTGGCCGCCGACACGAATGCCGTGCCCTGGTTAGCCAGGCGGATCTGCCAGGCGGTCAGCGCGACCGTCGCCAGTGCCAGCACGCCGAAGGTGATACCGAGTACGCGCAACTGCTCGGCCACGGGCTTTTCCGCCAGCCAGGGCAGGCGGGCGGAAAAACGGCGGCGCGCGGATGGCGCGGCTGTCTCACCGCTTTCCATGAGCGTGCTGTCGGTGCCGATAGCGGCTTGATTTGCGCCTTGCACGAAGAACGTGCGACCAAACAATTTCAGTGCCATGTTGCGCTCCGATGGTGCGGGCCAGATGTTGTCATCCTTGCGATCGGGCCGTGGCGGGCACAACGCGGATGTGTGTTGTCGAAAGAAAGGCTGCTGCGGCTACGGTCATGTCGGCGTTCTGGGTTCTCGATGTCCAAGATCCGCACCGGCATCAAGAAAGCGCGCATCCGCCAGCAGCGGGCGGACTGCGAGGCGCTTCCACAGGCGGCCCTGCGAATCGCGCAGGGCTCCGGTAATCCATGGGCGGGCGTCGATGAATCCGTCGTCCACCTCGAAGTCATCAGGGTTGCGCAAACCCTGGGCGCGCGATACCAGCAATGCCGTGTTCAGGCCGTGGCGCGTGCCGATGAGCAGAATGCGGGCGTCATTGTTGAGCACCGTCGTCGCTTCGCCCGAAAACGCCGCCAGGTCGACCACGCTATATAGATTGCCGCGCACGTTGGCGATGCCGCGGAACCAGCCGCGCGTGAGCGGCACGGCGGTGAGGCTGGGAGCGGCGATGATTTCGCCCGCGTCCACCAGATCGACCAGCCAGTTGTCGCCGCCCGCGGTGAACGCAAGCAGGCCGGCACGACGGCCGGCCGTCTTCACCTCGGTGAGGCGGCGGGTGAGGTCTTGCTGGAATTCACGCAAACTGATGCGCTTGGCCATTGCCGCCTCTCTATGCGTTCAGATCAGGCGATCGCCTGGATTTTCTTGAGTAGCTCGTCGTGGTCGAGCGGTTTGGTCATGTAGTCGAACGCGCCCTGACGCATGCCCCAGATCTTGTCCGTCTCCTGGTCCTTGCTGGTGGTCATGATGATGGGGATGCTGCGCGTGACGTCGTCGCGCGAGATCGTGCGGGTGGCTTGGTAGCCGTTGATGCCGGGCATGACGACATCCATCAGGATCAGGTCGGGCAGTTCGGCCTTGGACTTGATCACTCCGTCTTCACCGTTCTCTGCCGTGACTACGGTGTAGCCCTGGCGGGTCAGGAACTCGGTGAGCGACAGGCGCTCGGTGGGCGAATCATCGACGACGAGGATCTTCTTAACGGGCATGGCTAACCTCAGGAACGCTAACGGGGACTGCGGGATGCGATGTGAGCGGAGACAGCCTTGAGCAGACTGTCCTTGGTGAACGGCTTGGTCAGGTACTCGTCGGAACCCACCATGCGGCCGCGGGCACGGTCGAACAGCCCGTCCTTGGACGACAGCATGATCACCGGCGTGGCGGCAAAGCGGGGGTTCTTCTTGATGAGCGCGCACGTCTGGTAACCGTCCAGACGCGGCATCATGATGTCGACGAAAATCAGGTCCGGCAGGTGGTCGGCGATCTTCGACAGCGCATCGAAACCATCCTCGGCCAGCAGTACCTTGTACCCGGCCTGCGCCAGGAAGATCTCGGCACTGCGACGAATGGTATTGCTGTCGTCGATGACCATCACCTTGACGCCCGAGGCGTCCAGTGTCTCTGCCAACACAATGCTCCTTCAGATTGTGACCCGTTCCGACCGCCACCCCGACGGTCGCACTGCGATGGGTGGACTCCAACCCTTGTGGCAGTCAGACACTTGCTTGTGAATGTCTGACCCGACAGTTGGCGCCCTATCGCTTCCGAACGGTAATTCGCGGTGCGAATCTCGCATCAAATGCGAAAAATCCGCTGCAAATCAGTCTTTTTGGCCCATTCGAAGCGGGTCAATATACTCAAAAATCATGAGGTCGCAATGTGTGGCCGACGACGCTCAGAGCATCAAATCTCTACCATTTCGAAGTCTTCCTTGCGTGCACCGCATTCCGGACAGGTCCAGTTCGGCGGCACGTCCTCCCAGCGCGTGCCGGGTGCAAGTCCTTCTTCAGGGTTGCCGGCGGCCTCATCGTAGATCCATCCGCAGATGAGGCACATGTAGGTTTTATAAGGCGTTGCGGGGGTCTCAGCCATGTTATCGGGCGATTTCAGTTAAACTTCAATCGATCTTAGCGCATTTTTTCCGGCTCGCCCGAAGGGGCAGGTTCGCGCATTCCCCGCCTGAAAGTCCTATGCCCCAGACCGTCTTTTCGGCCCCGCCGATCGTGCTGACATTCGCAGCTTCCGACCCGACCGGCGGCGCCGGCCTGCAGTCCGATCTACTCACTCTTGCCGCGTTTGGCGTACACCCGTTATCGGTCGTGACGGGCATTACGTTGCAGGACACCGCCGGCATCGAAGACATGGATGCCGTCGACAGCGACTGGGTCGCCGACCAGGCGCGCGTGCTGCTCGAAGACATCCCCGTCCAGGCGTTCAAGATCGGTGTGCTAGGGAGTGTAGAGAACGTCGCCGCGGTGGCCGAAGTCATCGCCGACTACCCCGACCTGCCGGTCGTGTTCGACCCGGTCTTCTCCTCGACGCGGGCGGATGCCTTTGCCGACGAAGAAATGCTCGCCGCCATGACCGAGCTGCTCCTCCCGCTGACCACCGTGCTGACGCCGACGGGCGCCGAGGCACGCCGCTTTGCGCAGGAGGACGACGATGACGAGCTCTCGCTGCCCGATTGTGCCCGACACCTGATCGAGCTGGGCGCGGATCACGTACTGATCACCGGCGTGCACGAACACACGCCGCAAGTCATCAACACGCTGTACGGCAACGCCGGCGTCATTCGCAGCGACGCATGGGAGCGTCTGCACGGCAACTATCACGGCGCCGGCAGCACCCTGGCCTGCGCCATCGCCGCATTGCTCGCACGTGGCGAATCGGTGCCCGATGCCGTGCATGCGGCCCAGGCGTTCACGTGGAACACCCTGGCCCATGCCAACCGCATTGGCATGGGGCAACTGATCCCCAACCGTTTCTTCAAGACCCTGTCGTGACCCTTCGTTTGCTCAAGCGCGGCCTGTATGCCGTCACGCCCGACTGGGAAGACACCCCGCGGCTCGTCGGCGTCACCGCCGCCATCATCGACGGTGGGGCGGTGTGCGTGCAGTACCGTAACAAGACGGCCACACACGATCTGGCCGCCGAACAGGCCCGCGCCATCGCCGGCCTGTGCCGCCTGCGCGGCGTGACCTGCCTCATCAACGACGACGTGGCACTGGCGCTGGCCGTAGGCGCCGATGGTGTTCACATCGGCCGCGACGACGGCGAATGCGCGGCGTTGCGCAGTCGCGTGGCAGATGACTTCATCATCGGCGTGTCGTGCTACGACGATTTCGAGCGCGCCCGGGCCGCTGCGCGCGATGGCGCCAGCTACGTTGCATTCGGTGCGATGTTTGCCTCGCCCACCAAGCCCGGTGCGGTCGGCGCGCCAATTGCACTGATCGGTCGTGCCCGTGGCGAACTGAGCCTGCCGGTGGTAGGCATCGGCGGTATCACCGCCGACAACGTGCCGGCGCTCGTCGAAGCTGGCGCCGACATGGCGGCCGTCATCACCGACATCTACAACGCGGACGATCCGCGCGAACGCAGCGAGCGCATCGCCGCCGCGTTCGACAAATCACCCTCGTAATATTCAGCGCGCCGTGTCCGTGCGCGGCGCATCGTTGTCCAGGAAGGTATTGCCATGTCGCAACCGCATAACGAAGAACTCTTCTCGCGCGCCCAGCGGAGCATTCCGGGCGGCGTGAATTCGCCCGTCCGCGCATTCCGTTCGGTGGGCGGCACGCCGCGGTTCATTTCGCGCGCCCAGGGCGCACGCGTGTGGGACGCCGACGGCGTGGCGTATGTCGACTACGTCGGCTCATGGGGGCCGATGATCGTCGGCCACGCACATCCGCGCGTGGTGGAAGCCGTGCAACGCGCGGCGGCGGAAGGTCTTTCCTTCGGTGCGCCGACCGAGCGCGAAGTCGTCATGGCCGAGGAGCTCAAGCGCCGCGTCCCCGGGCTGGAGTCGGTGCGACTGGTGTCTTCCGGCACCGAGGCCACGATGAGCGCCATCCGCCTGGCGCGCGGCTTCACCGGACGCGATGCCATCGTCAAATTCGAAGGCTGCTACCACGGCCATGCCGACAGCCTGCTCGTAAAGGCCGGCTCCGGCCTGCTCACTTTCGGTAACCCCTCTTCGGCGGGCGTACCGGCGGATTTCGCGCGTCACACCATCGTGCTCGACTACAACAACGTCGAAGCCCTCGAAGCCACGTTTGCGGAACGAGGTGCCGAGATCGCCGCCGTCATCATCGAGCCGGTGGCCGGCAACATGAATCTGGTGCGACCCACGCAAGCCTACATGCAGCGTCTGCGCGAGTTGTGCACCGCCAACGGCACCGTGCTGATCTATGACGAAGTGATGACGGGCTTCCGCGTCGGACCGCGCGGCGCGCAGGGACTGTTCGGCATCACCGCAGACCTCGTCACGCTGGGCAAGATCGTTGGCGGTGGCATGCCGGTGGGCGCCTTTGGCGGGCGTCGCGACATCATGGACTGCATCGCACCGCTCGGCCCGGTGTATCAGGCGGGCACGCTGTCCGGCAGCCCGGTGGCGGTGGCGGCGGGGCTCGAAACGCTGCGCCTCATCAACGAGCCGGGTTTCTATGAGCGCATCGAGGCGTTGACGACGCGTCTCGTGGAGGGTCTTGCTGCGGCTGCACGCGACGCTGGCGTGACGTTCTCCGCGCAATCGGTGGGCGGGATGTTCGGCGTGTACTTCTCTTCACTGCCGCCGCAGTCGTTTGCCGATGTCATGGGCTCCGACCGCGAACGCTTCAATCGCTTCTTCCACGCCATGCTGGATGCCGGGCACTACTTTGCACCTTCGGCATTCGAGGCTGGCTTCGTGTCGGCTGCGCATACCGAAGAAGACATCGACGCAACGATTGCCGCGGCGCGCAGGGCGTTCGCGGCAATCTGAGGACAGGCGCAGGCGATCAGATCGCAGCCGGGCCCGCGTCGTCGTGGCCCGGTACGTGCAGTTGCGGAAAGCCGCCGGCTTCCCAACGCGCCTGCAGTGCGCGGCCGCTTTCCACCGTGTCGGTGATGAAGTTCCACCAGATGGTCGTTGGTTCGGGCAAGTGTTCGCCGCCAAGCAGCATCAGTCGCGCCGGAGCTTCGCTCGATAGTTGCAGCGTGTCGCCCTCGCCAAGCTGAACCAGTGCGTGCTGCGATTGCGGTTCTGAACCCTCGACGCGTACTGCACCCTCGGCGACGTACAGCGCGAGTTCATGCGCAGCGTCCAGCATCAGACGCACACTACCGTTCAATTCGATTTCCGCATAGACCAGCGACGAGTACATCGGCGCGGGCACGTGCTGCGTGCCGAGTGAGCCGGCAAGCAGGCGGATGCGTGCGTCATCCTGTTGCCACACGGGGAGCTGTTCGGCATCGAAGTGATGGAACGCCGGATCGATGTCGCGCTTGTCCGGCGGCAATCCCACCCAGGCCTGCACGCCATGTCGCGGGCCGGCCTCGGGCTGCGGATCTTCAGCGTGCACGATGCCGCGTCCGGCCGTCATCCAGTTGGCTGCGCCAGGGCGGATGCGCTGCACCGTGCCGAGCGTATCGCGATGCTCGATCTCGCCGCTGAATAAATAAGTGACGGTCTGCAGGCCAGTATGCGGATGCGGGCCGACGTAGTCGGGCGCGGGGCGACCGCTTTCAACCGGCCCGAAGTGATCGAGGAAAACGAACGGACCGACGCGGCGCAGTTCGCGCCGGGGCAGTGCGCGCCATACGCTGATGCCGGCCAGCGCCGCAGGCTTTGCGGTCAGAACGTTGGCGATGCTGCGAGCCTTGCTCATGTGTGTGTCCTCAGGTGCGTGCGCCGACGACACGTCGGTGGCGCAAAGAAAAAACCCGGCACCACATGATGCCGGGTTTTGGAACGCTCGGGATGATCGGGGGAGGGACCCGGGCGTTGTTACAGCGCTTGCACGACGGCCGCTTCGAACTTGCCCGCGCGGTAGTCCATCAGCGTCTGCATGATTTCCTCCTGCGTGTTCATGACGAACGGGCCGTACTGAGCAATCGGCTCGCCAAGCGGGCGACCGGCGATGATCAGCACGCGCGAATCGCTCGTCGCGGTAATGACCACACCGTCGCCTTCATCGTTGGCCAGCAGACCCATGTTGCGGTCCGGCACCGCCGTGTCGCCCACCTTCACTTCACCGCGATAGGTGTAGATGAAGGCGTTGTGCCCAGCCGGAATGCGTTGCGTAAAGCTGGCGCCTGCCGGCAGATGCACATCGACGTACAGCGGCTCGGTGTCGGGTCGCGTCACCGCGCCCTCCACTCCGTGACTTGCGCCGGCGATGACGCGCACGTTCGCGCCGTTTTCGGTGTTGAACTC
Source organism: Uliginosibacterium sp. sgz301328 (assembly GCF_041807905.1). Classification (NCBI taxonomy): domain Bacteria; kingdom Pseudomonadati; phylum Pseudomonadota; class Betaproteobacteria; order Rhodocyclales; family Zoogloeaceae; genus Uliginosibacterium; species Uliginosibacterium sp. sgz301328. The sequence continues at coordinate 60,789 of NZ_JBGVSA010000010.1, forward strand.
CGGAATTGCCGCCGCAGGGATGTCGCGGTACGACGGCGCCACCATCTTGTTCTTGGCGGGCAGGTTCAGCCACAGTTGGAAACCTTCCATCAGCCCGTCTTCCTGCTCGGGCAACTCGGAGTGGATGAGGCCGCTGCCGGCGGTCATCCATTGCACGCCGCCGTTCTGCAGCAGACCTTCGTGCCCGGCGCTGTCGCGATGGCGCATGCGCCCCGCGATCATGTACGTCACCGTCTCGAAACCACGGTGCGGATGGTCGGGGAAGCCGCCCATGTAGTCGTCCGGGTTGTCGTTGCGGAACGCGTCGAGCATCAGGTACGGGTCGAGCCTGCGTTGCAGCGGTTGCGTCAGCACACGCGTCAGCTTGACGCCGGCGCCGTCCGATGTGGCCTGGCCGCGTACCAGACGTTCCACGCCGCGCGAGCGCACGACGGTCTCGGTCTGGACGGCAAGCTGTTGACGTGGATCGTTCATGATCTTTCTCCTCTGTATACGTGCCGCCACATGGCGGCACGGTGCTCTCTGTCGGGGCTGCGGGGTGTTACGCCAGCGCCTCGGCGATTTCGACTTCGGCCTGCGCGAATGCCTTGGCGGCCGATTCTTCGCCCATTGCCAGACCTTCAGCGTAGATGAAGGTCACATCGGTCATGCCCAGGAAGGCCAGCACGGTCTTCAGGTAGGGCACTTGCGAATCGGCCGGCGTGTCGCGGTACAGACCACCACGCGCCAGTGCGACGTAGACCTTCTTGCCCTTGAGCAGGCCTTCCGGACCGTTGGCGGTGTACTGGAAGGTCACCTTGGCGCGCGAGATCGCGTCGATCCACGCCTTGAGCTGAATGGGCACGCCAAAGTTGTACATCGGCACGCCCAGCACGACATAGTCGGCTGCCTGCACTTCAGCGATCACCGCGTCGTCGATGGCGACACGAGCAGCCTGTTCGGCACTGCGTTGCTCGGCCGGCGTGAACAGCGCGCCCAGCGCGGCTTCATCCAGCGGGGGCAGCGGGTTGGCGGCCAGGTCGCGCACGATGTGCGTGGCTTCCGGGTGAGCCTTGATCAGGCGCTCGACGATGGTGTTGGCCAGCCGGGTCGATTGGCCGGCGGTGCGGGCGCTGGCGTTGATTTGCAGAATGTTCATTTGCCGTACTCCTGTGTCTGTGTGGTGATGCCGTGAGTGCACTGTATTAGGTGGGGAGATGGGTCGGAAGACGCTAAAACGGATATGATCGTTCCGCTGATGGAACGAAGGAGAACTGCCATGGACGTCGATGCCAACGATCTGCTGTTGTTCGCCCGGGTGATGGAAACGGGTAGTTTTTCCCGTGCCGCCGAGCGCACAGGCTTGCCGAAATCGACCGTCTCCAGGCGCATCACTGCGCTCGAACAGCAACTGGGGGAGCGCCTGCTGGCGCGCAGCACGCGGCAGTTGGCGGTGACGGATTTCGGACAGGGCGTGCTCGAGCATGCCCGGCGCCTGGCCGAAGAAGTGGAAGGCGCGGCGGCGTTCGCCCAGTTTCGCCAGGCGACACCGCGTGGCCGCCTGCGAGTATCCATGCCGCCGGATTTCTCCGAAAAGCTGGTACTGACGACCTTCTTCCTGCAGTTCTGCAGCGACTATCCGGAAATCCGTCTCGAACTCGACATGTCGCCACGCAATGTCGACCTGCTGTCCGAACAGTTCGACCTTGCCATCCGCATCGCTCCGCGACTCGAAGACGACGCGACGCTGGTGGCACGCAAACTCTCCGAACTGCCCAGCGCGCTCTACGCCAGCCCGGCGTACCTGGCGCGCTACGGTCGTCCCAAAACGCCGGACGATCTACTGAAGCACACTGCACTGCACATGGTGACAAGCAACGGTGAGCCAATGCGCTGGAAGCTCCAGCGCGGGCACGACCACTGGGAGGGCCTGCCCCCCGGACCGCTGGCGACCAATTCGATGGGCCTGATCCTGCAACTGGCTTCGCACGGCCTGGGCATCGCCCAATTCACCGGCCGTATCGCACTGCCAAGCGTCGAGATGGGTTTGATCGAGCAGGTGCTGCCGGAATGGTCGGCTCCGGCCGTGACGGTCTGGGCGGTGATGCCGAGCCGCCGGCTGATTCCGACGCGCACGCGGGTGTTCATCGACGCGCTGTCGCGCGCGCTCCAGAACTGCAATGAAGCCTACGAGGCCGCTGCCGCGCAAACGCCCCTGACGTTGCCGCAGGCGACCACGCTGGTGAGCTGATCAGACCATCGCCTGCAGCAGCCACAGCACGACCATGCCGGCGGCGATGGTCGCCAGCACGCTGCGCGTGAGCCATGCCGCGAGCAGGGCGGCAAGCGCCGCCCACATGCGCAGATTGTCCGTGGCCACGTCGAGCTGCCCCTGGCGCATGAGAATGTCCGGCGCGATGAGTGCGGCCAGAACCGCGGGGGGCACATAACGCAGGAACCCTTCGAAGCGGCCACCTTGCGGCAGCCATCGTCCACCGGCGATGAATGACAACCGGATCAGGAAGGTCACCAGTCCGCACGCCACCATGGTGAGGAACAGCCAGCCGTCGCTCATGGTGTCCTCCGGTTCAGTCCGCGTGCGATCCATCCCGCGGCCATGCCCGCCGCGGCCGCTGCGATGATCCACAACTTGTGCGGCATGCCCTGCAACGCCAGCGCCGCCGCCGCGGCGACCAGCGCCGCGATCACCTCCGAGCGGCCGCGCGCCGCCATGACAAGCAGCGCGATGAAAGTCAGCGGGATCGAAAAATCGAGCGACCACGAAGCCGGGATCGCAGCGCCGATCAGCACACCGCCCAGCGACGACAATTGCCAGCCGGTCCAAAGGGTCAGTCCAGTACCAAGCAGAAAGAAATGCCGATGCGCCGAGGGCGCGCCGTCGCGCATGCGCACGATGGCCATGGCGTAAGCCTCATCGGTGAGCAGGTATGCCAGCAATATTTTCCAGCGCCACGACAATTGCCGCAGGAAAGGCGCGACGCTGGCACTGTAGAGCGCATGGCGCGCATTGACGACGCCGACGGTCGCGGTGATCACGGCGGGCGGCACCGCCGCACCCCACAACTGCGCGAAGACCACCTGCGACGATCCACCGAACACCACCGAGGACATCAGCACCACTGCCCAGCCCGGCAGGCCGGCGGCCAGACCGAGCACGCCATAGATGAGCCCGAAGGGCACGACGCCGAGCAGCAATGGGACTTCGGCGCGTACGCCGGCAAGGAATTCGTCCATCGGGCCGTGGACGGGCAGATCGGGTCGATGCATCGGGAGTTTTCGGTGGAGAACGGAAGGCCGCGCCAGAAGGTCTTGCGCGGCCAGCCGACATGACACCACAAAACACGCGTGTTGCGCTTGTCTCAGACCACCCGCCGGACACCCCGCAGGGATGTCAGGCGACCGGCGCTTCTTCGGTTTCGCCTTCCGGGAGGTGGATCACGCCGGTGTTGTAGTTGTATTCGAAGACCTCTCCGTAGCGGCCCCATTCGATGGCCACTTTCAGCACCCGTTCGGCCTCGGCCGCTTCCATGCTCTCCTGCAGCAGCCTGAGGAAGGGGCCTTCCGGCAGTTCGCCCGAGGGTTCCTGTTCGAGGCTGTGGCGGATGTGCGCGGCCAGCGGCACCTGCGAGATCAATTGCTGGCCGAACAGTTCGTGCCTCAGCGTGTTGCTGCCATGGACGAAGTTGCGCGCCAGCGGTGTGGTCGTAACGTCGCCATGCGCGACGGTGGCGAAGCCGAGCAGATGCAGCGCACTGACCACGGCCAGCAGTTCGTCGTCGGTAAGGTCCGACTCTTCCACCAGGCGCGGCAGGTCGGCGCGACCGCGGAATGGCTCGCCCGCGAGGAGTTCGAGTACGCCTTCCATGCGGCCCACGTCGGCACTCGGCAGGCGTTCGCCCAATGCGGGGCGCGTTTCTTCCGGGCGACCCGCGCGCGGCGCGCTGGCCGTCATCAGGCCGTAGACCTGGTCCACCAACGCGCGCACTTCGAGGCTTTCCGCATCGCGCGGACGCGGCATTTCGATGCGCAATTCAGAACGCACGCGGCCGGGGTCGCTGGCAAAGATCAGCACACGGTCGGCCATCATCACGGCTTCCTGGATGTTGTGCGACACGACCAGGATGCCGCGCGTGGGCATCTGGCCGCTTTCCCACAGTTCGAGGATGTCGTCGCGCAGGCGCTCGCCCGTGAGCACGTCGAGCGCGGAGAACGCCTCGTCCATCAGCAGCACGGCCGGCTGCATCACCAGTGCGCGCGCGATGCCCACGCGCTGGCGCATGCCGCCGGACAGCTCGCGCGGCAGCGCGCCTTCGAAGCCGGACAGCCCGATCAGCTCGATGGCGTCCTGTGCGCGGCGCGCTCGCTCGGTGGCCTCCATGCCCTGCGCCTCCAGCCCCAGTTCGACGTTCTGCTGTACCGTCAGCCACGGAAACAGGGCGAACGACTGGAACACCATCGACACGCCACGCGCGGGCCCGTACAGCGGCTGGCCACGATAGCGGACGTCGCCCGCATCGGCGGGGATCAGTCCGGCCATGATGCGCAACAGCGTCGACTTGCCCGAGCCGGACTGGCCGAGCAGGGCAACGATCTCGCCTTCGCCGAGCGTGAAGTCCACGCCTTCCAGCACGGCGCGCGGCGTGCCGTCGGACGAACGGAACGACTTGCCGACGTTGCGCAGTTCGATCAGTGCTTCAGTCATAGTGTTCTAGGTCCCTAGTCCTCGTCGCGCGTCACAGATGCATGCGGTCTTCGGCGATGCGGTAGAGCCGCCGCCACAGGAAGTGGTTGAGGCCCATGACGAACAGGCACATCACAGCGATGCCCAGCGCGATGCGCGGAAAATCGCCTACCGCCGTCATGTGCGCGATGTAGCTGCCCAGACCATGGGCTTCGAGCGTGGTGTCGCCCCAGGTTACATATTCGGCCACGATACTGGCGTTCCACGAGCCGCCGCTGGCGGTGATCGCACCGGTGACGAAACTCGGGAACACCGCCGGCAGCAGGTAGCGGCGCCACTTGAGCCAGCCCGACAGCCCGAGATTGCGCGCCGCAAAGCGCAGTTCCGCGGGGATCGTCGACGCGCCGGCGATCACGTTGAACAGGATGTACCACTGCGTGCCGAACACCATCAGGGGCGACAGCCACACGTCCGGATTCAGTTTCCAGTGCACGATCAGCATCACCGCCACCGGGAACATCAGGTTCGCCGGAAAGGCGGCGAGGAATTGCGCCACCGCCTGCAGGCGACCGGCCCAGCGCGGGTTCATGCCGATCCAGATGCCGATCGGCACCCACACCAGCGAGGCCACCGCGATCAGGATCAGCACGCGGACCAGCGTCGCGACACCGAGCATGAGCACGTGACCCGCCTCGGACCAACCCACTTCGGCGTGGATGAACGTAAACATGCGCCATGCGGCGAACAGCACAAGTGCTGCCAGCACGGCATCCCACACGCGGTGGTACTTATCGTAGTTGCTGCTGGCGCGGGCGCGGATCGACGTGCCGTCATAGTCGCGGCGAAAACGCGTGAACGTGCCTTCGAGCATGCGTACCGCGCCACGCGCCACGCTGCGCATGCGCTCGGTGCGGCGCAGCCAGTCGAGCAGCCACGACGATTGCGAATCGCCGCCGGAGGTCTCTTCGAAACGGAATTTGTCCGCCCACGCCAGCAGCGGGCGGAAGAACAACTGGTCGTAGAGCAGCACGCCCACGGCCATGCCGCCGATGGCCCAGCCGATGGCCGACAGGTCGCGCGCATCGATCGCCATGGCGATGTACGAACCGACGCCAGGCAGCTTGATGTCCTGGTTGGCAACCGAGATCGCCTCGGACGCCACCACGAAGAACCAGCCGCCGGACATGGACATCATCATGTTCCACAACAGGTTCGGGATTGCGAAAGGCAGCTCCAGCCGCCAGAAGCGTTGCCAGCCCGACAGATGGAAGATGCGCGCGGCTTCCTGCAATTCGGAGGGCGTGGTCTTGAGCGACTGGTACAGGCTGAACGCCATGTTCCACGCCTGCGAGGTGAAGATCGCGAAGATCGCCGCGCACTCCACGCCCAGCAGATTGCCCGGGAACAGGGCGATGAATCCCGTCACCGTGATCGACAGAAAGCCCAGCACCGGGATCGACTGCAAGATATCGAGCAGCGGCACCAGCACCTTTTCCGCCGCTCTGAACTTGGCGGCCAGCACCGCGAACACGCACGAAAAAATCAGTGACAGCCCGAGCGCTGCGAACATGCGCAGCGTGGTGCGCAATAAGTAATATGGCAGCACCACCGGATCGAGCGTGAGCGGCAGCGGCGTGCCGACCTCGTAGGGCCGCGCCATCTGCGAGGCGCCGAAGCACAGCAGTACGATGCCCGACAGCACCAGTGGCAGCAGCGCCCAATCCCAGCGATTGCCGCTGGCCTCGACGACCTGGCGTGGAAAGAACTGCCTGTTGTTGATCATTATTTGCCTGGAGCCCCGTGCCAGCGCCGGAAAGTAACACGTTCACATGACAGGAAATCCGCATGCCGCAAACACAACGCGGCAAGCACGCAAAACGCTGACAGGCCTCGTGTCGGCCATCTTGGCAAGTGACGGAGTGCAGACTACAATACGGGCCTCGCGTGGGGGGGTAGCTCAGCTGGGAGAGCGTCGCGTTCGCAATGCGAAGGTCGGGAGTTCGATCCTCCTCCTCTCCACCACCGAATCTGTCCGTTCACGGACCGAAGGCCGAAACACCTGATTCATCAAGGGTTTCGGCCTTTTTGTTTTCTGGCGCCGCTCTTCCGGATTGCGATATCGTCCCGCGTCTCACTGCCCGGCATCGACATGCGGCAAGGGCGAAAAGTGCGCCAGCTCATCGGGTGTGCACTGCCCGATGAGTCCCGTCTCCCACTCCAGGTAGCGCCGCGCGGCGTCGAGGTTGCCGTCGTGGCGGTCGTGGACGAAGAACAGATAGTCGATGGCCGTTTGGTCGTCCGGTTCGGCTGGCGTGGCAACGAGCACAAGGCCCGCCGCGAGAACCGTATTCCACGTTGCGTGCGAGATGCGCTGCACGCCGGCCTGTCGGACTTCGATTGCGGCGAGCGCGGCGATGTCGGCCTCTCCGATCAGTACGACTTCGTCGGCTCCCGTGACGACGCCGGGCAGGCGCGGACGGATGGACCATGCGGCGCCGGCCGCGTGACCGGCCCGATAGGCGAGGCTGTCCCGGACATCGATCAGGCGCGCACCTTTGCGTATGGCGTGCTGCAGACCGGCGACGTTCAGCTCAGGCGCGCGGGCCGGCGTGAAGGCTGCGTGCCCGGGCACTTTCAACGGCGCGGCGATGCCCTCGCGCACGGTGGCGGCTTGCCAGCCCATCTGGCGCAGCCACGCGGCGGCGACGGGCGCGCGCACGCTTTGCGCGTCAAGCACGAGTACGCGTGCGCCGCGTACGACGAGCGTCAGATCGGTAGCCTGGATCAGCTGTCCGCCCGGCGCGTGCACGGCGCCCGGCAGCGTATGTGCCGCGTATTCTTCTGCCGTGCGCACGTCGACCACGTACGTGGTGCGTGATCGATCGTCGAGCCAGTGCTGCGCGCTGGGCACATCCAGTTCTTCGACGCCTGCGCGTCGAGCGTAGCGACGAGCCGCGTCGCGTGCGGCGCCGACGTTGCGTGGCGCTTGAGCGAGCGTTCGCGTGCTGCCGTACTCAAGCTCGAGCCCGGCCAGGCGCCAGCCTTGCGTGCCATTTTCCAGGGCCAGGACCGGATTGAGCCAGCCAAGGTGGCGCAGCGTCTGCGCGCCGATGATGCTGCGCGTGCGTCCTGCGCAGTGCACGACGACCGGAACGCCGGCATCCGGCGCGAGCGGTGCGGCGCGCAGGGCCAGTTCGCCGTTGGGTACCGGCAGCGCGCCGGGCACGGCCATTTTGTGATGCTCGGCGAGCGTGCGGCCATCGAGCAGCAAGAGCGGGTCGCCGTTGCCCTGCATCCGATGCAGGGACGCGGCCGATATGTGCGGCGTGCCGCACACGGCCTCGACCAGTTCGCCGAAGGTCTTGGAGGGGACGTTGATGCCTTTGAAGAGCGAGCCCCCGCCCGAAGTCCACGCCGCTGCGCCGCCTTCGAGAATCGCGATTCGCGTGTAGCCGAGACTGCGCAGACGCTCTGCCGCGCGTTCCGCGATACCGTCGCCGTCGTCGATCAGTAAGATGCGCGTTTCGCGTCGCGGTACGCGTTCAGTGACCGTCAACTCCAGGCGGCTATAAGGCAGATTGACCGCAAAAAAGGCGTGCCCTTCACCGAATTGACCGGCTTCGCGTACGTCGAGCAGTGCGATCTCATCGCCGTCGTTGATCCAGGCGCGCACAGTGGTGGCGTTGATTGCTTGTGTCATGCAGTGATTTTTTCCTGCGGCGCATCTTCGTGCGCCGCTTTGTGGTCGCTTAGAGCAGGCCGCGTGCGATGCCGCCGTCTACGTTGATCGATTGGCCAACGATGTACGACGAGCGTGGCGAGAGCAAAAAGGCCGCGACGTCGGCGATCTCTTCCGCCTTCGCAAAACGGCCTACGAGGATCTCTTCCGAAAAACGATGGACGATGGCGTCGACCGTCGTCCCCTCGTCACGCGCCAAGGTTTCTGCGCGGTCCTGCCAGAGCCGTGTCCACGTGCGCCCCGGGCACAGCGCGTTGACGCGGATACCGTCCGGCGCCAATTCCGCCGCCAGCGTCTTGGTCAGCGCGAGCAACCCTGCCTTATGCACATTCGATACGACCTGGTTCGGATACGGCATGCGCGCCGCCGCGCCGCCGAAGAACAGCACGCGTGGAGAGCGCCCTTGCCGCAAAAGGGGCAAGGCTGCCCGCACCGTGCGCACGCCGCCGAGGACGTTCAATTCGTAGTTGGCGAGCCAGTCGGCGTCCGTGAGCGATTCGAACGAGGCCCGACGGCTGCCGCCCGTTGCCAGCACCAGCGCATCGAGTGATTCGATCCGTTGCAGCAGATTTGCCACCGAGTCGGCATCGGTGACGTCCGCCACCTCGGCGACGACCGGCGTGCCGGTGTCGTTGGCGATGCGCTGTGCGGCTGCCGCGATGGCATCCGCGCGGCGTGCGGCGATCGTCACGCGTGCGCCTTCGGCAGCCAGTGCACGCGCCGTGGCGTAGCCAATGCCCTCGCTGGCGCCGACGATCAATATGCGGTCGCCCGCGAGTTGCAGATCCATGGCGCGCCTCGTCAGTCCACCGTGATGTTGGCTTGCGGGATCACCTTCGCCCACTTGGTGACGTTCTCCCGCACGTGCTGGCCCAGATCCGCCGGTCCGCCGGAGACCGGCTCGAAGCCCAGTTCGATCAGGCGTGACTTGATGTCCTGTTCACGGACGATCTTCTGGATGGCGCCATTGACCTTGTCGACCAGTGCTGCCGGCGTGCCGGCCGGCGCAAACACGCCCTGCCAGTTGGTCACGTCGAAGCCGGGCACGCCTGCTTCTGCCACCGTCGGCACATCGGGCAGCGCGGTGGAGCGCTTCGGCGTGGTCACGGCGAGCGCGACCAGCGCCCCGGCCTTCACCTGCGGCACGGCTGGCGCGAGCGTCACGAACAGGCCGTCGACGTGGCCGCCGACGAGGTCTGCCACGGCCGGGCCGCCGCCCTTGTAGGCGACGTGCGTCCAGGTCACGCCGGCTTCCGATTGATACAGCGTGCCGGCCAGGTGACCTGCGCTGCCGCTGCCGGGCGAGGCAACGGTGATGGCCTTGCCCTTCTGCTTGACCAGCGCGGTGAAGTCCTTGAGCGTCTTGACGTTCAGCGACGGCTTGACGACCAGCACTTGGGCGGCGGTGGTCACCAGCGAGATCGGGGCGAAGCCCTTCACCGGGTCATAACGCACGTTCTTGTACAGGCTCGGGTTGATGGCCAGCGCGTCGGACGCAACCAGCAGCGTGTAGCCATCCGGCTTGGCCTTGCTGACGTATTCGAACGCCGTGTTGCCATTGCCGCCCGGGCGGTTTTCGACCACGAAGGGCTGACCCAGTTGGGCTTCGAGACGCTGGCCGAGCAAGCGGGCGAGCGTGTCGAGGCTACCGCCGGCAGCGGTCGGTACGATCAGCCGCACCGGCTTGTCGGGATAGTCGGCCGCCAGTGCTGCGTGTGCCGTGGTGGCGACCACCGCAGTGGCGAGGATCTTGGTGATGAGACGTTTCATTGCATGCTCCATGGATAAGTGTTGAGGCGTTCATTCCTGGAACGCGATTTCGCGGCCGCGGCGAATTGCCGGCAGCAGCAGGGTGATGAGCAGGACGGTGGCCGCCGCTAGCAAGGTGACGCTGATGGGACGCGACACGAATACGTGGAAGTCGCCTTGCGTGATGATCAGTGCGCGGCGGAAGTTCTCTTCCATCAACGGGCCGAGGATGAAGCCCAGCAGCAGGGGCGCGGGGTCGCATTCGAGCTTGATGAACACGTAACCGAGCAGGCCGAAGCCGGCAGTCAGGAAGACATCCGCGGTGGTATTGCTCACCGTGTAGACGCCGATGGCGCAGAACAGCAGGATCGCCGGGTACAGCCAGCGATAGGGAATCTGCATCATGCGCGCCCACACGCCGACCAGCGGCAGGTTGAGGATCACCAGCATGACGTTGCCGATCCACATGCTGACGATCACGCCCCAGAACAGATCCGGCTTCTGCTCCATGATCTGCGGCCCCGGGACGATGCCCTGGATGGTCAGTGCGCCGAGCAGCAGCGCAGTCGTCGCGCCCGAAGGCAACCCCAGCGTGAGCAGCGGCACAAAGTTCGTTTGCGCGGCGGCGTTGTTGGCCGACTCCGGTCCGGCCACGCCCTCGATGGCGCCGTTGCCGAAGCGCGACGGATCGCGGGCGATCTTCTTTTCCACGCTGTATGAAGTGAACGACGCCAGCGAAGCGCCCGCGCCCGGCAGCACACCAAACAGCGAACCGATGCCGGTGCCGCGCAGGATCGGCTTCCACGCTGCACGCAGTGCCGCGCGGTCGGGCCAGATGCGGCCGATACGTCGCTGGAAGGTGCGTTCGCCTTCTGGCTTTTCGAGGTTGGCGATGATTTCCGACACGCCGACCAGCCCCATCGACGCGACGACGAAGCTGATCCCGTCAGCCAGCGAACTCAGGCCAAAGGTCATGCGTTCTTCGTTGGACGCGACGTCCGTGCCGACCAGTCCGAACGCCAGTCCCACCAGCACCATTGCGATGGCCTTGAGCGGTTCGCCGCGCGCCAGCACGACGGCGCCAACCAGCCCGAATGCCATCAGCGCGAAGTTGTCGGCCGGGCCGAATTCGAGTGCGAAGTGCGCCAGCGTCGGCGAGAAGAGCGCCATCAACGCGGCCGCGATGGTGCCGGCAATGAACGAGCCGATGGCTGCGATGCCCAGTGCGATACCGGCTTCGCCACGTTGCGCCATCGCGTGGCCATCGATGGCGGTCACCACGGATGAGGGTTCGCCAGGCAGCTTCATCAGGATCGCTGTCGTCGAACCGCCGTACTGCGCGCCGTAGTAGATGCCGGCCAGCATGATGATGGCCGTCACCGCAGGCAGGCCGAAGGTCATCGGCAGCAGTAGCGCGATGGTGACCACCGGCCCCACGCCGGGCAGCACGCCGACGACGGTGCCGAGCAGCACGCCCGCGAAGCAATAGGCAAGGTTGCTCCAGGTGCCGACCACGGATAACCCGAGCGCAAGGTTGTTCCATAGATCCATGCTCATGCCCCCCACGTCGGCCACAGCGGCACCGGTACGCCCAGCCCGTAGCGGAACACCACGACGACGATGGCGGCGAGCACGACGACCAACGCCGTGAGTTCGACCGCGCGACCACGCCAGCTGATGGCGCGTGCTGCCAGCACCAGCAGCGCCGAGGCGGGGATCAAACCGAGGTCTTCGATAGCGAAACCGAACACCGTCAGCGCGGCGGTGGCGGCCAGTATGGGAAGACCGGCGAAGCGCTCCACACCCGCCCGCTCGCCACGCGCGCCCTTGATGGCGATGACAAGACCGATCGCTGCCAGCAGCAGGCCGATGCGCAAGGGCAGATAACCGGGCCCCATGCGCTCGGCGCTGCCCTGGTGCAGGCCGGCGCCTTCAAGGGTCGTGACTGCGCCGAGGAAGAGAAACAGCAGCCCCGCCAGAAAGTCGCGCTGGCGAAGCGATGCGCGGAGTTGTTGCGCGAAGGATGATGCAGTGCGCGCCATGGGATATCGAACCTCTCATTGCAGATGGACTCTCGTAGCAACGCCGCCGTCGCGTGAATGACAAATGCATGTGTGACGGCGATGCCACTGTGGAGACCAATGTAAGAGGTGCGCTTCTCGACGCGAACTTCAAATAACTGCTTTGCTTATGAATGACTGTGCACCTCGCGGCGCACTGGCGCGATTGCAAGACGCTTGCGCGATCGGCAACTTATTGATGCGTTGATGAAAATATCCGCTGGCCGCTTTGCATGATGCGGACGGCATGTCCTGGCGGGGGCATCGACACATTAGCGCCGCGAATCAATTGCGCGAGAGCGCTAATCGATCCTCGCCTGTGACAGCGCACCGGGCGTGGCGCGTTGCCGACTGGCGATGAGTTCATACGCTTGTCGCACGACAGGATTCACGGTGTTCGGGCGTATCCAGAGGTAATACGTGACCGAGGGCAGCGGCGGCATGCCATCGCTGGCGCCGAGCGTGCGCATGTCGGGCTCGACCATTTCCATGGTGCGTGCCGTCACGCCCAGCCCGGCGCGGATGGCCGCCTTGATGCCGATGAGGCTCGATGACCGATAGGCAAGCCGCCACGGTATGCCGGCCGCGTCGAGCGAATCGATGGCGAGCCGGCGGAAGATGCTCGGCTCGTCGATGAGGATCAGCGGAAGCGGCTGCTGCGGAGCGTGGATGAACTGCGACGAGCAGATCCACAAGGTGGGCGAGGTGCGTAGCGCGATGCCTTGCAGGTCCGGGTCGGTGCGTGTGGAGATCGTCATGTCGAGCTCGCCCCGTCGCAATGATTCCATCAGATGCGGGCTGCGGCCGACGTTGATCTCCAGCCGCAGCCGTGGAGCCGAGCGCGCGATGTGCGAGAGCATCGGCGGCAGAAGCGTGTCGGCGATGTCGTGCGGGGACCCGATGCGCAATGAACCACTCATGCCATCGTCGGCAAGCGCGCGGATGGCGTCGTCGTTCAGGCTGAGCAGTTCGCGCGCGTAGCGCAGCAATTGGCGACCCCGTTCGGACAATTGCTTGGTGCGCCCGTCGCGCTCGAACAGTGCAACCCCGAGCTGCGATTCGAGCCGCTGCATGCGCTGGGTGATGGCCGACTGTGTGAGCTCGAGTCGGTCTGCGGCGGAGGCGAAGCCGCCTTCGTCCACGACCGCGACGAAGGCGCGCAGCACGTCCAGTTCAAGCGTCTTCGACATGGTGAAAAAGCTGGCTCGTCGCCGAATCTGTAAAACCTCATTTTCCCGGCGGTGAAGTCATGGTGACAAAGCAGAAAAAGTGCAATGCTCTTCAGGCGTCGAACGTTGTGACGCCTGTGCCGTGGAAAAGCGGTGGGACGGTCGTGATAACCAATGAAGGTATGGCCTTCCCGCTGCGTCGCAACACATGGGGTGGTGGATTTTTTTCGCTGACGATCTAGCGGCTTTGACGGAAATGCCAGATCATGCGCAACCGAATCCATGAGCCCGGTGTTGGAACCCGCTGAACCCCGGAACGTCTTAGCGCTCAGGAGTCTGGCGCTGAACAGGCAAGGTGACCGGTCCGCTGGCCGTCGCTGCCCGGGCAGAATGACTCCGGTCGCCGGATCGGCAGCGCGGGGCCGGATGCATGGTCCTGGCGCCCGTTCTTCCAAGCGTTTCGGTGTCGGGGTTCCTGGAACAGGGCCGCTTTTCGACATAACAGAGATGAGCGCCGTTGCGGCAACGTGGCGGCGGGTTTTATGCGCTTTCGGGTTGTTGCTGTTCTGCAATGGGCCGCTCCGCTGTGTGCGGCTCTGGTGTTGAGTGCATGTGGAGACCAGAAGTCGGGCGCCGCGCCGCAGGAGTCCGCTCAGTCGGGGCCCGCGGCGTCGGGCGGGCGTGCCGGCGGCGGTAACGGCGGGCAGATCGTGACCGTCACCCGCGCCACGGTGGATGACGTTCCGCTGATCCTCGAAGCCCAGGGCGCGATCATCGCGCTCGACGATGTCGACATCCGCCCGCAGAAGAATGGTTCGATCACCGCCATCCATTTCAAGGAAGGCGATGAACTCAAGCGCGGCCAGTTGATGTTCACGCTCGACGACCGCGACGACGCGGCGAACGTGAAAAAGGCCGAAGCCAACGTGGTCGGCGCGCAAGCCGCGCTCGACACGGCCCAACGCGATCTGCGCCGCACGCAGGATCTGTCTTCCCGCAACTTCGTTTCGCCTTCTGCGCTGGATGCCGCGCAGAGCAAGGTCGATGCGGCCAACGCGCTGCTGGCGCAGAACAAGGCTGCCGTCGAGCAGGCCCGCGTGAGCCTGTCGTACGCACAGATCCGCGCGCCGTTCGATGGCCGCGCCGGCATCATCAACGTGCGCCCGGGCAGCCTGGTAACGTCCAGCGCGACGGCCACGGCGCTGGTCAAGCTCACCCGCATGGACCCGATCGGCGTGACTTTTTCCATCCCCGAAAACAGCCTCAGCTCGCTCCTCGGCGCACTGCGCGTCGGCCCGGTCAAGGTAAAGGCCGATATCGACGGCAGTCATTCGCTCGACGGCGAGGTGGTGTTCGTCGACAGCAGCGTGGATCGCACCTCCGGCACGATCGTGGTCAAGGCGCGTCTGAACAACAGCCAGCGCCTGGTGTGGCCCGGCCAGTACGTGACGGTGCGACTGAATGCCGGCATGGCGAAGGGCGCGGTGGTGCTGCCGACTCAGGCGGTCATCAACGGTCCCAACGGCAAGTTGGTCTACATCGTGCGTGAAGACCAGACCGTCGAACTGCAACCGGTAGAAGTGGTCCGTGTGTTCGAGCAGCGCGCCATCGTGAAGGGCATTTCGGGCGGCGTGACGGTGGTGCTCGAAGGCGGCCAGAATCTGCGCCCCGGGGCGCACGTTCGCGTGGTGCAGAACAATCTGGGCGTGGAAACGCGCCGCCGCGGCAATCGCGATGGCGCGTCCGCGCCGGCCGCCGCCGAAGGTGACCGCCCGGCCCGCAACAGCGGAGCGCAGCCGCAATGAACCTTTCCGAACAGTGTATCCGCCGGCCGGTAGCGACGACGCTGCTGTGGCTGGCGGTGATGATCGCGGGCGCGGTGGCGTGGTTCAAGCTGCCGATCGCCGCGCTGCCTTCGTTCAATCAGCCGACCATCAACGTCAGCGCCTCGCTCCCCGGCGCGAACCCCGAGACCATGGCGAACTCGGTGGCGATGGTGCTGGAGCGACAGTTCTCGACCATCGCCGGTGTGCGGGTGATGACCTCCAGCAGCACGCTGGGCAACACGTCGATCACGCTGGAATTCGATCCTTCGCGCGACATCGATTCGGCGGCGGTCGACGTGCAGGCAGCGCTGTTCCGCGCCAACCGCCAGTTGCCCAAGGACATGACCAATCCGCCGAGTTACCGCAAGGTGAACCCGGCGGATGATCCGATCCTGTTCATCACGCTGGATTCGCCTTCGTTGTCGCTGGACCAACTCAACGACTATGCCGATAACCTGATCTCGCCGACCCTGTCGACCATCAACGGCGTGGCGCAGGTGACGATCAACGGGCAAAAGCGCTACGCGGTGCGCGTGAACGTCGATCCGGCCAAGTTGCAGGCGCGCGATCTGTCGCTGACGGATGTCGCCACGGCGCTCACCAACGCCAACAACAACACGCCGGTGGGCTCGCTCGAAGGCTCGCGCCAGACGCTGATCATCGGTTCCAACGACCAGCTCACCAACGCCACGCAGTTCGCCGACCTCATCGTCGCGACCCGCAACAACCTGCCGGTGCGCCTGCGCGACGTGGCCGACGTGCAGGACAGCGTGGAGAACATCAAGACCGGCAGTTGGGTCAATGGGGAGCGCGCCATTTCGCTGTCGGTGCTGCGTCAGCCGGGTGCAAACACCGTGGCGGTGGTCGACGACGTGCGCAAGGCCATTCCGCGACTGCAGACGCAACTGCCGCAGTCGGTGAAGATCAGCATCCTGCTCGACCGCTCGCTGTCGATCCGCGAATCCATCCACGACGTTACGCTCACCATGCTGCTGACTGTCGGCCTGGTGATGATGGTCATCCTGATGTTCCTGCGCCGGGTGGCCGCCACGCTGATTCCGTCCGTGTCGTTGCCGGCTTCGCTGCTGGGCACGTTCGGGCTCATGCTGTGGGGCGGCTTCAGTCTCGACAACATTTCGCTGATGGGGCTGACCGTCGCCATCGGGCTGGTGGTCGACGACGCCATCGTGGTGCTGGAGAACATCGTCCGTTACGTGGAAGAGGGCGTGAAGCCGTTCGAGGCCGCCGTGCGCGGCGCGCGCGAAGTGGGCTTTACGGTCGTGTCGATCTCGGTGTCGCTGATCGCGGTGTTCATCCCGATCTTCTTCATGCCGGGCGTGATCGGCCTGCTGTTCCACGAATTCGCGGTGGTCGTGTCGCTCGCCATCATGGTGTCGGCCGCCGCCGCCCTGACCATCGTGCCGATGCTTGCCGCCCGCTTCATCAAGCACGAACCCGAAGATCACCGGCCGCCCGCGTGGAGCCGCCTGTTCGAGCGCGGCTTCGATGCGGTGCTCAACGCCTATCGCCGTGCGCTCGACGTCACGCTGCGGGTTCGCTGGGTGATGCTGCTGGTGGCGCTGGCGACGTGCGGCGCCACAGCGTGGTTGTATCTGATCATGCCCAAGGGCTTCTTCCCGGAAGAAGACATCGGCCAGGTCCGGGTGGCGATCCGTGCGCCGCAGGATATTTCGTGGCCGGCCATGCGCGACCTGATCACGCGGCTGGACACCAAGGTGCGCGCCAATCCTTACGTGACCGATGTGATCGCCAATTCGGGCACCAGCAACAACGGCACGATCTTCGTGACGCTCAAGCCGCAGGGCGAGCGCCCGAAGATGTCCCAGGTCCTGGAGAGCCTGCGCCGCGATACGGCCGGCACGCCGGGCGTGCAGGTGTCGTTCTCGCCGATCCAGAACCTGCGCATCGGCGGCCGCAGTTCCAGTTCGCGCTACCAGTACACCCTGCAATCGGTCGACTACAACACCGTGGCCGATTGGGGCGACCGGCTGCAGCGCCTGATGCGCGAGTCGCCCTTGCTCAAGGACATCAACTCCGATGCCGAGCGGCGTGGCCTGCAGGCGCGTCTGGTGGTGGACCACGACCAGGCGCTGGCGCTGGGCATCGACATGCAGAACCTGCGCAACGTGCTCAACTCGGCCTTCGGTGAGCGGCAGGTGTCGACCATCTACGCGTCGCAGGACAACTTCCCGGTGATCATGCAGTGGGCGCCGGACTTCCGTTCCGACGAGAGCAACTTCGAGTTCCTCCGCCTGCGCAGCAAGACCGGCCAGCTCGTGCCGATCACGGCGTTCACGCACGTGGAGCGCGCGGCGGTGAACAACTCGGTCAATCACCAGGGCCAGATCGCGGCGGTCACGCTGTCGTTCAACCTGGCGCCGGGCGTGACCTTGTCTCAGGCGGTGAACGAAGTGCTGCGCCTGAAGGAGTCGCTCAACATGCCGGCCAATGTGTTCGGCGGATTCGCGGGCGATGCGGCGGTGTTCCAGGATTCGCAGAGCAGTCAGTTGTGGCTGATCCTGGTTGCCATCGCGGTGATCTACGTCGTGCTGGGCGTCCTCTACGAGAGCTGGATCCATCCGATCACCATCCTGGCCGGCATTCCGTCGGCGGCGGTGGGGGCATTGCTGTCGCTGAAGATCGTCGGGCTGGAGCTGACCTTCATTGCGATGGTGGGCATCTTGCTGCTGATCGGCATCGTGAAAAAGAACGCCATCATGATGATCGACTTCGCGCTGGCGGCCGAACGCGAAGACGGCCTCACCCCGGCCGAGGCGATCAAACAGGCCTGCGTGCTGCGCTTCCGCCCGATCATGATGACGACGCTGGCCGCAGCCATGGGCGCGTTGCCGATCGCGCTCGGTCTCGGAGCGGGCGCCGAACTGCGCCAGCCGATGGGCGTGGCGATCGTCGGCGGCCTGATCTTTTCGCAGTTGATCACGCTGTTCATCACCCCGGCGCTATACCTGTCCTTCGACTGGTTGCAGCGCAAGCTGGGCCTGGGCGGCGCACGCAAGATGCTGGCCCCCGAAGGCGCCTGACATCACGCGCCCGGTCGATCGGCCGGGCGCGCCCTGTAAGGAGCGGGCATGACCGAAAAAGTCTTCTGGTCCGATCCCTACCTGACCGAACTTTCCACGCACGTGAGCAGCGTGGCAGGCGCTCAGGTCACGCTTGAACGCACCATCTTCTACGCGCTGTCCGGCGGGCAGGAGAGTGATGCCGGCACCATCGGCAACTGGCCGGTAGCGCTGGCTGTGTGGCAGGGCGGCGACATCGTCTACACGCTGCCGGCTAATCATGATCTGCGTGCTGGCGATGAAGTCGCCGTCCGTATCGACTGGCCGCGTCGCTATCGCTTGATGCGCCTTCACTTTGCCGCCGAGATCGTGCTGGAACTCATGTATCGGCGCCTGCCCGGCATTGCGAAAATCGGTGCCCATATCGCGGCGGACAAGGCGCGCATCGATTTCGAGCTCGACCACAACATCGCCGAGCATTTCAACGCGCTGGCGGCAGAAGTAGCACGCATCGTGGACGCCGACGAGCCGATCACCAGCGCCTTTTCGGATGAGACGGCCCAGCGTCGTTACTGGAAGATCGACGCCTTTGCCGCCGTTCCCTGCGGCGGTACACACTTGCGCCGCACAGGCGAAGTCGGCCGAACGGCACTCAAACGCCGTAATGTGGGCAAGGGCAAGGAGCGCATCGAAATCACCCTTGTCGATGCCTGAAGTGAGTACGTCGCCTTGACCGATCATCGCCCGATCGGTACAGTTCGCCCCGTCATTGGGGAGTAGCCTCCTTCCGCGAGAAGGGTGTGCATCAACAGACTTGGCGCCGCAACGGCCCATGGTGCACACAGCAAAACGCCTGGCGAGACCTTTGATTGCGACGCGCTCCTTATGGGCTGGCGGCAGTCGTGATCAATGGTTGAACGCGCCAGCCCGCGGAGCATATGTTTTGGAAGCCTTCCTGGTCTCGACCGGAGTGGTCGCCCTCGCTGAGATGGGCGACAAGACCCAACTTCTTTCCCTCGTCCTCGCCGCACGTTTCCGCAAACCCTGGCCGATCGTCGCCGGTATTCTCGCGGCCACGCTCGCCAACCACGCCGGCGCCGCCGCCGTCGGACACTGGATTACCACCGTGCTCGGCCCCGATGTGCTGCGCTGGATTCTGGCGGTGTCCTTCCTCGCCATGGCGGCGTGGATTCTCGTGCCCGACAAGCTCGATGAGGATGAAGCCTCGGCTGGTAGCCGCTTCGGCGTTTTCGGCGCCACCGTGATCGCTTTCTTTCTGGCTGAGATGGGCGACAAGACGCAGATCGCCACCGTGGCGCTGGCGGCGCGGTATACCTCGTTGGTGGGCGTGGTGGCCGGTACGACCTTCGGCATGATGCTGGCCAACGTGCCGGTCGTGTTCCTTGGCGACAAGCTGGTACGCCGTGTGCCGATCCGTATCGTGCACATGATTGCGGCCGGTATCTTCGCGGTGCTGGGGCTGGTGGCTTTCGTCGTCTGATGAGGACCGGGGGCGACAGTCCCAACTGTCATGGCGCAGGCGCATCTGATAAGGTGCGCCGCTCTGCGTTAGAACGTCTTCGCCATGCGACGATTCCGTTTTGATAACCCCTACCTGCTGCTGGTACTGACCAGTCTGTTCTGGTCCGGCAATTGGGTCGTGGGGCGCGGTTTTCGCGGCGAGGTGCCGCCCATTTCCCTGGCCTTCTGGCGCTGGACGCTGGCCTTCCTGTGCGTGCTGCCTTTCGCGTGGCCGCATCGGCACCAATTGTGGCCGGCGCTGCGCGACCACTGGCGTAGCGTGCTGCCGATGGCGATCTTCGGCATTACCGGCTACAACACGCTGACCTATTACGGTCTGCAGTTCACCACCGCGACCAACGGGGTGCTGCTCAATTCGTTCATTCCGATCGTCATCATGGCGATGTTGTGGCTGTTCTTCGGCAAGCGCATGACGCGTGGGCAATGCCTGGGCGCGGTCATTTCGTTGGCGGGCGTGACGGTGATCGTGGCGCACGGCGATCTGTCGATGCTGGCCACGCTGTCGTTCAATCCGGGCGACGTCTGGATCATGGGGTCGGTGCTGGTGTGGGCGATCTACACGATCATGCTGCAGTTCCGGCCGGGCCATCTGCACCCGATGGCGCTGCTCGCGTTGCTGACCGGCATCGGCGTCATCGGCCTCGCACCCTTGTACGCTTGGGAGCTGGCGCAGGGCCGGACCCTCATCCTCACGCCGGCTTCCGCCATGGGCATTGCCTATACCGGCATCTTCGCGGCCTTTCTCGGGTACGTCTTCTGGAATCGAGCGGTGGCTCAGGTCGGCGGTGCCGTGGCCGGACTGTTCATCCACCTGATGCCGGTATTCACGCCCTTGCTGTCCGCCTTGTTCATTGGCGAGGCGCCGCATCTCTATCACTTCGCAGGCATGGCGTTGATCCTCGGCGGCATCTGGCTTACGACGCGCAGCGTGGCGGTGCCGCGTCCGGCTTGAATCGCCCATTTGCGCCGATGTAAGGGCAGGTGCGCAGGATGTCACGAAAACTGCGCGCCGCTTGCGCTAAAACCCTTGGTTGCCATGGCAACCCATGATCTGCATGGGCCCGCCGCCGTGGCACTTCAGGGAGCGGCGCAATGAATGAGAGTCTCGGGCAAGCGCGCGGTGCCGATTGGACGCGCGGATTGGCGTGGCTGGATTCGGCTTTCATCCTTCCGATCCTGCTGATCGTCGGCGTGCTGATCCGGCTGGCGGTGGTGTTCGGCATGGATGTCCACCCGTGGTCGGACGCTGCGTGGTACTACGCCCGCGCTTCCGAGATGGCCAACGGCATGGGTTTTCAGGAAGGGGGCGTGCCGACGGCGTTCTGGCCCGTTGGCTATCCGGCCTTTCTGGCCGGGCTGTTCGCCGTGTTCGGGCCATCGGTGAAGATCGCGCAGATCGCCAACGTGGTGTTCTGGGCGGCGTCGCTGTGGCTGATCCATCGCATCACGCTGCGCCTGTGCGCCAGCATGGCGGCGGCCAATCTGGCGGTGCTGCTCTATTCCATCTATCTCAACGCGCTGGGCTACACCGGTCTGCTGCTGACTGAAACGCTCTTCGTTTTCCTGCTGCTGCTGGCGTGGTGGCTGACCTGCCGGCTGGATGCAGGCTCCGTGTGGCGCGCCGTGCCGCTCGGTGTCGTATTGGGGCTAACCACGCTGGTGAAAGTGCAGACCTGGCTCATCCTGCCTGTGTGGGCAGTGCTGGTGCTGGTCTTTGCCGGAGGCGTGCGTCGCGCTGCATTGGCGCGCATCGCGCTGACCGGCGTGGTGCTGTTTGCCACCGTGCTGCCGTGGTCTCTGCGCAACCTGGAGACCTTCGGGACATTCGTCTTCGTGTCATCCAACGGGGGCGTGGCCTTTGCGCTGGGCAACCACGACAACTCGAACGGCTCTCACTCCGAGGATTCGAATCCGCATCTGAAGGACATCGCGTGGAGCGTGCAGGACCAGATCGCAGCCGATCGGCGGGCCAAGGACATTACATGGCGCTGGATCGGCGAGCATCCAGACCGGTTTCTCAGGCTGGCGCCAAAGAAATACTGGTGGTCGCTGGTTCCGGACGGCGAAAGCGAGTGGGGCTACCAGGCCGGCTTTGCGGCCTATGAGCAGTACCGGCCCGTTTTTCGTGCCCTGCGCTGGGCGAACCAACTTATCTACTTCGGGCTGTTGGCGGCCACGGTGGGCTGTCTGGGCCTGATGTTATTGCGCCTGCGGGCGCAGGCGCGCCCGGGCGTGGTGGCATGGTCGTTCGTCGGGGCCTACGCCGTGACTTTCGTCGTCCTGACCTTCGTGTTCAACGGACAGTCGCGCTATCACTTTCCGCTTGTGGCGGTCGGGTGCGTCCTGTGCGGCTGGACGCTGGCGCAGACGATCGCTCGCCGGGCGCGCAATGGTGCTTCGACCGACGAAGACGGCGGCGGGACTGCCGCAGACGCGAAAGCAGGGCGTCTGTCGCGCCCCGATGTTCAGGCCGTGGCGACGTCGTAGTCGACGATCAAGGGTGCGTGGTCGGAGAAGCGCTGCTCCTTGAAGATGCTGGTGGCGTGCGCTCGCGCCGCGATGCCGGGCGTGGCGAACTGGTAGTCCAGGCGCCACCCTACGTTCTTGGCCCAGGCCTGGCCGCGATTGCTCCACCACGTGTAGCTCTCGTCCGTGGTGGCGGGATGCAGGCGCCGGTACACGTCCACCCAGCCCAGTTCGTCGATCACGCGCGTGAGCCAGGCGCGCTCTTCGGGCAGGAAGCCGGAGTTCTTCTGGTTGCTCTTCCAGTTCTTGAGGTCGATCTCCTTGTGGGCGATGTTCCAGTCGCCGCACACGATCACCTCGCGGCCACTGCGGTGCAGTTCCGCCAGTCGCGGCAGGAAATGGTCCATGAAGGCGAATTTGACCAACTGACGCTCTTCGGAGCTCGAACCGGACGGCAGGTACAGCGACACCACCGACAGCGCCATGTCGGGCAAATCGATGTCGGCCTTAATGAAACGCCCCTCGGTGTCGTAATCCACATGTTCGACGCCGCACGTCACGCCCTGCGTCGGCAGACGGGAATAGATGGCAACGCCGCTATAGCCTTTTTTCTCGGCGCAGTAGAAATGCCCTGCGAATCCTTGCGGGTTTTGCATCTCGGGTGTGAGGTCTGCCATTTGCGCTTTGACTTCCTGCAGGCAGACTACGTCGGCGTTCTGGGCCTGAAGCCACGGGAAAAAGCCCTTCGTGGCGGCCGACCGGATGCCGTTGAGGTTCAGGGAGATGACGCGTAACATCGGGCGACCCTTTTTTGAGCGAATGCAAAGTCGTGGATTTTAGTCGTGATTTCCTGGCCCTGGCCGTACACAAAGGCGTATTGCGCTTTGGCCAGTTCACCACCAAGGCCGGCCGTCAGTCGCCGTATTTCTTCAATTCCGCCCTGTTCGACGATGGCGCTTCGTTTGGCGCGCTGTGCGGCTTCTACGCGCAGGCCATCCGCGCTTCGGGCCTTGCGGTGGATACCTTGTTCGGGCCTGCCTACAAGGGCATTCCGCTGGTCGCGGGGGCGGCCATGCGATTGGCCGAGCAAGGCGTGAACCTGCCGTTCTGCTTCAATCGCAAGGAGGCCAAGGATCATGGCGAAGGCGGTACGCTGGTCGGCGCGCCCTTGAAAGGACGCGTGCTGGTGCTGGACGATGTCATCTCGGCGGGCACGTCGGTGCGCGAATCGGTGGAAATCATCCGCCGCGAAGGCGCGGAACTCGCCGGCGTGGTGATCGGCATGGACCGCATGGAACGCGGCACCGGCTCGAAGAGCGCCGTGCAGGAAGTGCAGGAATCCCTGGGCGTGCCGGTCGTCGCCGTGGCGACCTTGCGCGACCTGCTGGCCTTTATCGCCGACAGCCCGGATCTGGCGCAGCACTTGCCGGCTGTCCAACGCTACCGCGAAACCTACGGAGTCGAATGACGTGAGCATCGTGCGCGCCCTGCCTGTCCTGGCTTTGCTCCTGGCCTCTCCGGTGGCCAGTGCGCAGGCGAACAAGCCTCAGGGAAGCGTCTATTGCTGCGCCGACGCCAGCGGCCGCCGCATTTGCGGCGACACGCTACCGATGGTCTGCTATGACCGCGCCTACCGCGAAGTGTCGCCGGGTGGGCGCGTATTGCGAGACGTCGAGGCGCCGCTCACACCCGAGCAGCGCGCCAAGCGCGAGCTCGAAATCCGTGCCCAGCGCGAGCGCGTGGCGCGCGAGGCCGAAGCGCGTCGGCGGGATCAGGTTCTGCTCGACAGCTATGCCTCAGTCGGCGAGCTCGACACGCGCCGCGACCGCGAACTGGCCAATATCGAATCCGACATGCAGCGCAGCCGCTCGCGCGAGACCGAATTGCTCACGCAGCGCGCCAGGCTCGAAAAGCTGGTGCCCGCCAAGGGCGCTGCGCCACGCGACGTGTCGGAAGATCTCGGCACCAACGCGGCCGAACTGGCCGCCACACGCTCCGTCATCGAGAGCAAGCAGCGCGAGATGGACCTCACGCGTGCGCGCTTTGCCGCCGACCGCAAGCGCTTTCTGGAACTGACCCAGCAGAGCAACTGATCGACTGCGGCGCGCCACAGACCGATGGCGGGTCCGGCAGATCGCCGCGCCCGCATTTCCACCGCTGCATGAAGTGGCATTTTTGCCACCCTGCGTTCTCCGTGTCGAAAGTCACACCTTAGGCAATGTGCCTACGTCATAACCCGTAAAACACGCCACATGAGGGCTGCGCGTAGGAGAGATACCTACCCCGTCGTGCCCTTTTGTCAGGTTGTTGCGCCCCCTCGGCGCTGCTGAAATCAACACAAGCCCGTGGCCAGAGAAGTGCGTGGCGGCAATGAGGAACTTGCCGCCCCAAAAGCACTCACCCTGTTAGGGCCGCTGCATCTTGCGCGGTCCGCGAGGAAGCGATGGAAGCGTGGAGTCGTCGAACCACGCCTCGGATCGATTCAGCCACGAGCCAACAGAGGGGTAGCAACCATGGACATGGCGACGACCGAACGTCTGACTGACGTTGAACGTTATGGCGAGGAAGTGCTGAACGCGAGTTGGCTGCCGCAGGACGTTCTGCGGCCCGAACAGGACAACACTTTCCGCGCGAGTGTCCCGGTGGTCGACGCAACTGCCGTCGCCGATCCGGACTCTTTCCTCCGCCGGCTCTATCTGGCGCAGGAGTAAGCCGCACCCGCGCTTGGCGCGCGTTACAGGGCGTGCGTGCGATCGCCCTGCTGGAAACCCAGCAGCGGCTGCGCCAGCTTGCGGCCTACGGCCAACACCTTGAAGAGCTCTCCCATCTCATGGGGACCGGTCAGGCGGTGCGCGGCGCGCGCGGCCCGCACGTAGTCGGGCTGCCCCATCGCTTCGGGGCTGGTGCCGCGCTCGGCCAGTAGTTGGAGCAATCCACAGTTGGCAAGGAAGGCCCCCTGGCTGGTGTAGCCCAGCACGTCCAGCCCGGCATCGAAGGCCGCTTCGGCCGCGGCGGTGAAATCCACGAAGGCAGTGATGTCATTGAGCCCCGGCCATCGCAGCAGGTCGGTGTGTGCGCGATGGCGGTAGTAGCACTGCACGGTTCCTTGCGAGCGCGACGGCAGGTAGTACTCCTCGCGCGGATAGCCGTAATCGATGGCGATGACCGCGCCCGCGGTCAGCCGTCGTCCCCATTCCGCCATCCATGCCCGGGCTGCCGGGCAGATTTCGCTGATGTAGTCGGCGGTGGCGCTGCGCGGTACATCGAGCGCCTGCGCGCTGTTCAGTACGGATCCCTGCGCCGGTCGATCGGCGTGGGCCAGTTGGCCGTCATGCAGCACCACGCCGCGCTCCAGGATGTCGTCGCCGCGCCATACGACGAGGTGCACTGGCATCACGTCGAGCACTTCGTTGGCGACTACGCAGCCGGCGAATGCGTCGGGCAGGGCGTCAAGCCAGCGCACCCGGTCCGCCAGATGCGGGGCACGCTCGCGCACCGTGTCGGTCTGACGCACCCGCAGTTCGCCTGACAGTTCGATGATGTCGTAATGGTCGGGCAACGCGCCAAGGCGTTCGAGTTCGAGCAGCATGTCCGCGGCCAGTGCGCCGGTTCCGGCGCCGACTTCGATCACGTGCGCGGCGCTGGCTTGCGTGATTTGCATGACCTGCCGGGCCAGGCTCTGTCCGAAGAGCGGCGATAGCTCCGGCGCGGTAATGAAGTCGCCCTCGGCGCCGAACTTGCGGGAACCGCCGCTGTAGTACCCCAGCCCAGGTGTGTAGAGCGCCAGCTCCATGTAGCGGGCGAAGTCGATCCAGCCTCCGGCACGTGCGATTTCGTCGGTGATGAGGGCGGTAAGCGCGGCGGAGTGGGCCAGCGCGTCGTCGCCGGGCGGTGGCAATTGGGCGATAGGATTCATGGCCGCCATTCTAACGGCACCGGTAGAATCGGAAGCCGGACGCGCGTTGCATGACGTCGCGCCAATTCTCGAGGCCTCCGTTGCGAGGCTGGACTCATGACCGACACGCTGCCGATCTTTCCGCTCACCAACGTATTGTTCCCGCAGGGCCGCATGTCGTTGCGCATCTTCGAGGCGCGCTACATGGACATGATTGCCCACTGTATGCGCGGGCCGACCAACTTTGGTATCTGCCTTATTGCCGAAGGGCAGGAGGTAGGCGCTCCGGCCGTGCCGCACAAAGTGGGCGTGGAGGCGCGCATCGTGGATTGGGACATGAGCCAGCCCGGTGTGCTGGGGCTGACCGTGCGAGGCGAGCGTCGGTTTGCGATCGAAGCCCACGATGCCACGCCGCAAGGCGTGGTGGTGGCGCAGGTGCGCTGGCTGGAGCAACCCGAACCGGCGTCGCTCGACGAACGCTTCGAATCGATGCTGCCCTTGATGCGCGCAGTGATCGCCGATGCGGGCACCAAGGTGATCGCGCCGCCCCACAGGCTCGATGACGCCGACTGGGTCGGCTATCGCTACGCCGAAATCCTGCCGATCCCGGCGTTGGCGCGCCAGCGTCTGCTGGAGCTGGACGACGCCACCCTGCGGCTGGAAATCATCCAGCAATTCCTGGCCGAGCGCGGTCTGATCGAAGCCTGACCCCGCTCGGCAACGCGGCGATCAGCCGATCCGCACGCGCAGTTCGCCCACGCCGGCCACGCGGCCTTCGAGCAGGTCGCCCGAGACGACCTGGGCGACACCCTTCGGCGTGCCGGTGAATACCAGGTCACCCGCCTTGAATTCCCAGATCTTCGAGAACCACGAAATGATCTCCGCCGGCGTCCAGATCATGTCGGACAGATCGCCCGCCTGACGCGCCGTGCCGTTGACGTCGAGCGCGATGGCGCCGCTCGACGGCACGCCCTGGCCGGGCTGACGCAGCACGAGTTCGGAAATGGGCGCCGCATGATCGAACGCCTTGGCCGAATCCCACGGACGGCCCTTGGCCTTGGCTTCTGCCTGCAGATCGCGGCAGGTCATGTCCAGGCCCACGCCCCAGCCGATGATGCAGGCGTCGGCTTGTTCCGGCGTGAGGTTGTAGCCGCCGCTGCCGAGCGCGACAACGAGTTCGAGTTCGTGATGCAGGTTTTGCGAAGCGGGCGGGAAGGGCATGGTGCCCACTTCGCCCGCACGTACCGGCAATACCGCATCGGCGGGTTTCAAAAAGCCGAAGGGCTTGGCGCGCTCCGGCGTGCTGCCCATTTCTTTTTCGTGTTCGGCGTAATTCTGTGCGCAGCAGTAGATGCGGCGAACGGGGAAGGATTCCGCGCGGTCGCGGACCGGCACGCTTGCCTGCGCGGCCGGGGTAAAGAGGTAAGTCATGGGGTCTCCGGTGGTGTTGCAATGCAGCGCCGCATCTTACGCCCCTGAAGGCGATGCGTGCGCGCGGGCGAACGTCGGATGCCTCGAGCGCCATGGACGAAAGTCGCGATTGCGCTGCCGGCGCCTTGCAGTCAAGCTATGCGGGCACGTTCAGTTTGTGCCAATGCGTCGCCTCCAAAAATACCCCACAGGAGAGAGCCCATGACCACAGTCAGACACATGCTGCAGGGCAAGTCGCCCGTCATTCACAGCGTGGCGCCCGGTGCCACGGTCTTCGAGGCCATCGCCAGCATGGCCGAACACAACATCAGCGCGGTGCTGGTGACCGAAGGCGAACGCCTGGTCGGCATCTTTACGGAGCGCGACTACGCCCGCAAGGTGATCCTGCAGGGGCGCAGCTCGCGCGATACGAAAGTATCGGAGTTGATGACGCAGAACCTGCTGACGGTCTCGCCGAGCCAGACCATCGAAGAAGTGATGCAGATGATGACGGAGAACCGCATCCGCCATTTGCCGGTGGTGGATCACGGTACGCTGATCGGCATCGTGACCATCGGCGACGCGGTCAAGAACGTGATGGACGAGCAGCGCCAGACCATCGAGCAGCTCTCCAGTTACATCTCGGGCGACATCTCGACCGCCCAGCACTGAAGACGACGCGGGGCGCCTGGCGCCCCGTTCTGCGTCATCACAGGTTGAGCATCAGTTCGTGCTCTTCGGGCAGCGGCGCGAAGCCGCGTTGCTCGTAGTGATCGAAGATCGCTTCCACGATGGTTTCCGGATCGTCGATCAACTGGATGAGGTCGACGTCCTTGGGCGCGATCATCTTCTCGTCGACCAGCGTGGTCTTGAACCAGTCGATGAGCCCGCCCCAGAAGTCCTTGCCGACGAGGATCACGGGAATCCTGCGGCTCTTGCCGGTCTGGATCAGCGTGAGCGCTTCGGAGAGTTCATCGAGCGTGCCGAATCCGCCTGGCATCACCACGTAGGCCATGGCGAACTTCACGAACATGACCTTGCGTGCGAAGAAATGCTGGAAGGTCTGTGAGACGTCCTGGTACGGATTGCCCGTCTGCTCCATCGGCAACTGGATGTTCAGCCCGACCGATGGCGACTTGCCAAAGAACGCGCCCTTGTTGGCCGCTTCCATGATGCCGGGCCCGCCACCCGAAATGACCGAGAAGCCGGAATCCGAAAGCAGGCGCGCGATGCGCTCTGTCAATGCGTAATAGGGATGATCGACCGGCGTGCGCGCCGAACCGAAAATGCTGACCGCAGGGCGGATTGCCTGCAGGCGTTCTGTCGCCTCGACGAACTCTGACATAATGCCAAAGATTCGCCAGGCCTCTCGGGCCATCTGCGTCTGTGCTGTGGATGCGGGGGCGGTGAACGGCGGAAGTTTTTCTTTCGCACTCATGATATTTGATTGAACGTGGGAGCCGCCCTCGGTCTCTGTCCGCGATCGCATGCAAGGGATCGCAAACAGGATGCAGGAGCGGGCCGGCGCTTCGTCCTCACGGTTTTCCTGAAAATGCCAACGCTACTTCTCGTCGACGGCTCGTCGTACCTGTATCGCGCATTCCATGCGCTACCCGATCTGCGCAACGCCGCCAATGAACCGACGGGTGCCATTTACGGTGTGCTGAACATGCTACGCCGGCTCAATGATGGCTACAAGGCAACGCACGCGGCGTGCGTGTTCGACGCCAAGGGCAAGACGTTCCGCGACGATTGGTACCCGCAGTACAAGGCGAATCGTCCGCCGATGCCGGAGGATCTCGCGCTCCAGATCGAACCCATCCATACCTGCGTGCGGGCATTGGGCTGGCCCCTGTTGATGGTGGACGGCGTCGAGGCCGACGATGTCATTGGTACGCTGGCGCGCATCGCCACCGAACGCGGCTACGACGTCGTCATTTCGACCGGCGACAAGGACATGGCGCAACTGGTCACGCCGCAAGTGCGCCTGGTCAACACGATGACCAACGATACGCTCGACGAAGCCGGCGTGCTCGCCAAGTTCGGGGTGCCTCCCGAGCGCATCGTCGATTACCTCACGCTGATCGGCGATACGGTCGACAACGTACCGGGCGTGGACAAATGCGGTCCCAAGACAGCGTGCAAGTGGCTCAACGAATACGGCACGCTGGACAACATCATGACCAACGCCGCCAGCATCAAGGGCGTGGTCGGCGAAAACCTGCGTCGTGCGTTGGACTTCCTCCCCCTGGGCCGCAAGTTGGTCACCATCGCGACGGACGTGGCGCTGCCCGGCGAGTTCGACGACCTGGTCTGGCGCGATGCCGACCGCGAAGTGCTCGAGGCGCAATTCCGTCGCTACGAGTTCAAGAGCTGGCTGCGCGAACTGAGCGAAGGCAAGGGGACACCCGAAGCTGCCCAGGCGACCGGGGACACGGTCGATGAGGCATCCTCGGCGGCCATCGCGCCGCCAGCCGCGCCGACGCATCGACGCGACTATGAGTGCATTCTCGACTGGGCAACCTTCGAGCGCTGGTTCGAGAAGATCCATCACGCCGAGCTGACGGCCTTCGACACCGAAACCGACAGTCTCGAACCGATGAAGGCACGTCTGGTGGGGATGTCGTTCGCCGTATCGGAAGGCGAGGCGGCCTACCTGCCATTGACGCACCGCTATGCTGGCCATCCAGATCAGTTGCCGATCGATGAAGTCCTGTCGCGCCTGAAGGCGTGGTTCGAATCCGACCTGCACCGCAAGGTCGGGCAGAATCTCAAGTACGACATGCACGTGCTGGCCAACCACGGCATTCGCCTGGGCGGCATCGCGCATGACACCTTGCTGCAGTCGGCGGTGTGGGAGAGCGATAAGGGACACGATCTCGAACAACTGTGCAAGCGCCACCTCGGCCTGGATGTGCTGTCGTACACCGATCTGTGCGGCAAGGGTGCCAACCAGATCGGCTTCTACGACGTCGACATCGAGCGCGCCGCGCAGTACGCGGCGGAAGACGCCGACGTGACCCTGCGCGTGCACAATATCCTGCTGCCGCGCATTCTTCTCGATGAAGGACTGGCGCGCATTTATCGCGACGTTGAAATGCCGGCGCTCGAAGTGCTGTGGGCGATGGAACGCAACGGTGTGCTGGTCGACACTTTCCTGCTTTCGCAACAGAGCAACGAACTCGGGCTGCGCATGCTCGAAATCGAGCACGAGGCGTACGAAGCGGCGGGCCAGCCGTTCAACCTCAACAGCCCGAAACAGATCCAGGAGATCCTCTTCGAGCGCGACAAGCTTCCGGTCATCAAGAAGACGCCCTCCGGCGCGCCGAGTACGGATGAAGAGGTCCTGCAACAACTGGCGCTCGACTACCCCTTGCCGCGGCTGATCCTCGAATACCGCGGCATGGCCAAGCTGAAAAGCACGTACACCGACAAGCTGCCGCGCATGGTCGACCCGAGCACTGGCCGCGTGCACACGAGCTATTCGCAGACCGGTGCAGTGACGGGGCGCCTGGCGAGCTCGGACCCCAACCTGCAGAACATTCCGGTGCGCACCGAAGAGGGCCGCCGCATCCGCACGGCATTCATTGCGCCGCGCAACTGGCATGTGGTCTCGGCCGATTACTCGCAGATCGAGCTGCGCATCATGGCGCACTTGTCCGAGGATGAACGCCTGCTGGCAGCCTTCGAGCGCGGCGAGGATGTGCACCGCGCGACTGCCGCCGAAGTGTTTGCGCTGGAGCCTGCTGAAGTCACCAGCGAGCAGCGTCGCTACGCCAAGGCGATCAACTTCGGCCTCATCTATGGCATGAGTGCGCACGGGCTGGCCAAGCAGCTCGGCATCGAGCGCGCCGCGGCGCAGAATTACATCGAGCGCTACTTCGCGCGTTATCCGAAGGTGCTGCAGTACATGGAAACCACTCGCCAGTTCGCTCGCGAGCATGGTTTCGTCGAGACGGTCTTCGGTCGGCGCCTGTACCTGCCCGAAATCAAATCGAGCAATGTCGGTCGCCGGCAGGGAGCCGAGCGCGCGGCGATCAATGCGCCGATGCAAGGTACGGCGGCCGACGTCGTGAAGCTGGCCATGCGCGCGACCTATGATTGGCTTATTGGGGGCAGTCTGAAGAGCCGCATGTTGCTCCAGGTCCACGATGAACTCGTATTGGAGGTGCCGGATGATGAGCTGTCACTGGTGCGCGAGGAGTTGCCCCGCGTCATGAGCGGCGTGGCGGATCTGCGCGTGCCTCTGCTCGTCGAGGCCGGCGCCGGATTGAACTGGGAAGAGGCTCACTGAAGGCGCAGTCGTTGTAGGCCGCGCCGGTCATTGGTAGCAAGAGGAGAAAGACAATGGAATATCGCAGACTCGGTCGTTCCGGACTCAAGGTCAGTACGCTGTCGCTGGGTTCCTGGGTGACGTATTCGAATCAGGTCGACAGCCGTCATGCGCGTGAGCTGATGGCGGCAGCCTGGGACCATGGCATCAATTTCTTCGACAACGCCGAAACCTACGCCAAGGGTGAGTCCGAACGCATCATGGGCGAGGCCCTGCATCACCTGCAATGGCGGCGCGAGAGCTTCGTGGTGTCCACCAAGTTCTTCTGGGGCCTGCACGAAGGCCCCAACGAAAAGCACACGCTCAACCGCAAATATCTGCTCAACGCCATCGACGGATCACTCAAGCGCTTCGGGCTGGATTACATCGATCTGGTGTTCTGCCATCGCCCGGACCCGCATACGCCGATCGAAGAAACCGTGTGGGCCATGCATGACATGATCCAGCGCGGCAAGGCGCTGTACTGGGGCACGTCGGAGTGGAGCGCCGATGAAATCCGCGCCGCGTGGCAGATCGCCGAGCGTCATCATCTGCACAAGCCGGTGATGGAGCAGCCGCAGTACAACATGTTCGTGCGCCGTCGCGTCGAGCAGGAGTATCGACGTCTTTACGAAGACATCGGTCTCGGGCTGACGACGTGGAGCCCGCTCGGTTCGGGCGTGCTGTCGGGCAAGTATCTGCACGGCATCCCGGCGGGCTCGCGCGGTGCATTGCCGACCTTCGAATGGCTGCACGAGCGTCTGCTCGATCCCAGGCGCAACGAAGCGGTGTCCCGCCTGTTGCCGATCGCTAAGGAACTCGACTGCACGCTGAGCCAGCTGGCGATTGCCTGGTGCGCACATAATCCGCACGTGTCGACGGTCATCACGGGCGCTTCGCGGATCGAGCAATTGAAGGAAAACATGGCGGCGCAGGAAGTGATCGCGCGGCTCACGCCCGACGTGATTGCCCGCATCGATGAAGCCTGCACCGGCGCGACGGACTGACACGGAGAAGGCATGCGCAAATTGGTCATGGCGTCCAACAACGCCGGCAAGCTGCGGGAGTTCCAGGCGCTGCTGGCGCCCTTGGGTTGGGAGGTCGTACCGCAGGCTTCGCTTGGCGTGACGGAAGCTGAAGAGCCGCACGTGACTTTCGTCGAGAACGCTCTTGCCAAGGCGCGCCATGCGTCGGCCAGTACTGGCTTGCCAGCGCTGGCCGACGATTCGGGCATCTGTGTCACGGCCTTGGGCGGCGCGCCCGGCGTCTATTCGGCGCGTTTTGCCGGGGAGCCGAAGTCGGACGCCTGCAATAATCAGTTGCTCATCGAGAAGCTCGCCGGACAGAGCGATCGCCGTGCTCACTATGTCTGCGTACTGGTGTTCGTGCGCTCGAAGGATGACCCGCAGCCCTTGATCGCAGAAGGCGAGTGGCACGGCGAGGTGATCGATGAAGCTCGCGGTGCCGGCGGGTTTGGATATGACCCGTACTTCTTACTGCCGGATCTCGGAAAGACCGCCGCAGAGCTTGAGCCAGAAACGAAGAACCGCATCAGCCATCGCGGAGTCGCGGTTCAGACTTTGCTGGAACGACTACGTCATGCGGCGATCTGATACTGTGTGGGTGCCTGCGACGCCCACCGGCCGGCGACAGGGAGCGAACAATAACCAAAGGCTGACAAGGCCTTCAATGACACAAGGGAATCACGCAATGAAGACGCGATTGATGGGATTGTGCCTCGCCGTGTTGGCACCACTGGCTTGGGCGCAGAATGCGCCGCCGCCTCCGCAGCTCGAACCGATCCCCGACGACGGTACCCAGCCGGAAGTCACGATCCGGGATGAAGCGGAGCAACGCGTGGAGGAGTTCCGCATCAAGGGCCGCCTCTACATGATCAAGATCACACCCAAAGTTGGACCCGCCTATTACCTGATCGACGAGAAGGGCGACGGCAGCTTTACACGCTATGACGGCATGGACAACGGCATGAAGGTGCCGCGCTGGGTGCTGTTCAAGTGGTAGGCCGCGCCTGAGGCGCAGACGGCTCCGGCGGTGGCACGACGTCACCGCGTTCGGAGCCGTCGTTGTTTTCGCACCAAGAAAAACGCCTCGTACCAGGAGGGCGGTACGAGGCGCCGAAAAGCTCGTTTGTTATCCAGGAGACACAACTAACAAACGCGCCAGGCACCGCTGGGCAAGCCAGCGGTGGGACACCCGCAGCGCGGCGTCGCCGCGCATTGAAATCGGTCTCCGTTTAACTCCGCGAACCAGCGACTCATCCAGAGGATCGATGTTTGTCCTGACTGGCATAATTGAAGTTAAACGTTTAACGTAAATGTACGTTGCGGTTGTTCGGTCCGCCACCGGGACAAACCCCAATGAGACCGAAAACAATAAAATCGACGGAACGATTGACCGGATCGAGCTGGCGCCGTATGTTTGTTGCCGCGTTACTCAAACATGTCAACGAAGTAGAGACATAAAGCGTTTAACTTTTCCATGCAAACTAAACGACCCGCGACGATTCGAGACGTCGCACAGGCTGCCGGTGTATCCACGGCAACGGTCTCGAAGTTCATCAACCGTCTGCAGCGCTTTTCTCCAGAAGTCGAAGCGCGCATACGCGCGGCAGTCGACGGCCTGGGCTACCGGCAGAATCCCGCCGCGCGCAGCATGGTGACCGGCCAGACGCGCACGGTGGGGCTCGCCATCCAGGACGTTCGCAATCCGCACTTCGCCAACATCGTGAAAGGTGCCAATCGCGTTGCGCTGGCGCATGACTACAGCCTGCTGGTTATCGATATCGAAGAGAACCCTTCCGGCGAGCGTGCACTGCTCGAAGCACTGTCGCGCCGCGTGGACGGGTTGATCGTGAGCTCTCGTATCCCTGAAGAATCCATCGATTGGCTCGCCGAAATCGGCAAGCCGGTGGTGTTCTTCGGTCGGCTGTCCCGACTGGGGATTCCCTGTGTACGGTCCGACGGTTACCAGGCGGCGTACATGATCGGACGCCATCTGGTCGAACTCGGCATGCAGCGGATTGCCTACGTGGGCTTCACACGCGCGCGCTGGAACGCGGAGCGCCTGCACGGCCTGACCGACGCGCTGGCCGAGGCCAATCTCACGCCGATCGTGCACGAAATCGACACGCCGTCGCTGGAAGCCGGCGAACGCGCAGCATCCGCCGTGCTGCTGGGCGGCAAGCGGCCCGAAGCGGTGGTCGGGTACAACGACCTTGTGGCATTGGGCCTGATGCATGAAGCACAGGCGCTGGGGCTGCGAATTCCCGAAGACGTCGCTGTGGCCGGTTTCGATGACATTCCGGTCGCGCGCTACATGCAGCCCCCGCTGACGTCGGTCGACATGCGTTCCGAACAACAGGGCGAAGCCGCCATGAATCGCCTGCTGACCGCCATTGCGCGCGAAGAAGGCGAGAGCGACGTGCTGCTGGAGCCCCGCCTGATTCCCCGCGCTTCCACGCGCCGTCCGCTGGACTGATCACGCGCACAAAAAAAGGGGCATCGATTCCGATGCCCCTATTGCAAGACACTGCTTTCGAGGAAAAACCAACGTCGCGCGAACGCGCTCCGTAGGAATGTGAGTCGAAAGCCCGTCGATTAGTTCAACGTCACCACCACGTACTGACGAATGCTGCCGCGCTGCACGAGCAGCGGCACGTTCTTGCCAGCCTGTTCGACCAAGCGCTGGAATTGTTCAGTGGATGTCACGCGTTGCCCGCTGACGGATACCACCACGTCGCCGCTCTGCAGGCCCGCCTTGGCAGCGGCTCCCGTAGCGCGCTGAATGACCAGCCCGCCTTGCAGATCGAGCTGCTTGGCCTCTTCGGGGCGCAGCGCACGCACTGCCAGCCCCAGCTTGCCGGACGACGACTGCGCATTGTTCGGCTTGTTGGAATCCGCACGCGCCGTGGTATCGCCAGCCTGTTCGGCGAGCTTCACGCTGATTTCACGCGAAGCCTTGTCGCGCCAGACCTTCAGCTTGACGGTGTCGCCCGGGTGGTGATTGCCGATCAGTCGGGCGAGGTCGGCTGCGTCATCGATCTTGGTGCCGTCCACTTCGGTGACGATGTCGCCTTCGCGCAGGCCTGATTTCTGCGCCGGGGTGCCGTCTTCGATCG
Source organism: Uliginosibacterium sp. sgz301328 (assembly GCF_041807905.1). Taxonomy (NCBI): domain Bacteria; kingdom Pseudomonadati; phylum Pseudomonadota; class Betaproteobacteria; order Rhodocyclales; family Zoogloeaceae; genus Uliginosibacterium; species Uliginosibacterium sp. sgz301328. Next base: position 96,817 of record NZ_JBGVSA010000010.1, read on the forward strand.
AATTGATCAACGCACCCTTCGTGTCGGGCAGACCGAACGACGCGGCCATTTCCTTGTTGACGCCCTGTATGCCCACGCCGAGACGACCGCGCGAGACCTTGCCGAACTTCTGCAATTGGTCCTTCACCTTGATGGCCTCGTCGATGGGGATCGCGAACGAGATACCCATGAAGCCGCCGGAGCGCGAGTAGATCTGCGAATTGATGCCGATGACTTCGCCGTTCAGATTGAACAGCGGGCCGCCCGAGTTGCCCGGGTTGATGGCAACGTCGGTCTGCAGGAACGGCACGAAAGTCTCGTCCGGCAGGCGGCGTGCCTTGGCACTGATGATGCCGGCAGTCACCGTGTTCTCGAAGCCGAACGGCGAGCCGACGGCCACGACCCATTCGCCGACCCTGGCGCGCTGGGCGTCGCCGATCCGCACGAAGGGCAGCCCGGTCGCGTCGATCTTGATGAGTGCCACGTCGGTGCGCGTATCGCTGCCAATTACCTTGGCCTTGAATTCACGCTTGTCAGTGAGCTTGACGGTCACGTCCGTCGCATCTGCGACAACGTGCGCATTGGTCAGCACGTAGCCGTCGCCGCTGACGATGAAGCCCGAGCCTTCGCCCTGGCTGATGCGCGGCTGGGCCTGCCCGCGCGGCATGTTCGGCGCGGGGATGCCGAAGCGCCGGAAGAAGTCGTAGAACGGATCCTGTTCCATGGCCGCATCGTCGTCGTCCTCCTTCGAGACGCTGGTGACGCGGATGTTGACCACGGCCGGCCCTACCTGCTCGACCAGGGCACTGAAGTCCGGCAGCGCGGGGCGCGCGGACGGGGGGACGGTCACCGGCCCGCTGGCCGCTACCGACGATGCGCTACTGCTGCTCGCGGCGTGTGATGTGTTGATGCCTGTATTTTCGAGGCAGCCGGTAAAGGCGACTGCCGCGACGGCGGCGATCAGAACAGTGCGAGAAAAAGACCACTCCATGATGAACGGGGCTCCTGACAACATTCGGTATGGACTCGCCGGGGGCGCAAGAGGCTTCCCGGTTACGGCCTGTGACTGTGCGGGAAATTTCCCCGTTCCCTGTCATTACAAAGGATTACAAAGCAAAACTTGGCTGAGAGCAGGTATTGAACGTGTTCTCATTGACGCCCATGTGGGTAGTCTAGTCTTCGTCAAAAGGTCAACCTGCATCAAACAGGAGTCTCGATAGCGTCATACAATCGATAGATTCAGCATGCACCGCCGGAATCAATCCGCGCGCTTGGAGAGTGACGATGACCCTGACGGATCTCCGATACATCGTAGCTTTGGCCCAGGAGCGCCATTTCGGCCACGCGGCGGAAAAATGCCACGTCAGCCAGCCGACGCTGTCCGTGGCCGTCAAAAAGCTCGAAGAGCAACTCGGCGTGCTTCTATTCGAACGTAGCGCCGCCGACGTCAAGGTGACGGAGATCGGTCGACAGATCGTCGCCCAGGCCGAGCGCGTGCTGCGTGAGGCTTCGCAGGTGCGCGATATCGCCGAAGCGGGACGTGATCCGTTTGCCGGCCCCCTGCGCCTGGGGGTCATCTACACCATCGGCCCGTACTTGCTGCCTTCCCTGATTCCTCGCCTTGCGCAGCGCGCGCCGCGCATGCCGTTGATGATCCAGGAAAACTACACCTCGCGCCTGGCCGAGGGGCTGAAGAAGGGCGATATCGACGTTGCCATCCTGGCGCTGCCGTTCTCCGAGCCCGGTATCGTCACTCAGCCGGTCTACGACGAACCTTTCCGCGTGCTGATGCCTGCGACCCATCCGTGGGCCGCGCAGGAAGAAATCTCTACCGCGACCTTGCAGGAAGAACCTCTTCTGCTTCTGGGGGCCGGGAACTGCTTCCGCGACCAGGTACTGGAGGTCTGCCCGCGCTGTGCCCATGGTACGGGCCTGCAAAAGACCCTTGAGGGCAGTTCGCTCGAAACCATCCGCCTCATGGTTGCGACTGGATTGGGCGTGACGGTATTGCCCAGTTCGGCGGCCGATTCGCAGCATGCTGGTGCCAATGACCTGGTGTCGGTGCGTCGCTTCGCTGCGCCGGAACCGAGTCGCCGTGTCGCGCTGGCGTGGCGCGTGACCTACCCGCGAACCAAGGTCATCGACTTGCTGCGCGCCTGCATTCTCGAAAGCGAATTGCCCGGCGTTACGCCCGTCGGTTGATATTGCAGAGCAGCATATGCTGTGCAGATAGACTGAAATGAATGGCGTCTTTATGGCGCCATTAAAAAGTTCTAAGAGCCCTCCTTCCCGCAATGCCCGTTTGGCATCATGCCCGGTGCATAAGGACGTTTTCTTTTAAGTGTTTGAATTTTAAAAACAATAAGTCCGAACGCGAGCATTTCGTTCTCGCCGGACGGCGCCCGTATTAAAAGCGCCTTATAGAAAAATCAAACACTCGAATTGGGCAGCGCCTGGGCCGATCCGTACTATTGGTGCTACGCACAACGCGTACAAAACCCTTAACCAATAGTCACCGAAAGGCTTTTATCATGGCACCGACCTTCAACTTCTTCGACCGTCTCGCTACCCGCCGTTCCTACGAAGGCGCTGAAGAGCGCGAACGCGCTGGCTTCGTCGCCGAGCTGACCCACGTCAGCGATGCCATGCCGGGTACCCTCGGCCTGCAACACGCAGAAGCGCAAATTGCGCGCGCGATGTTGTTCAACAACCTGGTCTGATCGTCCCCTTGTGACGGTTAATGGTGTAAGGCCCGCCCTGGCGGCGGGTCTTGTCCATTTGCCGATCCCCGCCTGACCCGCCGATCGCGCTGGTCACCGAGCCGCAAGCGCTCATATTACCTCCTATCGTTTTCCCTCTTGCTGGAATCCCTAGCGACCCTGATGGGTTGAAGCAGACTTCATTTAACCGATTGTTTTGTCGAAAAATCTTACGGTCATTCCCTTCCAGAAGGGGTTGTGACCGGTCATTCGGGTAATTCCGCGCTGCCGCAAACCCCTATGCAAATGACTTCCATCACGGTCGTAAAGTCAGACAAGGCTGATCGATCCTGATCGGCCGAACCCTTGGGAGAGCATCATGGCAAGCAAGGATCCGCGAACCGCAATCGTCAAAGACCAATCATTCGCCGCGCACGGCACGTACGTCAGCGAGGACGACCTTGAGCGCGACGGATACCTGGCCGAACTCCGTGCTCAGCAGCGACGCAAGAGTGGCCGGGTCGACAATCCTGTCCAGGATATGCACGTGTCGCACTATGAGTGGTGGCCGTTGACCTGACGCCGGGCGTTTGCGGCGCGGGCTCCATCCGCGCCGCCCGTCCTGCCACCCATTTGCCATAAGAGGCCCGTCAGCGTCATCTTCTGTCCGATTCCTGCGTTTTGACATACAACTGAAACTGTTGGGTGTTCACGCGGACAAAGCCATAGAGCTGCGTTCATTGGCTGCGCGGATTGGATGGAGGAATGCACCGTGCTTGGTCATAGTCCCTCTTCTTTGCCCTGGCGAATCGAGGATCTGGATTTTTCGAGCATCGACCGATCATGCATTCGCCATGATCGGGACATGCTGTATCTGCTGGCGGCCTCGTCTTTCATCGAAATCGCTTCGGATACTTACGCGGCGAACCTCGCCGAATACTTCGAGGGCGATCCAGAAGTGGTTGCCTGGCTATCCGGGCACTGGGAAAAGGAAGAAGTCCAGCACGGCCGCGCCCTGCGTGCCTATGTGAATCGAGTGTGGCCCGAATTCGACTGGCAGGCTGCCTACGACGGTTTCTTTGCCGAATACTCGAAACTGTGCACGGTCGATGAGTTCGAGCCCAGCCGTGGGCTCGAGATGGCTGCGCGCTGCGTCGTCGAGACGGGGACCTCGACGTACTACCGTGCCATCTACGACCTGACCGAAGAACCCTTCCTGCGCCAACTCGTCACGCATATCCGCAGTGATGAAGTGCGCCACTACAAGCACTTCTACCGCTACTTCAACCGCTACAACGACATCGAGCGCAACAGCCGCCGTCGCGTTGCCGGCACCATCGGCCGGCGCCTGGTCGAGGCGCGCAAGAGCGACGCCGAGATCGGTCTTTGGCATGCCTTCAATCATTGCCATCCGAACGAAGCGCGTGACGGCAAGGCTTTTGCCGATCTGCTCACGCGCGTCAACCGCCGTGTGCGCCGCAGCTATCCCATCCCGCAAGCCGTGAAAATGCTGCTCAAGCCGTTGCGCCTACCGTCGATGTTCGCGTCCATTCACATGCCGATCGCATTTGTTGTGCGGTGCTTCATCCTGCGCTGACGACTCAGATCAGCTTGCGGATCTTGCGTCGCAGTTCGCGTTCGGCCTTTTCCATGCGGTCGGCTTCCTGCGCAAGCTCGCGCCATAGCGAGTACGCCATCAGTGCGATGACGATCGCAAACGGCAGGGCAATCACGATTGTTGCCGTCTGGATGGCTTCCAGGCCACCGACCAGCAACAGGCTGATCGCAATGAGCGCCACCAGCACGCCCCATCCGAGCTTGAGCCTGGTCGACGGATGAGGATTGCCGTTGTCGCTCAGCATGCCCAATACGAAGGTGGCCGAGTCGCCCGAGGTAATGAAGAAGATCGATACCAGCACGATTGCCACGACCGACAGTGCGGTCGTGAGCGGCAGTGTGGCGAACAGATCGAACATCGCGACCGACGCATCCTGAACTGCCTTTGCGGCCAGGGGCGTGGTGCCGAAGATCTCCTGGTTCAGCGCCGTTCCGCCAAACACCGAGAACCACATGAAACTGACCAGGCTCGGCACCAGCATCGCGCCGATCACGAACTCCCGTATCGTGCGTCCGCGCGACACGCGGGCGATGAACATGCCGACGAAGGGTGACCACGAAATCCACCATGCCCAGTAGAACACCGTCCAGTCGGTCACCCACGGGTCGTTGCGGAACGGTGTCAAGCGCAGGCTCATGCGCACCAGTTCGGTGACATAGCCGCCGAGCGTGTTGGTGAAGGTGTCGAGAATGGCCACTGTCGGGCCGATGATGAAAACGGTCAGCGCGAAGAGCAGGGCAAGCACGAGGTTGATGTTCGACAGCCACTTGATGCCCCGTTCCACGCCCGACATCGACGAGGTAATGAATATCGCCGTTGTGATCACGATGATCGCGATCTGCGTCGTCGGGCTGATGGGCGCGTCAAATACGCGGGCCAGGCCGCTGTTGATCTGCAGCGCGCCCATGCCGAGCGACGTTGCCACGCCGAAGGCCGTGGCAAGTGTCGCCAGCACGTCGATGGCCGCATGCCATCGACCCTGCAACCACTGCGGCAATCCTGACAGCGTTGCTTCGATGGTGCTGGGCTTGCCCAGGCGGAACTGTGCGAAAGCGATGGCGAGCGCCACGATTGAATACATCGCCCACGGATGCACCCCCCAGTGGAAGAACGTGTAGCGCATGGCCGCACCGGCCGCGTCCGCCGTCTGCGCAATCACACCCGGCGGTGGTTTGAGGAAATGCGACAGCGGCTCTGCCACGCCCCAGAAGACCAGGCCGATGCCCATGCCGGCGGCGAACAGCATTGCGAACCACGAGCCGCGCGAGAACGCGGGCTCTTCGTCGTCGTCACCCAGCCGGATGTTCCCAAAGCGTCCAAACGCCAGACACAGGCACAGCACCACCATCGAGAACACCAGCCACAGGTAGAGCCAGCTGAAATTCTTCGAGCAGAAGGCCAGCGCGGCGTGCGTGGCAGTCGAAAGCGTGGCGGGTGAGAGCATCGCCCACGCGACGAACGCCACGATCAGCGCAAACGAGATACGACGGCTCTGCATCGAGGCTCCTTTGTCCGCGGCCAACGCCCGCGGGTCTTGTCAGGGCACCACCGAAAGAAAGAGAAATGCCGCAAAAATCATCAAATGGACCGTTCCCTGCAGGATCGTCGTGCGTCCGGTGCTGAGCGATATCGTGCTGACCAACAGCGTCAGCGCCAGCAGCACGGTCTCCTTGGCCTCCAGCCCCAGGATGAGTGGTTGGCCGGTGACGATGAAGATCGCGGCCACCACCGGGATGGTCAGTCCGATACTGGCCAGTGCCGACCCGAGCGCGAGATTGAGGCTTGTCTGCAGGCGATTGGCCTGTGCTGCCCGTACTGCCGCCAGCCCCTCCGGCAACAGCACCAATGCGGCGATGACGATACCGACCAGTGCCGCCGGCGCACCAGCCGAAACGACGGCCTCTTCAATGACCGGCGACAGCTTCTTGGCCAGCCCGACCACGGCAACCAGACAGGCCATCAGCAAGACGCCGCTCTCCCAGGTCTGGCGTTTGCTTGGCGGCTTAGCGTGCGAGGTCTCGTCGCCGGCCGTGTCGTCCACCGGCAAGAAATAATCGCGGTGGCGGATGGTTTGTACAAAAACGAACATGCCGTACAGCACGAGCGCGGCAAAGCCCGAGAAGGCCAATTGCGGCTGCGACCAGGCCGGCCCGGGCTGACTGCTCGTGTAGTTGGGCAACACCAGCGACAGCACCGACAGGGCCGCCAGGACCCCCATGGCCGACGTCGCGCCCTGGAGATGGAAATCCTGCTCACGATGGCGGATGCCCCCCAGGAGCAAGCACAGGCCGACGATGCCGGTGCACACGATCATGATGGCCGAAAACACCGTGTCACGTGCCAACGCAGCCTTTGCCGCGCCGCCGGAGATCATCACCGACACGATCAGCGCGACCTCGATAACGGTCACCGCCACCGCGAGCACCAGCGTGCCGAACGGTTCGCCGATGCGATGCGCCACGACTTCCGCGTGGTGAACGGCGGCGAAAACCGTGCCGCCCAGAAGGATGGCCGCTATGACTGTTGCAAGCGTCGCGCCGGACGGCGTCAACATCGAAGCCCACGCAAGAAGGGGTACTTGCCAGGTCCATGCAGGATTAAGGGGGGCGAAGCGCGACATTCTCTCCTCTCTGCCCGGCGCCCGCGCGCTACCGAAGCAGGACGATGGCCGGTGCGTTACTCGCGGTCGTGACGACCGATGACTGAAACATAGTATGCAGACGGCGTGACGGCTGATGTGTCTGCGTAGCGATGCGGCATGCAATACGCCTGCTGGACGGAAGCAGGCTCCAAGACCGCTGCCGATGCGGCCTGGGCCCGTTGGTTGGGCCGTGTCGTCGGCCGGGCGTTCCCCACGATCGCAATAAATTCAATGCCAGCCGGGTTGGACGATTCTTCCCGACGCTGCCCATTATTCAAGTTGAGAAAGTGAAATTCAAATCGACTCGCTGATCAGATTCCGCGCGACTGAGTTTATCGAAATGAATCAATGGAAAATAATGTTCGTTTTATTCGCAATAGACGCGAATTCATTTTTCGAAATAAGCCGGCGATTTATGGTTCGAACGAATGCGTCCTGTGAAGGTTCTGGTGCATAACTAAGATGTTTCCTACTAAATCACTGAAACGATTACTGTTGTTGCCAGAATTTGACAAACACGCCCCGTCAGACTTAATCGATGTCAACAAAAACACAGCGTGCGGACCCGTAGGATTCCCCTTCGAAAAGGCCGTCGCCACGCGGGGGCCATGAATGACGGTCGGTATGCGCCGCAATGACGGCGGGTTCCTGTTGTCTGGATCGATTCCAGGTGCGAATTAATTGTGGGCGATAGCTGGTATTCAGAATTGCTCGCCCATTCATCGCCGGTAATCGAATCGGTCCGAATATCGAGACTTACTGGCATGAATAAAAATACCCCCCCAACTCTCTCCAACGACACGTGTTCTGATCTGTACGGCTTGCAGGTCGACACCGCCCTCAAAGATCTGGCCTCAGCCATGGCGCCGAGCATGGATGCCATCGCAGAACGTTTCCTGTCCAGGGCAAAGGCATCCCCCTTCATCCGGTCATTGCTCGAGAGCTTTTCGGCGGATGAGACGCGTCACGTCGCGAGTGTCCTGCGCCAACACCTCGATTTCCTGCTCCAGCCGGGCTTGACCGCCGTCGCCCATCGCGACGCGGCTCGTCGCATCGGCAGCGTGCATGTGCAGCTCGGGCTCGAGCAGGACGACGCGGTTCTGTGCATTGAAGCGTTGACCAACGCCATTCGCGCAGCGGTCGATCCGGCCGTCCATGCGGAAGGCCTCGCGGTGCTGACCCATCGCCTCAACCTCGGGCTGTATCACCAGACCGAAACGTACAACGAGGTGCGTGACGCACGCCGCGATCTCATTCTGTCGATGACGCGGGCCATTGCCGACGTCGACAGCTACGCTGGCGTCATCGACGTCGCCGTCAACATGCTGGGCGAAATCCCGAGCGTTGCCGATTGTGCCGTCGGATACCCGGATGCGCTGGGTGGGTTTCACGTCGTGGACGCCCATGGCGAGGCGGTGGCCCGCTACATGCACCAATGCTCGAAGCTCGAGCGAAGCCCCGAGGCGAGCCGTGCCTCGGAGCAGGGGCCGATCGGCTTGGCATGGAGCACCGGACAGGTGCAGCGCTCGATCAATATCTCGACCGACCCCCGCATGACCCTGTGGCGCGATTTCGCCGCTGAAGCGGGCTTTCGCTCCATGATCGCGATTCCGCTGCACGGCCCGGACGGCGCACCGATGCTCAATCTGGTGCTCTACAGCGCCATGCCCGGCGGCTATTCCGGGCCCGCGCAGCAAGACTTCATCACCCTCGTCCAAGCCTTGGTCGAACTTGCCCTGGCGCGCATCTGGCGCCAGAAAGGCTGTACCGAGAACGTGCCGTACCTCATCCGCCAGCGTTGGCAGTCGCTGCTGCGCACGGACGCGCTCGAAATGCACTTTCAGCCGTTGCTCGACCTGCGCGAGCGGCGCGTTACCAAAGTCGAAGCGCTGGCGCGACTGCGTGATGGCGACCGCCTGCTTGGACCGGGGCAGTTTCTCGGTGCCCTGCAGCCGGAGGACTACTTTGTCCTCTACGTCCGCGGGTTGCGGCAAGTCATGACGTGGCGCGCACGCTGGCTGCAGCAGGGCGCCGATCTGGCCGTATCGATCAACCTGCCCCCTGCGGCATTGGCCGACATCCGCTATTTCGAAGCCACGCGTGCGGCTCTCGTCGAATACGGCGGCGATCCGAGTGCCGTGACGCTCGAACTGCTCGAAAGCGGCGCATTGCCGGCGGGCGTTTCGGTACCGGAGGAGATCGAACGCTTCCGCTCGCTTGGTGTGCACATCGCGCTCGACGACCTGGGCGCCGGATATGGCAGCCTCAACCGCCTGCGTGACTTTCCCTTCGACGCCATCAAGATCGATCAGAACATCGCATCCAGCAGGGGCGGCGACCATTGGGACATGATGCGTTTCATCTACCAGCTCACGCGCCTGGGACATTCGCTGGGCAAGCCGGTGGTGATCGAAGGCGTGGAAGACGAAGATCTGCTGCAGGCGCTGCCTATTCTTGGACCCGACCTGGTGCAAGGCTACGCTGTCGCGCGCCCCATGCCGCCGGATGAGATCGTAGGCTGGCTGGCGTCGCGCGAATCCCTTTTCGCGGGGCTGTCTTCCGAAGGGCGCCTGGCGCGACTGGCGCGCCTGTTGTTGTGGGAAGAGGGTATCCACCTCAACGCCGAAATGGCGCGCGGCGACGGCGCACCTTCGGCGCTGTTGGCGGATATCGCAGAACGCAGGCCCGGCTACGCCGACCATTCTGTCGACGCCAAATGCCTGTCGTGCATCTTCTCGAGCCTGCCCATACAGCCCCGCGCTTCAACGGGGCCGGACGACGATCTCGTGTCGAATCTCGTGCACGCGGCGGTATGCGCCGGCGTTGGCAGCGAACTCTACAAGGACGCACGTGCTCGCCTGATCGGCGATCTGCAAGCGTGACCCGGGCGTAATTCGCCGCGGCGTCGCTCAATCAATGTGAACGTATCCCTTGCCGGCGCGCCTGGCTTCGTACTCGCTGCGTCGGCCTCATGCATTGGCTGGCGTGAAAGGCGCGATCGGAACGTCGAGCAAGCTCGCCACGAATCGTGTGATCCGATGAAAGACTGGTTCGCATGGCGGAGCCGAGTCGACGGCAATTTGCATACCGCTGTGCCCCACAGCGGAAAGAACGCAGCGCTCCAATCAGCCACATATTGTGTACGTAGTGTCGTTCTGCGCGCGGCGTGCTCTTTGAGGGGGGCGATTTGTCCATTGGCTTGACATATACCAAGCGCGTTGCAAGAGCTGTCAACGATGCTCTTCCGTCGTGATCACAACCACAATGTGCGCGTCAGAAGCAACAAGCGCGACAGCGGCTGCAAGCAATGCACCGTACGGGCATCGACCACCGAATTGAAGGAGTACAGCGGAAGACGCGCCAATTTTCCGCTCGGAGACCAATGAAAGATCCATTGATTTGCCCTGTCTGTGAAGGGCGCAGTGCGTTGTTCGACGTCGTCGACTTCAACAAGTCGTGCGAGATGGGAGACGGCGTGCCTCCGGTCCCCAGTGGGATCGCAATCTACTATGCACGCTGTTCCGCATGTGACTTCTGTTTCGCCCCCGACATGATGGCGTGGACGAAGGAAGAACTCTCTCGTCGCGTCTACAACGATGAGTATCACCTCGCTGATCCGGACTATTTGCAGCGTCGTCCTCTGATCAATGCGACATTTCTGAATGAGAGCTTTGGAGAGCGGGTGAGGGAGCTTCAAGTACGCCACCTCGATTTTGGGGGCGGCAACGGTTTGATGTCGGCGATCCTGCGGGAGCGCGGTTGGCGGTCATGCTCCTATGATCCTTTCGGAGGCGATAGCACAATCGATCCCGCGGCTTCGTTCGACTTCGTTACGGCGTTCGAGGTGTTTGAACATTCCACCGATCCCCATATGCTGATGGAAGACCTTCGGCGCGTTCTCCGTCCAGGGGGGATTGTCTTCTTTTCGACTCTGCTAAATGACGAGAATATCCGCGCCAGTAGCCGTTTGACGTGGGCGTACGCTGCGCCGAGAAATGGTCATGTAAGCCTGTTTTCGAGAAAGAGCCTGAGTGTCCTGGCGCAGCACCATGGTTTCCGATTTGGAAGCGTCAGCAAGATCAGCCACGTTTTCTACACCGAGCCGCCAAGCTGGGCCGGCAGGATATTCGCTCCCCGACAATAAGCTTCTACAGCCCGGCACGTTCGGCACTGTTCAAACAGACGTCCTTGAATAGCGCCCGGTGTGCATGCCGCCAATACATGGACGTGATGGTCGCGCAACGCGACATGTCCATTCCCGTCCCTGATCTTTCGTCATGCAAGGGACTTTGGGGCGGACGAATCTACTCCGGGATGCCCACCTCTGCCTCGTAGCCGGCGCTCTCGCAGTCTGCGTAGATGTCCGGCTTGCGGACCCATACACGTGCGCCCCTCACACCATCGAGGCTCGCGCACAGTGCCAGGATTTCGTGGCACAGCGTCTCTTGCAGATTGAAATGCCGCCCGGCGACGAGTTTGGGGATGCCGCGATGCAATAGGTCGTAGTTGACGGTAGCGGATACGTCGTCGGCCATCGTGCCCGTGAGCGGGGCGAGCCGCAGTTCGACGTCGATCAGCACGCGTTGTGGACACTGGCGTTCGATGTCGTAGAAGCCGATGAGCACCGGCAGGCTGAACTCACGGATATGGATCCGGCGGTTGTAGATTTCCAAGGTGATGCATCCGCTGTGCGGGCGCTGCGTGGCTAGGGCGGGCGCACTTGCGCCCATTCGCCCCAGCCGGCAGGGCCGGTGTTGGAGACGCTAGCGATAGACGGGAAAGCGCTGCGTCAGGGCCTGTACTTTCGCACGAACCGCCTCGATCGTGGTGTCGTTGCCACCATTGTCCAACAGGTCAGCGATCAGATTCCCGACCAGGCGCGCTTCGTTCTCACGGAAGCCGCGTGTCGTCATGGCCGGTGTGCCGAGGCGGATGCCGGAAGTGACGAAAGGCTTTTCTGGATCGTTCGGGATGCTGTTCTTGTTGACCGTGATGTGCGCCCGCCCGAGCAGCCGCTCGGCGTCCTTGCCGGTGATGCCCTTTGCGCGCAGGTCGACGAGCATGAGATGACTTTCGGTCCGGCCCGAGACGATGCGCAGCCCTCGCTCGATCAGCGTGCCTGCCAACGCGGTGGCGTTCTTCACGACCTGCTGCTGGTAGTCCTTGAATTCAGGTGACGACGCCTCTCTGAAAGCCACCGCCTTGCCGGCGATCACGTGCATCAGCGGGCCGCCCTGAATGCCCGGGAAAATCGCCGAGTTGATGGCCTTTTCGTGTTCGGCGCGCATCAGGATCACCCCGCCGCGTGGGCCGCGCAGGCTCTTGTGCGTGGTCGTGGTGACAAAGTCCGCGTGCGGCACAGGGTTGGGATAGACGCCCGCCGCGATGAGCCCGGCGTAGTGCGCCATGTCGACCATGAAGTACGCGCCGACTTCACGTGCCACCCGCGCGATGCGTTCAAAGTCGATCCGCAGCGCGAACGCCGACGCCCCCGCAATGATCAGCTTCGGCTTGCATTCGCGCGCTTGGCGCTCGAGCGCTGCGTAATCGATGTCCTCGTTCGCGTCGAGTCCGTAGCTCACCACGTTGAACCACTTGCCGCTCATGTTGAGCGGCATGCCATGCGTGAGGTGTCCGCCTTCGGCGAGGCTCATGCCCATGATCGCGTCGCCCGGCTCGAGTACGGCGAAGAACACGCCCTGGTTGGCCTGTGAGCCGGAGTTCGGTTGGACGTTAGCGGCATCGGCCCCAAAGAGCGCCTTGACGCGGTCGATGGCGAGCTGCTCGACGATGTCCACGTATTCGCAGCCGCCGTAATAGCGCTTGCCCGGATAACCCTCGGCGTACTTGTTGGTGAGTTGCGAGCCTTGCACCGCCATCACGGCGGGCGAGGTGTAATTCTCGGAGGCGATGAGCTCGATGTGATCCTCCTGCCGCCGGTTCTCTTGCTCGATGGCGGCAAATACCTCGGGGTCGATCTGGTCGACGGCATAGCGGGCGCGTTCAAACATGTGTGGCCTCCGTGGAACGAAGCCCCGGCATGTTGGCCGGGGGTATTGGTGAAATGAGATGATCAGGCGACCGTGGCGCGCAGGGTCTTCGCAGCGGCAACCATGTTGGAGAGGGCGGGAATGACTTCGCTCCATTGCCGCGTCTTGAGACCGCAGTCCGGATTGACCCACAGCCGCTCGGCCGGCACGCGCTCGGCGGCCTTTTTCATCAGCGCGACGATGTGCTGTTCGCTCGGAATGTTGGGCGAGTGGATGTCGTACACGCCGGGGCCGATCTGGTTGGGGTAATTGAAGTCATCGAAGGCATCGAGCAATTCCATGTGCGAGCGCGACGTCTCGATGGTAATGACGTCGGCATCCATGTCTGCAATCGACGCGATGATGTCGTTGAACTCCGAATAGCACATATGGGTGTGGATCTGCGTTTCGTCTTCTACGCCGTTGGCGGCAATGCGGAACGATTCCACTGCCCAGTCGAGGTACGCTCTCCATTGCGACCTGCGCAGCGGCAGACCTTCCCGCAGCGCGGCTTCGTCGATCTGGATGATGCGCACGCCAGCCGCTTCGAGGTCCCGCACTTCCTTGCGGATCGCCAGCGCCAGTTGTTTGCACGACACCGAGCGCGGCTGGTCATCACGAACGAAGGACCAATTGAGGAGGGTGACCGGCCCGGTCAGCATGCCCTTCATGGGCTTTGAGGTCAGCGATTGCGCGTAGCTGATCCACTCGATCGTCATCGCCTTTGGGCGGCTGATGTCGCCGAACAGGATCGGCGGCTTCACGCAGCGCGAACCGTAGGACTGCACCCATCCGAACTGGCTGAAGGCATAGCCTGCGAGTTGTTCGCCGAAATACTCGACCATGTCGTTGCGCTCGGCCTCGCCATGTACGAAGACGTCCAGTCCTAGCGCTTCCTGTTCGCGTACGCCGCGAGCGATCTCGGCGCGCATTGCGGCTTTGTAGTTCGTCGCGTCGATTTCGCCAGCCTTGAACTGGCTGCGCGCGAGTCGGATCTCGGCCGTCTGGGGAAAGGAGCCGATCGTCGTCGTGGGGAATTTCGGCAGGGCGAGCAATGCGGCCTGCCTGGCGGCTCGTTGAGGGTAGGGACTCTTGCGCTGTCCGAGGCGCGCATCGATTTCCGTCACGGCGATCTTCACTGCCGGGTTGTGGACGCGTGGCGACGTGCGGCGTGCTTCGCAGGCGGCGCGGTTGGCGGACAGTGCGTCGGCGGCCGCCTCGCGGCCTGCATCCAGCGCAGTGGCCAGCACCGAAAGCTCATCGAGCTTCTGCTTGGCGAATGCGAGCCACGATTTGATCTCGTCGTCGAGTTGCTGTTCGCTGTCCAGATCCACCGGTACATGCAGTAGCGAGCATGACGGTGCGATCCACAGGCGCTCGCCCAGGCGATCGCGCACCGGCTCCAGCCAGTCGAGCGTCGCGCACAGATCCGTCTTCCAGATATTGCGGCCATTGATCACGCCCAGTGACAGCACCTTGTGGCCGGCCAGGTAGTTCAGCGTGATCTGCACTTCGTCGCGCGCATTCACGGCGTCGAGGTGGATGCCTGCGGTCGGCAGCTTGACCGCCCATTCGAGGTTCTCCCGCAGCGGGCCGAAGTAGGTCGCCAGCAACAGCTTGACCGGGGCTGACTTGAGCGCGTGATACGTCGTGGTGTATGCATGGCGCCAGTCGCCATCGAGCTCCGTGACCAGAATCGGCTCGTCGATCTGCACCCACTCCACGCCTTGTTCGGCGAGTACCGCCAGGAGCTGCGCATAGACGGGAAGCAGACGATCGAGCAGGGCGAGGCGATCGGAACCGTCCTTTGCTTTGCCGATGGCCAGGTACGTCACCGGTCCGATGATGACTGGCTTGGCCTTGACGCCCTGCTCGCGCGCTTCGCGCAACTGTTCGAGCAGGCGTGTTGCGTCGAGCTTGAACTGCGTGTCGGCGCTGAACTCCGGGACGATGTAGTGATAGTTGGTGTCGAACCATTTGGTCATCTCGCCCGCCGCGACGCCCCCGCAGCAGTGGGCATGTTCGTCGGCGGATTGCGCCGAGCGTCCACGGGCCACGCGAAAGTAATTGTCCAGCGCGTCGCCGTGAAAGTCCTGAACGCGTTCGGGCAGATTGCCCAGCGTAAAGCTCATGTCGAGCACGTGGTCGTAGAAGGCGAAGTCGCCGACGGGCACAAAGTCGAGCGCCGATTGGTCCTGCCAATGACGGCGGCGCAACTGTGCGCCTGCCGCCTTGAGCTCATCACGCGAGGACTGCCCTTTCCAGTAGGACTCCAGCGCGAATTTCAGTTCGCGCTTCGCGCCGATGCGCGGAAAGCCGAGGTTGTGCGTTGTTGTCATGATCGTTGCCAGTGGGGATCGGTAGTGGCACGATCGTAAAATCACCGAACAATGAATAAAAATGGTTTTATTTCATTCATCGATGAAAAACGTTCACGTATAAATCCCCATGCCAATCCTCGAACGCATCCATCTGGCGATCATCCGCGAAGTCGAACAGCAGGGCTCGCTCACCGCTGCGGCAGCCGAGCTCCATCTCACCCAATCGGCGCTCAGTCACACGATGCGCAAGCTCGAAGACCACCTTGGCGTGGCGATCTGGCATCGCGAAGGGCGCAGTCTGCGGCCCACGCAGGCGGGTGAGTACCTGCTTGCTGTCGCCAATCGCCTGCTGCCGCAGTTGTCGCTGGCCGAACAACGCATCCGGCAATTTGCACAGGGCGAACGCGGCACGCTGCGCATAGGCATGGAGTGCCATCCGTGTTACCAGTGGCTGCTGAAGATCGTGTCGCCGTACCTCGCCGCGTGGCCCGACGTGGATGTCGACGTGAAGCAGAAATTCCAGTTTGGCGGCATCGGCGCCTTGTTCGGCTACGAGATCGATGTACTCGTCACGCCCGATCCGCTCTACCGCAACGGGCTGCATTTCGAGCCGGTGTTCGATTACGAACAGGTGCTGGTGGTCGGCCCGTCGCATCCGCTGCGCAAGGCGCGCTACGTTCGCCCCGAGCAGCTCTCAAGCGAAACGCTGATCACCTATCCGGTGCCGCTCGATCGACTCGATATCTACACGCAGTTCCTCACGCCGGCCGGCATCAGCCCCAAACGCCACAAACCCATCGAGACCACCGACATCATGTTGCAGATGGTCGCCAGCGGCCGCGGCGTGGCGGCGCTACCAAGGTGGTTGGTGGAGGAATACGCCGAAAAAGTCGACGTGGCGCCGGTGCGGCTCGGCAAGGATGGTGTGCCGAAGCAGATTTTCCTCGGCATCCGCGAGGCCGACGCGGATATCGAATACGTGCGCGCCTTCATGAGCCTGGCGCGCACGCATCGAACCGCGCGCTGAGCAGCATTGGCGAGCGGTGTTGCCGCAATAGTCTCAGCACCCTATGCGCACATGGCGCAAGGCTGCGGCCAGCGCCGTGTAACGAGAGCCCTCAAGGGCCAGGTCGAGGTAAGTCTGGACCGGGCTCGTCAGCCATATTCCGTTCACCTCGCCCCGATGTTGAAGTACCCCGTTGGATTCCGCTTCAACAATCAGAAGGTTCGGCTGCATGTTTTTCGACGAGGCGGCGTCCAGTTCGGCCAGGGCCTTGTAGACGTTGATATCGGGCGCAACGCGGACGCGGATTTCGGGGACCGGCCGGCTGCACGAAAGGTACGCTCGCGCGGCCGATTCGTGACACACGCCGTATCGCACCTTGTACTTATCGAAGATTGACGCGACGTCGCGGAGCCGGGTTGCATAGTCCGGCGCGGGGAGCGCGTAAGCCTGCATTTCCCGTGGAGGCCGCCTCTTCAGGTGGGCCCACAGGTCAAGGAGCTTTCCCGGATCGCTCAAGCGCCAGTTCATCATGGGGCCTCGGCCGTAAGGCTCGGCGAGCTTTAGACGCTCCAGTTCGTGCAACGTCTCGGAAGTCGTTGTGCGACTGACTCCCGCCTGGGTCACGACATCCTTCGCGTGGAAATACGTATCGACGTGACAGCACAGCAAGGTGTGCAGAAGATCTCTGCGCCGTCCTGCAAACAGGCGCATGGAATGCTCGTGGACTTGCGGCGCGGGCTTCAGCATGTAGGCATGGCCGCGAGGCGCCGGGAAGAGAAATTCGCCCTTGGATGTGTAATACCCGACGCGCAAAGCCTCCAGCAATCGTCGGGTGGCCGGAGCGATTGTTCTCGCCAGGAAGAATGGTTGCGTGGTCGTCTGCTTCGTTTCGTCAACGTAGCAATATCTCGCCGCCACTTCTCTAACGTAGTCTGGAGACGGGTGCGGGCACCTGGATACCTTCAGGAGCATGGAGGTATCTTCGACCTTGAGTGCGATTTCGAGGGACGCCGCACATCTTTCGTGTGCGGCCGTCTCTGACACGGTCTCGACGGCAATGGACGGAAGCCCATCCAGAGCCGAAAGCAATTGGGATAGTGATTTGTCATGCATGGCGGTACCCCCGTACGCCTCCCCGGAATTCTGTGTGCGTGGGCAAAACGGCAAGCAGAATAGGGCGGATGCCCAGTCAGCAAAAACGGGGCACGCTTCGAGTGCCCTGCCCGCTCAAGTCGTCACAGCCGGATTGCGGCGCAACGCGGCAGAGCGATGCGGTTGCAGCCGGCAGTAGTAAAGAGATTGAGATCTTCGCGAATTGCTCCAAGACACCCACACTGGCCTGCGCCGCGGTGCTATTCAGGTTGGTGTCGAAGGATTCAGGGCTGGACCCCATCCAGCTTGTGGAAGGCGGCCTTCGCATCCGATCCGCCGGTGTGCCGCAGATCGGCGCGGCCCGGCCGGCCACGGCGGCTGTGTCGATTGGTCCATTCCAGACCGTTCGATATCATTTTTCATGTGTGAGCCCCAATCACTTGTTCGCGTGCGGTGCGGCTTGGAAACGCTGTTGCGCAAGCAAGGAAACACCGCTTGTATGGGACGATCCTATGATCTGAGAATGCGCCCAAAGCTGACATAAATCAGGCGCCGCAGCCACTTAACCGGGTGTTCAAGTGTCTGCGACAAAGTCCGATTTCGTAGTAATCAAAATCTGTTGTGCGTGACGGACGGGTCATGCGGATCGGTCCGGTTCACCGGTGGAATTGATCCTGGTTGCGCATTGGAGGGCTGGGCAGAAGGGTGCGCGCAAGACGCGCGACCGTGCCTCGAAGTGATCACTGGGTTTCGCTGCGACCGGATGGGACTTGATAAACAAAAAGCCAGGCTCGGAAAGCCTGGCTTTTTGTTTGGCGATCAGTGTTTGTCGCCGGAATTCGTGGAGCGGGCGATGGGAATCGAACCCACGGCTCTAGCTTGGGAAGCTAGGGTATTACCATTATACGACGCCCGCTCGGGCGGCCCGCCGACGCAACAGGCCGGGAGCTAAGAGAAGCCGATTGTACGGAAATCGGCTGCCCGCCTCAACCGGCACGCGGCGCGAGTTGCGTCAGAAATTGGCGGTGATGCCCGTGAAAATGATCGTGTCCGACTTCTTCTCGCCGGGCAGGACCTTCTCGCGGAATTTGTTCAGCACCGAAAGCTGCAAGCCGAAGCGCTCGGTGATCTTGGTGCTGAGATCGACCTGGAAGACCGAGCGAATGCCGCCCCGGCCGACGGTGTTCGGAAACAGCACCCAGCGCTGAGAGAGCGTGGCCGTCTGCGACAGCGCGTAAGTGAAATCATTGCCGACCATCGGTTCAATGCCCTTGGCGTCCGACGCGGTCTTGTTGTCTTCGAAGGTGTAGGCCAGGCCTCCATACACGTTCAACTGCAGCCCCTCCGCGCGCAGCAGCCGATAACCGGCACCGGCGCCGTAGGTCTGGCGCAGTTCCAGGTCCTTGAACGGATCGCGTTCGAGCGTCGCATCGCCAAAGCCGAACCACGCTTGCGCAAAGTTGCGCTCATAACGTGCACTGGCCAGATCGTTATCCGCGGTCGTGTCGCCGTTGCTGGTATTCCGGATGAACAAACCATGCAGGACGATGCGGCTGTCGCGCAATGCCCTCACCGCGTCGGCCGACAGCGAAGCCTGCGTGGAATTGCTGTTGCCGCGGCTGATAGTCATGCCAAAGCCCAATGAGCCTGTCCAGCGGCCGTTTCCGCTCTGCGGGGACGACGCCATGCTCTTGAACGCAGGGTCGCTGGGGCGGCCCTGGCCGTGTGCGGGGAGAGAGACGAACAAAGTGGCGCCGATCAGCGCCGGTAAGGTCTGACGGAGTGACTTCATGGTCATTTGGAAAAAACGGGTTACGCCGGCTTCGCAAGAAATGGGCCGCCCTCGGCACGGCGGCCGCATGAGACGGGTGTTTCGCAGGCATGCAAGTGCCTGCCGACCTGGTCAAGATGTCATCTTAGAACCGCGATCGGGCTTCTGCGGAAATGGGCGGTCGCGTGACGGCGACGGCGGGCGATGCGCGCAAGCCCTGCGAGGAGCATGGCGGCGACCGTGCTAGAATCCCCGCTCCCATTTTTCGATGAGCCGCGTTCGCGGGCGAGTCGCCGCATGCTTACCCTCTCCATCAATGGCGAGCGCCGTCAGTTCTTCGGGCCGCTGACGGTTGCCGGTCTGCTCGAATCGCTTGAACTGGCGGGCAAACGCGTGGCGGTGGAATGCAATGGCGCCATCGTGCCGCGCGGTCTGCATGCTGCGACCTCGCTGACCGAGGGCGATCGCCTGGAAATCGTCGTCGCCGTGGGCGGCGGCTGAGACGCGGCGCTGCATTTTCCGGAAGCACACACCTATGAATGATCCGCTGCTGATTGCCGGCAAGGGCTACGCATCGCGTCTGCTCGTCGGTACGGGCAAGTACAAGGACTTCACCGAGACGCGCGCGGCACTCGACGCCTCGGGGGCGCAGATCGTCACCGTCGCCATCCGCCGCACCAATATCGGGCAGGACCCCAAAGCGCCCAGCCTGCTCGACGCAGTGCCGATGTCGCATTTCACCTATCTGCCGAATACGGCCGGCTGCTATTCGGCCGACGAGGCCGTGCGTACGCTGCGACTGGCGCGCGAACTGCTGGACGGACATTCGCTGGTCAAGCTCGAAGTGCTCGGCGACCAGCACACACTGTTCCCCAACATGCCGGAAACGCTCAAGGCCGCTGACGTGCTGGTGAAAGACGGCTTCCAGGTCATGGTGTATTGCTCGGACGACCCGATCCAGGCGCGCATGCTCGAAGACATCGGTTGTGTCGCCATCATGCCGTTGGCATCGCTGATCGGTTCGGGCATGGGCATTCTGAATCCGTGGAATCTCAAGCTCATCATCGAGCAGGCGCGCGTGCCGGTGATCGTCGATGCTGGCGTCGGTACGGCGTCCGATGCTGCGATTGCCATGGAACTGGGTTGCGACGGTGTGCTGATGAACACCGCCATCGCCGCGGCACAAGACCCGGTGCGCATGGCCGGCGCCATGAAGAAGGCCGTCGAGGCGGGGCGCGATGCTTTCCTCGCGGGGCGCATGCCGCGCAAGTTCTATTCTGCTTCGCCCAGTTCGCCGACCGGCGGACTGATCGGCTCCTGAACGGGGTTCGTTTCATGACCGCTTCACCCCCGCCGATGGACGACGACGTCCCGCGCCTGTCGCGCCAGCCGATCCGCAGCTTCGTGCTGCGCCAGGGGCGCATGTCCGACGCGCAGACGCGCGCCATCGAAGCGTTGATGCCGCGCTACGGCATTCCCTATCGCGCGGCGCGGCTCGACACCGACGCCGTGTTCGGCCGTCACGCACCGGTGGTGCTGGAAATTGGCTTCGGCATGGGCGTGGCGACGGCAGAGATCGCCAAGGCTCGCCCGGACACCGACTTCATCGGCATCGAAGTCCACGGTCCCGGCGTGGGCAATCTGTGCAAGCTGATCGAGGCGGACGGGATCACCAATCTGCGCGTCATGCAGCACGACGCGACAGAGATCGTGCGCGACATGATCGGCGAAGGTTCGCTGGCCGGCGTGCATGTGTTCTTCCCGGACCCGTGGCCGAAGAAAAAACACCACAAGCGCCGCATCCTGCAGCCGGCGTTCGTCACTGAACTCGCGCGTCGCCTGGCTCCCGGCGGCTACCTGCATTGCGCCACCGATTGGGAGGACTATGCCATGCAGATGCTGGAGGTCCTGCGCGCTGAGCCGCTCCTGGAGAATTCCTGCGAAGAGTTCGCGCCGCGCCCCGACTATCGTCCGCTGACCAAGTTCGAAGCGCGTGGCCTGCGCCTTGGGCACGGCGTGTGGGATCTGATCTTCCGCCGCAAGGGCTAGGCGCGGCCGAAGACGCCGGACGCGCCCGCGTCCGGTGGCCTCGCCGGGCGTGTCACTCCCGGTCGACGGGATACGCGATGAAGGCCGGCAACTGCTCGGCCCGCGCGGAGAACGCTGCCAACGCGGGATAGCGCTGCGGATCGCTCAGCCCGGGCACCGAGAATTGATTGAAGCGCCACGCCACGGCCAGCGTCACGTCGGCCTGCGTCATGCGCTGACCCATCAGCCAGGGATGGGCGCCGGCCGCCATCGGTTCGAGCAGGTCCCACGCGTGCGAGAGCTGGCTGGTGATGCGCACGACCCAGTCTTCGAACTGTTTGTCCTCGGGCCGCAGCTTTACCTCGTAGATGTACTGCACGGTTTTCTCGGCCGCCACCAGCGCTACGCCGATGATGTGCAATGCCCGCCGGCGTACCCATGTCGCGCTGGGCATCAGCCGGTGCGACGGTGCCACCATGTTTTCGAGGTAATCGAGAATGAGCGTGCTGTCGATGAGGATTTCGCCGTCATCACACAGCAGCGTGGGCGCCTTGACCATGGGATTGACGATCTTGAACGCCTCGAAGTCGCGGAACACCGATACCGAACGGTGTTCGAACGCAAGGTCCATCAGCGCCGCCGACACGGCTACGCGCCGAACGTAAGGCGAATCGAGCATGCCGATCAATTGCATGGCCAGAACTCTCGGACGGGGAGTGCCTAGCTTAACGGAATCGGCCGATCGCGGTGCCAGAGTTTGCCCGACATGCCGCCGCTTGCCCGCCGTATTGGCGGCGAGCCTCGCTCAAGCTGCTATCATCGCCGCCACAGCGCATCTGTCACGATAAAGACAAATAGGGAGTCACGAACATGAAAATTCTGCGCATGGTTGCTGCGACCATCGCCGCGGCGGGGTTGCTGTCGTCAGCCCACGCCCAGAACTGGCCGTCGCAACCCGTTCGCATCGTCGTGCCGACGCCGGCGGGCAGTTCGGTCGACATCGTTGCCCGCGTGATCGGCGACAGGCTCAAGGATTCGCTCGGCCAGCCGGTCGTGGTCGAAAACCGCGCCGGCGCCGGCGGCACGATCGGTGCCGACGTCGTGGCCAAGGCGCGCGACGGCCACACGCTGCTGCTCGGCTACAACGGCCCGTTGACGGTCGCGCCTTCGCTGTTCCCCAAACTGCCCTACGACCCCGCCAAGGATCTCCAGCCGGTCATCCTGGCCGCCACGCAGCCCAACGTGCTGGCGGTACGCAGCGATCTGGGCGTGTCGAATCTCAAGCAACTGATCGCCTACGTGAAGGCGCGTCCCGGCAAGCTCGACTATGCCTCTGTCGGCAACGGCTCGCTGTCGCACCTGTCGATGGAAATGCTCAAGATGGAAGCCGGCCTGTACATGCTGCACGTGCCGTTCAACGGCGGCCCGCCCGCCGCGCAGGCATTGGCTGCGGGCGAAGTGCAGATGGGTTTTGCCGCGTTGTCGAACGTGCAGCCGCTGGTCAAGTCGGGCAAGGTCAAGCTGATCGCGGTGTCCAACGGCAAGCGTTCGGTTGCCTTGCCGGATGTGCCGACGGTGGCCGAGCAGGGCTTCCCCGGATTCGACGCGACAACCTGGAATGGCTTCCTTGCGCCGGCCAGCATGCCCAAGGATGTGGTCACGCGCCTGAATCGCGCGATCAATCAGATCCTCGCGCAACCCGATGTCCGCAATAAGCTGCTAGCGGCCGGTGCAGAGCCCGCTGGCGGCTCGCCGGAAGAGTTCGCCGCGTTGATGAAGGCCGAATTCACCCACTGGCCGCCGGTCGTCAAGCGCTCGGGCGCCAAGGTCGACTGATGATGTACCGGCAGGGTGACGCATTCACCCTGCCGTCCGTATTCCTTTTCCGCGTGTGTGTTGCGCGCATTCCGGCGCGCTACCCGCGCATCCGTGTCCGCCATGAAAACCTTATTGCCCGCCCGTAACCGCGACACCCTTGCGGGAATCGTATTCGTCCTTTTCGGCCTTGCCTTTGTCATTGGTGCCGGTGCTTATGACATGGGCACCGCCGCCCGCATGGGGCCGGGGTTCTTCCCGCGCATGCTCGGCGGCGTGTTGGTCCTGCTCGGCATTGCCGTGTTCGCGGTGGGCGCGCGTGCCCCGGTGACGGCAGGCCTGCTGCGCGGCTTTCCGCTGCGCCCGCTGCTGGCGATCTGTGCGGCCATCGCGGTATTCGCGCTGCTGCTTGAAAAAGGCGGACTGGCCCTGGCGTCCTGGGCGCTGGTGATGGTGTCGACGGCCGGGCAGCGCAAGCCGCACTGGATCGAGGCCTTCGTCGCCGCGATCGCGCTGACGGTGGTGGCCGTGCTGGTGTTCGCCTACGGACTCAAATTGCCGCTCAACGTGTGGCCACGGTTCTGACGCATCGGCTCATCGTGTTTGATCTTTCGCGCGTCCGCGAACGCGCTTCTCTTGCCTCGGCCTGATCATGGACTTGCTCAACCATCTGGCGCTCGGTTTCGAAACTGCGCTGACGCTGAATAACCTCATGTACTGCTTCATCGGCGCGCTGTTCGGCACTGCCGTCGGCGTGTTGCCCGGGCTGGGGCCCGTGTCGACCATCGCCATGTTGCTGCCGCTGACGTATGCGCTGTCGCCGGTGTCGGCGCTGATCATGCTGGCCGGCATCTATTACGGCGCGCAGTACGGCGGCTCGATCACGGCGATCCTCGTGAACCTGCCGGGCGAGTCGTCGTCGGTGGTGACCTGTCTCGACGGGTACCAGATGGCGAAGCAGGGCAGGGCGGGGGCGGCCTTGGCGATCGCTGCGCTCGGATCTTTCTTTGCTGGCACGGTGGCGACGATCCTCATCGCGGCCTTCGCCACTCCGCTTTCGGAATTCGCCACGAGTTTCCGCTCCGCCGAATACGTGTCGCTGATGGTGTTGGGCCTGGTCGGCGCGGTGGTCCTGGCGCATGGTTCGCTGCTCAAGGCGTTCGCCATGATCGTGCTGGGACTACTGCTCGGCATGGTCGGCACCGATGTCAATTCGGGCGTACAACGTTTTGCATTCGACGTGCCCGAACTGTCCGATGGTTTCAACTTCGTGGTGGTGGCGATGGGCCTGTTCGCCTTCGCCGAGATCATCCGTAACCTCGAACAGGCCGAGGCGGGCGAGGCCAGTCTGCAGAAGGTCTCCAGCCTTTGGCCTACGCGCACCGACATGCGCCGCGCGGCGCCCGCCGTCGTGCGCGGAACGCTGCTCGGATCGATCCTCGGTGTGCTGCCGGGCGGCGGCGCGCTGATGTCGTCCTTCGCGTCGTACTCGCTGGAGAAAAAGCTCTCGCGCACGCCGCAGGAATTCGGTCGTGGTGCCATCGAAGGCGTGGCCGGCCCCGAGTCCGCCAACAACGCCGGTGCGCAGACCTCGTTCATCCCGATGCTGACGCTGGGCATTCCGCCCAACCCGGTGATGGCGCTCATGATCGGCGCGATGACCATTCACAATATCCAGCCCGGCCCGCAGGTGATGAACACCGACCCCGCGCTGTTCTGGGGATTGATCGCGTCGATGTGGGTGGGCAACGCCATTCTGCTGGTGCTCAACCTGCCGCTGATCGGTATCTGGATCCGCATGTTGCGCGTGCCGTACCGGCTGCTCTATCCGTGCATCCTGGTGTGCTGCGCGATCGGTGTGTACGGCATCCAGAACAACCTGTTCGACGTGATGCTGACGCTGCCCTTCGCGCTGCTCGGCTACATCTTCCATCGTCTGGAGTGCGAACCGGCGCCGCTGTTGCTGGGCTTCATTCTGGGGCCGATGCTGGAAGAAAACCTTCGTCGCGCGCTGTCGTTGTCGCGCGGGGACCCGACCGTATTCATCACGCGCCCGATCTCGGCCACGCTGCTGGCGATGGCCGCGCTGCTACTGATCGCCGTGCTTGTGCCGGCGATCAAGCGCGGTCGCGAGGTCGTGTTCGTCGAGGAAGACTGAGCGCCGGCGCTCAGGCCTCTTCGGGCGCGAGCTGCACGCCGTTCTTGCCTGCGCGCTTGGCGGCGTACATCGCTTCGTCTGCGGCGGCCAGCAAGTGGTCGGCGTTATAGCCGCTGTCCGGGCGATAGAGCGAAATGCCGATGCTCGTCGTCATCGTCAATTGCTGGCCCGCGATGTGGAAGGGCTGCGTCATTGCTTCGACGATGTGGCGGCTGACTTCGCGCGCGTCGTCGATGCCGTCGCCGAGCGATTCGAGCAGCACCGTGAATTCGTCCCCCGCGAGCCGCGCGACGGTGTCCGTCTGGCGCACGTTCTCCAGAAGACGCACGGCGAACTGGCGCAGCAATTCGTCGCCCGCTTCGTGGCCGAGCGTGTCGTTCACATTCTTGAAACCGTCCAGGTCGAGGAACATCAACGCGCATGGCTTGCCCCATCGACGGGCGCGCGCCATCGCCTGCGGCAGGCGCTCCATGAACGCGCGCCGGTTGGGCAGGCCGGTAAGCGGGTCCTGCATGGCCTGCTCTTCGAGCCGTAGTTCGAGCTGCTTGCGCTCGGTGATGTCGACGCCCATCGTGTAGAAACCGAGCACCTTGCCGGTCGCCTCATCTACGTGCGGGATGTAGGTCGTCAGCAGATAGCGCTCGGTGCCATCCATGGCGATCACGTTCTCGAACTGCACCTGCTCGCCCGCGCCGGCGCGATCCATGTAGGGCGCCACGCGTGCCATCGTGTCGGGCACGAGCACTTCCTGCGCCTTGCGTCCGATGATGTCGGCCGGATCGATGCCGAAGACGGTGTGGTACGCCTGATTGGCGAAGCCATACCGCAGATCGGTGTCGACGTAACCGATCAGCACTGGCAGGTTGTCGGTAATCGTCTTGAGCCGCCTCTGGCTCTCGCGCAGGGCGCGCTCGGCTTCCTTGCGTTCGCTGATGTCATGCACGAAGCCGGTGATGATCACCGTACTGCCGCGACGAACCACTGACGTCGCGACCTCGCCGATGAACTCCGCGCCATCGCGCCTGAGCAACTTGAGTTCGCGGCGCGGCGTATCCATGGCCCGATCGCCCCTGTCCACCAGCGCGTGGCGCAGCAACTGGTCGTAGTCCTTGCGACAGGCAGGCGGCACGACCAGGTCTGTGAGGCGTTCGCCCATCACTTCGCTTGCCATCCAGCCGAAGGTGTACTGCGCCTGCAGGTTCCACGAGGTGATGCGGTGCTGCTCGTCGACCGTGATGCACGCGACGTTGGCATTGCGCAGAATGTCGCGCACCTGCTCTTCGCTGCGCAGCGCCGCGTCTTCCGCCTGCCCGCGCTCGATGAGTGCGCGCGCCAGATGTTCGTTGGCTTCGTGGAGTGCTTCGGTGCGTTCTTCGACGCGCTGTTCGAGCGAGGCATTGAGCGCGGCGAGCTCGCGTGTGTGCTGCCTTTCGGTGTCGATCATCTGGATGATCGCGTCGGACAGGACGAAGGACTCGTGGTAATTCGATTGCCGGCGGATCTCGATGTCATGTTCGCCCGCCGTATAACGTTCGACCGCCCGCGAGAGTTCGTTGAGCGGGCGTGCCAGCCCGCGCGCGAACACCGTCGCAAGCAGGAAGAACACCGTACACACCAGCGCCCCCGTCATGACCAGTTGCGCCTGCAGTTCGCGAAATTCCACATAGACGACCGATTCGGGCTGGCGCACCACCACCGTCCAGCCCAGGCCCGGATAAGACATGTAGCCGAGCGTGTCGCTCACGGCAGTGGCGTAGCGATGGCCGTCCGGCCAGGTGACGAACAACTGCTCAGGGCCGTGCTCCTTGTGGCGCATCGCGCCAACGTCGATGTGCGTCATCTTCTGGTCGGGCGGTCCGAGCAGCACCGCGCCGCTGCGGTCGACAATCCACACGTCCGCGCCGCGCCTGATGCGCTCGTTCTCGATGAGCTCCTTTTCGAGCTGCGATGCCCAGTTCCACGACAGATGCGCGCCGATCACGCCGACCAGCGTGCCGTCGGCCAGGCGGATCGGGGCCGAGATGTCGACGAAGTGCCAAGGCTCGTCTCGCTTCGGCAACAACGAAGCGAGCAGACCGGCCTCATGCACATCGCCTACATGAGGCGCGATCGCCCCGGCCTTGAACCACGGCCGCGCACTCACATCCGCGCCATTGAGCAAGCCGCCGGTGGCCGCCTGTACGACGCCGTCGGTATCGGCGACGCCGATCCATGCATAAATCGGCAGCGTGGCCTGCAGGCGTTCGAGCATGCGTTGCACGCGTGCGGGGACGTCGCGGTGCACGATGGTGTCGGCGCTGGCGATGCGCACGATCTCGGCGTAGCGCTCGAACATGCCGCGGTCGAGTCCGTCGCGGAGTTCACTGGCGATCTGGTCGAGCGACTCGACGGCCTGCCGTTCGGCGTAATGCTTGGCAAAGCGGTCCACCACGATCAGCAGCGGAATCACTGTGACCAGCACCGTAAGTACCGCCCCCATGCGAATCCAGGTGGCCAGGTCGAGCCGACGCGGTCGCGTGACGACGCGGGCGGAGGGGAGCGGCTGCTTGCTGGACGCGGTCATCTCGATCGCTCGTTGGCCGCGGGATCAGGAGGGCCGTTCAGCAGCGCCTGATACAAGGCCAGGTTGGTCTCGGAAAAACAGCAGAAGAGCACGTCCGTCAGCGTGCAGCCGGCGTCGACGAAGCCGCGTACCGTACGCACTGCGATGACGGCCGCCTCGTCTGCCGGATAGCCATAAACGCCGGTGCTGATGCACGGAAATGCAATGCTGTGGAGGCGGTGCGCCTCGGCCTGCTCAAGACTGTTGCGGTAGCAGGCGGCCAGCAGCTCGGCTTCACCATGGCGGCCTCCTTGCCAGACGGGCCCCACCGTATGGATGACATGCCGCGCGGGCAGGTCATGACCGCCTGTCAGCTTGGCCGAACCTGTGCGGCAACCGCCGAGCAGGCGGCATTCCGCCAGCAGGCCGGGGCCGGCGGCGCGGTGGATGGCCCCGTCGACGCCCCCGCCGCCGAGCAGGCTCGAATTGGCGGCGTTGACGATCGCATCTACCTTGAGCGTGGTGATGTCCGCAATGAGTGCATGCAGGCTTGTCATGGTCGAACTCCCAGCAGCTATGCCGACGGCGGCCCCGATGCTGAGGGCTGCCGCCGATTTCGGCAAGCGCCGTCCAGCGCCTTGGGGTGCATTTTGCATTTGATTACCATCAAATCCGGATGTGGGCTTGATGCGTGCCCGGATTGCTCACCTCGTATAAGGTAACGGCTCCAACATGTAGCAAAAAGGGTGAAAAGAATGAACAAACGTCGTCGTTTCATGACCGTTGTGCCGGCCGTCATCGGCCTGGGTCTGCTAGGAAGCCGCAGCGCGAGCGCACAGGCGGCGAAGGTGGCCGAGACCGACCCGACGGCGGTGGCCCTGGGCTACAAGGAAGACGTTGCCAAGGTCGACAAGAAGAAATACGCCAACTACAAGGCCGGCGACACCTGTGCCAATTGCCAGTTGTTCGCAGGCAAGCCGACCGATGCATGGGGCCCGTGCTCGGCTTTCGGCGGCAAGCAGGTTGCTGCCAAAGGTTGGTGCGCCGCTCACGTGCTGAGGCGTTGATTTGTCCGAATCACCAAAACGATCGGCAAAACGAGTAAAACGATTAACTGATCGTATATTCGTTTTAACATAAAGGTTTACGTGTAAGAAAACTTCCTAGTGGAAGTTCATGCTGTTTAACGTTTTACTCCGCCGCGGGCGCTTCACAGGCCCGCTATCCCATGGAGGAGACAGCATGAAAATCACAAGTCCGATAGGGCGGTTCTGCGGTTCACTGATGGTCCTGGCGCTTGCTGGCCAGGCCCATGCAGTGACCGTCGACTTCCAGATGAAGAGTACGGGCAGCGCCAACTACACGACCGATGTCGTCATCACGAACGATACCGGTTCCACCATCAACGGCTGGTCGCTGAGCTTCACCCTCGGCAATTCGCTCAAGAGCTTCTACAGTGCCAACAAGAGCGGCACCGATCCCTACACCTTCACCAACGTGTCGTTCAACGGGACGATCAATCCGGGCAAGACCGCCAGCTTCGGTTTTACGGCCAACGGCACGTTCAACGCCGCCAACCTGGCCAACTGCGTGATCAACGGTTCGCCGTGCACCTTCCTGGTCGGCGGCGTGCCGGTGGGCGGTTCGTCCAGTTCGAGCAGCAGTTCGAGCTCGTCGTCCTCGGTGGCGTCCAGTTCCAGTTCGAGCAGTTCTTCGGTCTCGTCGTCCTCGTCGTCGAGCGTGTCGTCCAGTTCGTCGAGCAGTTCGAGTTCGGTGGCTCCGGCCTACAAGCAGACCTTCAACTCGCTGACCACCGGCGCGATCTGGACCAACAACATCGACAGTTCCAAGATCAAGGCCCACCCCGAGAACGCGCTGATCACGGCGTCATGCGGTCCGGATAGCTCCAACTGCTATCGCGTGGTCTACCGTCACGCGGACGGCATCCACAAGCAGCCGCCGGCCAATCCGGTGTTCACCACGACCAACGGTGTCATCGACTGGACGCCCTCGGGCACCGGCATCACCAACACCGCGACCGACGTGACGCAGGCCAATCTGCCGATCGATGGCACGACCAACGACAGCGGCAAGGACACCAATGCACCGGTGCCGTCGAAGTCCTACACGCTCACGTATGACGTGTACTTCGAACCGGGCTTCGACTTCGCCAAGGGCGGCAAGCTGCCGGGCCTGGCATCGAAGGCCTTCGACAGCGGTTGCACCGAAGACGGCAACGCCAAGCGGCAAGGCACCAATTGGAGCGTGCGACTGATGTGGCGCGCGAATGGTCGAGTCGAGCTGTATTCGTACGACCAGAGCCGTCCGTCCGGCAACTGCGGCATCGACCGCATGATCGACGCTGTCGATGGCGATGCGCCGTATGAAGTGCCGGGCCAGATCCCGAACAACGGCAAGTTCCGCTTCACTCCGGGCACGTGGTACACCATCCGCCTGTCGGTCAAGGTCAATGACAACAACTCGGTGGTCTACCAGCGCGACGGCAGCGGCAACCTGGTGCTCGATAGTCAGGGCGACCCGATCCCCGTGTCCGGCAACGGTGAGGTCAGCCTCGCGATCAAGAATGCCAGCGGAACCGACAAGCGTCTGCTGGTCTATCCGAACGTGGCCCTGCGCGACGAGTGCAACGGCACGTGTCCGGGCACGGTGCCGGACACGCAGGCAACGTGGGTCAACGCGGTGTTCTTCAGCACGTTCTTCGGTGGCAACGAGACCAAGCGCCTGACCTGCCTCGGATCGATGCCGTCGTACCCGAACCTGACGCAGGCGCGCTTCGACGAGCTGTGCGCATCGCAGAAGAATCCGGCGATCTTCCCGACGTTGACCTGGGAGCCGCAGACGCCGTCCGCCGCGCGCTTCGACAATATCGTCGTCACGCCGGGCTACACCAACGCATCGTTCTGATGCCACACGGCGTTTCGCCGCAAACAAAAATGGCCGGCACATGCCGGCCATTTTTTTCGCGCTCCCGACAGTGCCCGGGAGTTCGCAGCCCTATCTCGTCAGTTCTCCGAATTGAGCCACTGCGCCGTCGTCAGCGTGATCTTGCCCGCGCCGGCCGGTTCCGAGCCAGTGTGCAGCACGGCCCGCAATTCGGTCGGCTGGTGCATGGCGATCGGATTGGGCGGAGCGTTCTTGTAGCTCAGGTAGATCGGTGGCGCCTGAACGGGCCCCAGCGTGCTGGTCGAATCCGCGCTGTCGCCCTTCCATACGGCCCAGGTCTGGCCCTGTGCGGCATAGGTGCTCTGCTGCGAGGCGTCCGGCATGTCAGCGGCGAGCAGTTCGTGCTGCGTGTTGCGCGCGATGATCGAGCCCGTGTAGGTGGCGTCGCTCGGATTGGTCTGGTTGTTGCGCAGCGGTGTCAGGACGCCGACGTACAGGCTGTTGTCGACTTCGATAACGCCGCTTTCGGTCGAGATCGTGCCGTTCGAAGTAATGCCGAAGTGGTACGAGCCCGTGCCGGTGAAGTCCTTCGTGAGCGCGGCGCTGCCGGCAATGATCGGATCCAGCCAGGACTTGATGACGCGAGCATTGCTGCTGTCGGCAAAGATGTTGAACACCTGCACGTCGCCGCCCCGCAGGCGCGGCATGCGGTCCTGCAGATCCTGGTAGTAGTTGTGGTGCAGCGTCAGTTGCAGGCTGTTGTTCTTCGTATCTTTCGCCGTGGCCCCAATAAGGTGTCCCTTCTTCACCGTGCGGGTGACCTGGGTGATCTGGTCTTGCGTCAGGCCGTTGTCGCGCAGTTTCTTGTACATCGTCGGTTTGTTGGCTTCGAGGTAATCCATCTGCGCCTTGATGAACGCACCGCCGCGGCTGTCGCCGCCGAGGATTTCGCTCCACGAGATGGTGATGCCGCTGGAGCCGCCCTTGATATCAACGATGCCGTCGTACGCCTTGTAGAACGTGCAGTGGTCGATCCACACCTTGGTGGCCGCCGTACCGTCGCCCAGCGTGATGTAGTCCCAGTCGTTCTTGTCGTAGTCGCCCTTGGTGGCTTCGTCCCATTCCCAGGCTTCGTCGAACTTGAGGTTGCGGATGATGACGTTGTTCACATCCTTCAGGTTCAACTCGCCGTGGCGCAGCGTGGCGCCGTTCTTGGAAAAGATCGTGAGTCCGTCGATCTTCTGGATGTCGATCAGGCTCATGCCGGTCAGTATCAGCTCGGGATGGATCTGCGGCTGCGTTTTCTGGGCGCGGTACGGACCGCTGATAGGCAGCCCCGATTCGATCGTGCCGAGATTCAGGTCGTTCATGATCTCGATGACCTTCACCGGCGCTGGCTTGGTGCCGATCTTGGCCGCCGTGATGGCGGCGATGAATTCGGCTGGCGTGGTGACCTTGCGATAGGTCGCGTCGGTCTCGGCGACGACACCCCCGCCGGTGACCTTGGTGCCGAGGGCCGCGTAGCCGTCGACGTTGTAGACGCTCAGTCCCGTCGGCACACTCGGAGTGCTGGAGGACGAGCTTGAAGACGGTGTGGGCGAACTCGCTGAGCTGGACGTCGTACTCGACGATGATGCGTCGGAGGAATTCGACGACGCGTTGGACGAGTTTGAGCTCGCGGTGCTCGACATGCTGCTCGAGCTGCTGGTCTTGCTTGAAGAACTCGATGACACCGACGAGCTGGATGTCGCGCTGCTCGACGTAGACGAACTGCTGGCGGACGACGTGGAGCTCGTCGAGCTGTTGTCCGACGAGTGTGCGCTGCTGGTGCTGGATGCCTGCGAGCTCGACGACGAAGCATCGCTCGAAGCGCTCGACGCATCACTGCTGCTCGCCACGCTGCTGCTTGAAGAGGACGGTGTGCTGGGCGGATCGTCGTTATTGCCGTCGCCTCCGCCGCATGCCGAAAGGGTCATCACGGCGCAGGCGAGCATCGCCAGCATACGTGGGTGAATGGTTGCCATCGTTGTCTCCTTGATCTTTTTGCTGTCCCGCTGTTTGCCGGAACGAGGCAAGAATGGTTCCGGTCACAATGGATGACAATCAGATAAGTCGCGCAAACCTGGCAGCGTTGTGGATCATCAATTGAGATAGCTCGCCTCTCTCGCGATTGCCTGCGGGCAGGAGAATGTTCTGGCGAGCGCTGGATAAAAAACTGACGTCAGAGTCTTCGGGATTCCGCGGCGGGCGGCAGGGACTGCAACCAAAGAAGGCGGTCAGCCCCCTGGGCTGTTCCCATCGTTCCGCACTGCGCCCCGTGTGGCCCCCTATGCGTGGGGCTTGAGACGAGAGAAGCGGGCCAGGCACGCTTTGCGGGCTGCGTCGTGATCAACGATGGGCGGCGGGTACGCTCGTGTGTCGAACAGGCTGCTTGAAGTCCCTGGGCCGGCCCACGGAGCGTGAATGACCTTTCCCGAAACCCCCGTCAGTTCAGGCACGTAGCGGCGGATGAAGTCGCCGTCGGGATCGAATTTTCTTGATTGGGTGACGGGATTGAAGATTCGGAACCATGGCTGCGCGTCGCAGCCGGTCGATGCCGCCCATTGCCAGCCCCCGTTGTTGGCCGCCAGATCGTAATCGTTGAGCTGCTGCGCAAAATAGCGCTCGCCGCGCAGCCAGTGGATGCCGAGGTCCTTGGTCAGGAAGCTTGCGGTAATCATGCGCAGCCGGTTGTGCATGTAGCCGGTCTGATTCAACTGGCGCATGGCCGCGTCGACGATCGGGTATCCCGTGCGCCCCTCGCACCAGGCCCGGAAGTGAGCTTCGTTGTCCAGCCACTGGACGCTGTCGTATTCCGGCCGGAAGGCTCGCGCGACCACGTGCGGATGGTGGTAGAGGATCTGCTGATAGAAGTCGCGCCAGATCAGTTCGGACAGCCACGCGCGGGCGCCTTCGGAGTCCCGCTGCCACGCGAATCGTGCGAGTTCGCGGATCGAGAGGGTGCCGAAGCGCAGGTGGACGGACAGGTACGACACGCCCTTTCTGGCCGGAAAGTCCCGCAGCTCATGGTAGCGATCGATGCGCCGCTGGAAGTCCGTCCATGTCGCGGCGGCGCCGTGCATGCCGCAGGGCAGGGCAAGCTCGCGCAGGTTGGTGGGCTCGAAGCCGATGTCTTGCAGCGTCGGCACGCCAGCATGATCGATCGGCGGCGCGAGCCGGTGGCGGTATCGGTGCACCGGCCAGCTCGACAGGAAGAACGCATCGGCCTTGCGCAGCCACGCATTGCGATACGGCGTAAATACGGCGAACGGCCGGCCGGACTGAGTCAGGATCTCGTCTTTCTCGAAGATCACCTGATCCTTGCTGCTCACGAAACCGATGCCCGCATCGAACAGGCTGCGGGCAACGTCGGCGTCGCGTTCGATGGTGGCCGGCTCGTAGTCACCGTTGGCGTACACCGCGCCCACGCCCAGCTCGACGGCAAGCCGCACGATCTGCTCGCGCGCCTTGCCATGGCGCACGATCAACTGACCTCCGCTGGCGCGCAGGCTGGCGTCCAGCTCGACCAGCGATTCGCGGATGAACTCCACCCGTCGATCGCGCCGAGGCAACGCATCGAGGATATCGGTGTCGAAGACGAACGCGCAGAACACCCGGGCGTGCTTGCGCAAGGCCAGGTAGAGCGCGGCGTGGTCGTCGTCGCGCAGGTCGCGGCGGAACCAGACCAGGGCTGGCGTATCGGTCGGATCGGGCATGCGGGCGGTACGCTTCTCGATGGGCCGCCCACCCTAGCGCATCGGCGCCGGGCGTCAAGCGGGGCGCGGCCGGCATTCGCGCCGGTTTCAATTTGCAGCACTCTTGCAGGCCGCGGTCTGCCGGAGGGCGTCGAGGAAGGCTAAAATGCACACCGTGAAAAACGTCAACCTCACCCATCATTTCCTGATCGCCATGCCCTCGATGGTTGATCCGAATTTCTCCCGCACGCTGACCTACGTGGCAGAGCACAACGAGGACGGAGCGCTGGGAGTCATCGTCAACCGCCCGATCGACCTGACGGTTCAGGGGCTGTTCGAGCGCGTCGAGCTGTCGCTCGAGTCCGACGGTTTTGCCGATCTGCCGGTGTATTTCGGCGGCCCCGTGCAGACCGATCGCGGCTTCGTGCTGCATCGACCGGCGGGCGACTGGCAGTCGAGCCTGCGCGTCAATAGCGACATCGCGCTGACCAGCTCGAAAGACATCCTGCAGTCGGTCGGCAGCCAGGGCGAGCCACGTGAAATCCTCATTTCGCTCGGCTACGCAGGCTGGACCGCCGGCCAGCTCGAAGAAGAACTCGCCCAGAACGCCTGGCTCACCGTACCGGCCGACGGCGACATCATCTTCAACCTGCCGCCCGAAGAGCGGCTGGGTGCAGCGATGCAGTTGCTCGGCATCGATTTCACCAACCTCTCGGACGTCGCCGGACATGCGTGAGGGCGCCGCCTTCGCCCTATCGCGCCGCCGCGCCGCCGCTATCTTTTCCGCTATTGCAGGGCTGCCGCCGGGAGGGCCCCGGTGACGACCCTGCTCGGCTTCGATTTCGGCACGGCCCGTATCGGTGTGGCGGTCGGCGAGACCGAAACCGGCCTCGCCCAGCCGTTGACGACGATTGCCGGCGAGGCGGCCGCGCCGCGTTTCGCGGCCATTGCCAAGCTCATCGATGAATGGCGCCCCGGCCGGCTGGTGGTTGGTCTGCCGCTGGCCATGGATGGCGCCGAGCACGACATGACAGCGCGCTGCCGGCGCTTCGCCAATCAGCTCAATGGCCGCTTCGGCCTGCCCGTGGATCTTGTCGACGAGCGCCTGTCTTCGGCCGAGGCCGAGGACATGTTGCGCGAAGTCGGCCACGCGGGCGGCGGGCGCATGCGCGATTGGCGCGAACGCAAGCAGCACCTCGACGCGCTGGCGGCCCAGCGCATTCTTCAGAGTTACCTGGACAGCCATGGAACAACTTGACGCCAACCTGCTGGCCCGCCACCTGGTGGACCTCATCCGTCCCACGCTGACGCCCGATACCGCGCTCGTCGGTATCCACACCGGCGGCGTGTGGCTTGCTCAATACCTGCATCGCGAGCTGGGCATCACCCAGCCGCTGGGCACCATCGACGTGGCTTTCTATCGCGACGACTACGGCTCGCGCGGCCTGCACGGCAAGCCCCAGCGCTCGGACATTCCGTTCGACGTCGAAGGCCGTTCGATCATCCTCGTCGATGACGTCCTCTACACCGGGCGCACCACGCGCGCCGCGCTCAACGAACTGTTCGACTACGGCCGCCCGGCGCGCATCGATCTGGCGGTGCTGGTCGATCGTGGCGAGCGCGAACTGCCCATCGGCGCCCGTTACTGCGCACACACCCTGTCGCACCCGCTTCCCGCCGGCTCCAGCCTTGCCCTGTCACAGGACGAAGCCGGACTCTTTTCGCTGAGGCTCCTCCATGAATAATCCCGCGCGCAACCCGCAGCTCAATGCCGACGGCGAGTTGCAGCACCTGCTCACGCTCGATGGACTTCCCAAGAACATCCTGAACCAGATTCTCGACACGGCCGAACCCTTCACCGAAGTGGCCGAGCGCGAAATCAAAAAGCTGCCGCTGCTGCGCGGCAAAAGCGTGTTCAACCTGTTCTTCGAAAACAGCACGCGCACGCGTACCACGTTCGAAATCGCCGCCAAGCGTCTGTCGGCGGACGTCATCAACCTGAACGTGGCGACCTCGTCGACCAACAAGGGCGAGACCCTGCTCGATACGGTCGACAACCTGTGCGCGATGCAGGCCGACATGTTTGTCGTGCGCCACGCCACGAGCGGCGCGCCGTACCTCATCGCACAACATCTGCAAGCCACCGGCCGCCACCACATCCACGTGGTCAACGCCGGCGACGGGCGCCACGCGCACCCGACACAGGGCTTGCTCGACATGTATACGATCCGCCACTACAAGCGCGACTTCACCAACCTCACGGTGGCCATCGTGGGCGACGTGCTGCATTCGCGCGTGGCACGTTCCGAGATCGCCGCGCTGACCACGCTGGGCGTGCCCGAAGTGCGCGTCATCGCCCCCAAGACACTGCTGCCTTCCGATATCGAACGCATGGGCGTGCGCGTCTTCCACGACATGAAGGAAGGCCTGCGCGGCGTGGATGTGGTCATGATGCTGCGCCTCCAGAACGAACGCATGCAGGGCGCGCTGCTGCCGTCCAGCCAGGAGTACTACAAGATCTTCGGTCTGACCGAAGAAAAGCTCGCCGTCGCCAAGCCGGACGCCATCGTGCTGCACCCGGGCCCGATGAACCGTGGCGTGGAAATCGACTCGGCCGTGGCCGACGGCAAGAGTGCCGTGATCCTGCCGCAGGTCACTTTCGGCATCGCGGTGCGCATGGCGGTCATGAGCATGCTGGCAGGGAGCTGAAGAGAATGAATATCCATATCAAGAACGGCCGCGTCATCGATCCGGCCAACCGTACCGACAAGGTGCAGGACGTCTTCATCGCGGGCGAGGCCATTGCCGCCCTGGGCAGCGCGCCGGCCGGCTTCGTGGCCGAACGCACGATCGACGCCGCTGGGCTGGTCGTCGTACCGGGCCTCATCGATCTGGCCGCGCGCCTGCGCGAACCGGGTTTCGAATACCGCGCCACGCTCGAATCCGAAATGCATGCCGCCATGGCCGGCGGTGTCACCAGCCTCGCGTGCCCGCCGGACACCGAGCCCGTGCTCGACGAGCCGGGTCTGGTCGAAATGCTGTGCTTCCGCGCCAAGAACCTGAATTGCGCGCACGTCTATCCGGTCGGCGCGCTGACCGTGGGCCTCAAGGGCGAGCGCATCACCGAGATGGCCGAATTGGTCGAAGCCGGCTGCGTGGCGTTCAGCCAGGCCAACAACCCGCTCAAGGACACGCAGGTCCTGCTGCGCGCGATGCAGTACGCAGCAACCTTCGGTTTTCGCGTGTGGCTGCAGCCGATCGATCCGTACCTGGGCAAGGGCGGTGTGGCGCATGACGGCGAGGTCGCCTCGCGCATGGGCCTGACGGGTATTCCGGTCGAAACCGAAACCGTGGCGCTGGCCACGCACCTGCAACTGGCACGCACCACCGGCGCCAAGCTGCACGTCACGCGCGTGTCGTCGGCTGCCGGGCTGGCCATGATCGAGCGCGCCCGCGCCGAAGGGCTGGACGTGACCTGCGACGTTGCCATCCATCACCTGCACCTGTGCGACATCGACATCGGTTACTTCGACCCGTTGTGCCACCTCGTACCGCCGCTGCGCAGTCAGCGCGATCGCGAGGCCCTGCGTGCGGGACTGGCAAGCGGCGCCATCAATGCGGTGTGTTCGGATCACACACCGGTCGATGACGACAGCAAGCTGGCGCCATTCGGCGAGGCCGAAGCCGGCGCCACGGGGCTGGAGTTGCTATTGCCGCTGACGCTGAAGTGGGCGGAAGAAATGAAAGTGCCGCTGATCGACGCGATCGGCCGCATCACCTCGGACGCAGCCAGCATCATGGGCATCAAGCGCGGCGGGCACCTGTCGCCGGGCGCGCGTGCAGACGTCTGCATCTTCGATCCGCGCACCGAGCGCCTGCTGTCGCGCGACTCGCTGCGCAGCCAGGGCAAGAACACGCCGTTCCTCGGCTTGCCCGTGACCGGGCAGGTTCGCCACACCATCGTCGAAGGCCGCGTCATGTACGAGGCTAACGCGCGCTGACCGGGCGCCCGCCCGGGCCGCTGGCGTGTTTATCGCTTCAATCGCACGGCGCCCGTACGGGCGCCGTTGTGTTTCCACAGGGCCAGCAGGCCGACCCACACCAGAGCCAATGCGGTCGGCTCCGGTACGGCGAGGAAAGGCGACACCGAGAACAGCATGCGGATTTCGGTTATGCCGCGGTCGCCGACGTTACCCGTCGAAAACAGGATGCCGAGACCGAAATCTCCGTTCCATGGTGAGCCGAAGTACTCGGGGAAGAACGCTGCCAGATTGCCCGTCTGGAGCGTTTGTCCTTCGTCGGTGATGAACTGTATGCGCGCGTCGTCGAGGCGAAAGGCGCTGGTCAGATCGAGCCCATCGCCCGCGATCCCCATGCCCAGCAGACTGACGTCGGCCGCGCCGGGGAAAATATCACCCCGCGACGTAAGCGCCAGTGTGATCAGCCAATTGCCGCTGCCCAGGTCGGTCTGACTCTCGTTGAGCGCCAGATCAAGCCCGTTGCGCAGGAATGCGGTCGGCAGACCATCGAAGGTCGCGGCGACCGACATGACGTTGGCCACCGCATTGGCGCCGATGTAATAGGTGTATTGGGTGCCCGGCGTAACCGCCACGGCGTGGGCACCATTGGTCAGGCCAGTTGTGATCAGCAGCGCGAATACCGCACGCAGCAGGATTCTCATATCGGCATCTCCCAGCGATGAAGGGACGGCGCACCGGATACAGCATCCGTGCCGATGCGCGATTTTCAATCGAAACAGATAGTTAGTGGAGTGTCGGCCGGCTCGATGTAAAGCCGCTCGACACGGCGCCGCGCGTCTCCGCCCAAAGGCGCCGGTGGCTCATGCACCCGGCATGGGGTCGCGCGCGCGTCTGTGTGCGGCGCCTCGTCTGGCGTGCGATAGCCAACACATCGCTAAACGATAGTCGTTGATTAGCCGCAATGTTCTTGCTGGTATTCGGCCGCCTGTGGCACCATTTCGACGCTTGGTGAGGCTCGCCGCACATAAGCGTCGGCAGAGCAGCCGCAGGGTGTCGGTACAGAGAGGGACACCTGCGGATCAATAAAAACGAAACACGTAGAAGTCCTCGTTGCGACGAGATGTGCTTCACCTCGTCGCCGCGGGCTATCCCGGGTGGCAGAGACATGAGAACGATGGCAGCACGCGCAGCATTTTTTGCGCTGGGCATCCTTGGCGCCCAGGCAAGTCTGGCGGAAACCGGTGCGACGACGAACAGTCGCTTCAACCTGCAGCAACCGGTGACCCACATCGCAGAGCAGATCTACAACATGCACACGTTCATGTTGATCATCTGCCTCTTGATCTTCATCGCCGTGTTCGGCGTGATGTTCTATTCGGTGTATGCCCACCGCAAGTCGAAAGGCGCGGTGGCCGCCCAGTTCCACGAAAACACCACCGTCGAGATCGCCTGGACGATCGTGCCGGTGCTGATCCTGCTCGGCATGGCGTGGCCCGCCACCAAGACCGTGCTGGCGATGAAGGACACCTCCAACTCCGACATCACCATCAAGGCCACCGGCTACCAGTGGAAGTGGAGCTACGACTACATCAAGGGTGAAGGCGCAGGCATCCACTTCTTTTCGACGCTGTCCACGCCACGTGCGCAGATCGACCGCGGCGAATGGAAGGGCGACAACTACCTGCTCGAAGTCGACAATCCGCTGGTCGTGCCGGTGGGCAAGAAGGTGCGCATCCTCACCACCGCGCAGGACGTCATCCACTCGTGGTGGGTGCCGGCCTTTGGCGTCAAGCAGGACGCCATTCCCGGCTTCATCCGCGACACCTGGTTCCGCGCCGACCGCGAAGGCATCTTCCGCGGCAACTGCGCCGAACTGTGCGGCAAGGACCACGGCTTCATGCCGATCGAAGTGCACGTACTGTCCGAATCGAAGTATCGCGAATGGGTGGCCGGGCAGATGGCCGCTGCCGGCGCCGCAGCGTCGGCCCCGATCGCTGCGCCCGCACAGGTGCAGGCCGCAGCGCTGCCGGCCAGCGTCTACTTCGACAGCAGCAAGGATCGTCTCGACGACGCCGGCAAGGCAGCGATCCGCGTGGCCGCCGACTGGCTTGCCGCCAACGCCGATGCCCGCGTGACCATCACCGGCTACACCGACAAGACCGGCCGTCTCGACAAGAACCAGGAGCTGGCCAAGAACCGCGCTGTGGCCGTGCGCGACACCCTCGTCGCCGATGGCGTGGCGGAGAACCGCATCGTCATGCAGCCGCCCGCACTGGTGACCGAAGGAGGCGACGGCCGGGCCGGCCGCCGCGTGGAAATCAAGACGGCGCAATAAGCACCGCTACCCAAGATTGATCGGCGCGAGCGGTGTGAGCCCGACTCGCGCGGCACACGGAATCCGACAGGAGTTGAGACATGAGCGCCGTTACCCCTGAAGCGACCCTGGGACACGAGCACGCGCACGACCACGAACATCATTACGCCCCCTCCGGGCTGATGCGCTGGATCACTACCACCAACCACAAGGACATCGGCACGATGTACCTGGTGTTCAGCTTCATCATGTTCCTCTCGGGGGGCGTGATGGCGCTGACGATCCGTAGCGAACTCTTCCAGCCTGGCCTGCAACTGGTGCATCCGGAATTCTTCAACCAGCTCACCACCATGCACGGGCTGGTGATGGTGTTCGGCGCGATCATGCCGGCCTTCGTCGGCTTCGCGAACTGGATGCTGCCGCTGATGCTGGGTGCATCCGACATGGCCTTCGCGCGCATGAACAACTGGAGCTTCTGGCTGCTGCCGCCGGCGGCGATCCTGCTCATCGGCTCGTTCTTCGTGCCGGGCGGGGCGACCGCCGCGGGCTGGACGCTCTACGCGCCGCTGTCGGTGCAGATGGGCATGGGCATGGACATGGCGATCTTCGCCATCCACATCATGGGCGCATCCTCCATCATGGGCGCCATCAACATCGTGGTGACGATCCTGAACATGCGTGCGCCGGGCATGACGCTCATGCGCATGCCGATGTTCGCCTGGACCTGGCTGATCACCGCCTATCTGTTGATCGCCGTGATGCCGGTGCTCGCCGGTGCGGTGACGATGGTGCTGACCGACCGCCACTTCGGCACGAGTTTCTTCTCGGCCGCAGGCGGTGGCGACCCCGTGCTGTACCAGCACGTGTTCTGGTTCTTCGGGCACCCCGAGGTGTACATCATGATTC
This sequence comes from Uliginosibacterium sp. sgz301328, assembly GCF_041807905.1. Lineage (NCBI taxonomy): Bacteria > Pseudomonadati > Pseudomonadota > Betaproteobacteria > Rhodocyclales > Zoogloeaceae > Uliginosibacterium > Uliginosibacterium sp. sgz301328. Next base: position 138,354 of record NZ_JBGVSA010000010.1, read on the forward strand.
TGCCGGCCTTCGGGATCGTCTCGCAGATCATCCCCACCTTCGCGCGCAAGCCGCTCTTTGGCTATGCGTCGATGGTGTACGCCACGGCATCGATCGCCATCCTGTCGTTTGTGGTGTGGGCGCACCACATGTTCGTCACCGGCATGCCGGCGCCGACGCAGTTGTTCTTCATGTACGCCACCATGCTGATCGCCGTGCCCACGGGGGTGAAGGTGTTCAACTGGATCGCCACCATGTGGCGCGGTTCGATGACCTTCGAGACGCCGATGCTGTTCGCCGTTGGCTTCATCTTCGTCTTCACCATGGGTGGATTCACCGGCCTGATGTGCGCCATCGCGCCGGCCGACATCCAGTACCAGGACACTTACTTCGTGGTGGCGCACTTCCACTACGTGCTGGTGGCGGGTTCTTTGTTCGCGCTGTTCGCCGGCACGTACTACTGGATTCCGAAGTGGACTGGCCACATGTACGACGAAAAGCTCGGCCGCTGGCACTTCTGGGCGTCGATCATTTTCTTCAACATCACCTTCTTCCCGATGCACTTCCTCGGGCTGGCCGGCATGCCGCGTCGCGTGCCCGACTACAACCCGGTATTCACGGACTTCAACGAGATCGCCACCATCGGCGCCTTCGGCTTCGGGCTGTCGCAGGTGTTCTTCCTGTACATCGTGATCAAGTGCATCCGTGGCGGCGAGAAGGCCGCAGCCAGTCCCTGGGAAGGCGCGCAAGGACTGGAATGGACGGTGCCCTCGCCGGCGCCGCATCACACCTTCGAGACGCCGCCGACCTTCGACCCGGTCGCGCACGGCGCGCATCACTGAACGACATGATGGAGGCCTGCAGCATGGCACCCAATCGCGCCCGCAACATCCGCATGCTGGTGATCCTCGCCAGCATCGCGCTGGCGTTCTTCGTCGGCATCATCGTCAAGATCGCGCTGTTCGGGCAGTGACGCCATGGTCGACGAACGCGCCGCCGAAAACCGTCGCCTGCTCCGCCGCCTGGTCATCGCGGCCATCGGCATGTTCGGCTTCGGCTTCGCGCTGGTGCCGTTCTACAAACAGATCTGCGAGATCGCCGGCATCAATCGCCTGGATAGCGCCGACGAGGTGCGCAACACACAGGTGGACGACTCGCGCATCGTGACGGTGGAGTTCGACGCCAACACGCATGACATGCCGTGGCGCTTCAAGCCGCTCAAGACCAGCATGACGCTGCATCCGGGCCAACTGGTGCGCGTCGACTACGAAGTGGAAAACACGCTCGATCGCCCGGTCACCGGGCAGGCCGTGCCAAGTTACGGGCCGCAGGTGGCGGGCCTGCACTTCAAGAAACTCGACTGCTTCTGCTTTACCCAGCAGACGCTGGCGCCGCGCGAGAAGCGCGTCATGCCGGTGGTGTTCACCATCGATCGCGCCCTGCCGGGCGAGGTGAACACGGTGACGCTGTCGTACACCTTCTTCGAGGTCGCGGGCACGGCCGGCGCAGCAAAGGGGCGCGAAGGATGAGCGAGCAGCACGACAGACCGCCGGGCCTGCTGGCGACGATCCGCGCCGTGCTGTGGTCGTTCGCCGGCATCCGCCGCAAGAGCGACTACCAGCGCGACGCGGCGCAACTGAAGCCGCTGCACGTGATCATCGCCGGCATCGTCGGCGGCGTGGTGTTCGTGCTGGTGATCGTGGCGGTGGTCAAGCTGGTGGTGATGAACGCGGCCTCGTAACGTCGCGGCAATGACAAAAACATAAGCACTGACGAGAGACACAGAGGGATCAGCATGAGCCAGACAGTCGAAAAGTACTTCGTACCCGCACCGTCGCGCTATCCGATCTTCGGATCGATCGCGCTGCTGCTGCTCGGCAGCGGCGCGGCCATGTGGATGAACAAGGTCGACCACGGCCCGGCGCTCGTCGTGCTCGGTTTCGCGGTGCTGCTCTACATGCTCTTCGGCTGGTTCGGGCAGGTCATCCACGAATCGCAATCGGGCAAGTACGGCAAGCAGGTCGACCGCGCCTTCCGCTGGAGCATGGGCTGGTTCATCTTCTCGGAAGTGATGTTCTTCGCAGCCTTCTTCGGCGTGCTGTTCTATGTGCGGGTGATCTCGGTGCCTGACCTCGGAACCGAACTGCAGCACCTGTTCTGGCCGGGCTACGAGGCCGCGTGGCCGACCGCCGGTCCCTATAACAGGGGCGAAGAATTCCTCCAGATGGGTTGGTTCGGCCTGCCGCTGATCAACACCGCGCTGCTGGTGACATCGGCCGTGACGCTGACCATCGCGCACTGGGGCATCAAGAAGAACTCGCGCGCGCAGACCAATATCTTTCTGGCGCTGACGATCGTGCTCGGGGTCATCTTCCTCGCCTGCCAGGCCTTCGAATATCACCACGCCTATGCCGAGGGGCTCAAGCTCACCACCGGCGTGTACGGCTCGACATTCTTCATGATGACCGGCTTCCACGGTCTGCATGTGACCATCGGCGCCATCATGCTGACCGTGATGCTGGTGCGTTCGTTGCGCGGGCACTTCACGGCCGAGCATCACTTCGGCTTCGAAGCTGCCGCGTGGTACTGGCACTTCGTGGATTACGTGTGGCTGCTGCTGTTCGTGGTGGTCTACATCCTGTGATGCAGTATCCGGCTGTCGCCCCATGGCGACAGTCAGGACAGGCGGAGGGCCGATAGGAACTGCCTAATCGGCCGATAAATGGATTCTTGGGAGCAAAGCGGGCCTCATCTGAGATAATCAGCGCCCCAGCAGATGGCCATGTATCCAACCCATGCGGTAGGCCACCGCCACCAAGATGAAAAGCACCACCGACAGACCGACGCGCCACGTAAGCGCTCGCACGGTGCGTGTGCCTTCTCCCTTGTCGCGAATGAGATAGACGAGCCCGGACGCCAGGCTGATGAAGATGGCGACCAGCAGGGCAATGACGACGTAGCGCATGTCAGCAAGGCGCGGAATGAACGGGATGCGAGAGTGTAGTCCGATGTGGCGCACACACGCACGTGGAATACCTGTATGCGCATCCGCCGTGTAATACCGCTCGCCGCAGGCTTTGTCCTGGCGCTGCTGTGCGTCAGGCTCGGTGTATGGCAATTGCATCGCGCAGCCGAAAAGACCGCTTTGCAGGCCCGCTTCGACGCCGCCGGATTGCCGCTCGCCGTCGATCGCGCCGGCGATGTTGCGCCATGGCAGCGCGTCGGATTGCGTGGCACGTGGATGAACGCGCGCACGGTGTACCTCGACAACCGCGTACGCGATCAGGTCGCCGGCTTCGACGTGCTCACACCGTTGTTGCTCGATCATGGCAAGGGCATCGTCATTGTCGATCGCGGCTGGATTGCGGGTGGCGCGGATCGCAGGCAATTGCCGGTCGTGCCCGCGCCCGATGGCGAAGTCGTCATCACCGGGCTCGGCATGGAGCCGGCGCATGGATTCTCGCTGGGAGAGTCGAAAGACGAGCCGCGCGTGTGGCAACGCATCGATCCGGCGCGCGCCGCGCAGGAGATCGGTCAGCCCGTGGCACGCGTGTATGTGCGGCAGGAAAGCGCGGCAGGCGATGGCCTTGTGCGCGATTGGCCGCGACCGGATTTCGGCATCGACACACATCGCGGTTATGCCTTCCAGTGGTTCGCTTTCGCGACGGTGCTGGTCGGGCTGACGGCGTGGTTCGGATGGAAGACAGTACGCAAGAGCCTGTTCAGAACGGGCTCTATCGGGAGTAGCAGGCAGACATGACCATCGCAACGATGCATAACACCACAGTCGAAGCGCGCCGCAGGACGGGGCGCCGCACGCTGTGGTTGATCTTCCTGGTGTGCCTTGCGCCCGTGCTGGCCTCGTACGCGGCTTTCTACCTGTGGCGGCCGCAGGCGCTGGCGAATCAGGGGCAGTTGGTCGAACCGCCGCTGCCGGTGCAGTGGCCCGCCACGCAGGCGGAAGCCCTGCACGGCAAATGGGTGCTGGTCGTGGCGATGCCGGCGGCCTGCGATGCAGCGTGCGAACAATCCCTTTATCTCACGCGCCAGGTGCGCACGCTCCAGGCCAAGGAGATGCATCGTGTGGCGCGTGTTGCGGTCGTGGCAGGCGACGACGCAGGCGCGGCATCGCCCGACACTGAGCTCATTCGCGTTCACGACGCGGCATTGGCGGCGCAGATCGGCATGGGCCGCGTGGCGGTGGTCGACCCGCTCGGCAATCTCGTCCTCCGCTACAACGAACCCCTCGACGGCAAGGCGCTCAACAAGGATCTGTCGCGCCTGCTGAAGTACTCCAGTCTGGGCAAATGACAGGTTTTTGAAGATGCGCCGCCTTGCTCTCATCGCACTCTTGCTGACCGCCGTGGTGGTCGTTTTCGGCGCCTACGTGCGCCTCTCGGACGCCGGTCTCGGCTGTCCCGACTGGCCCGGCTGCTACGGCAAGCTCAGCCCCGCGCACGCCGAAGAAGAAATCGCCGCAAAGCATGCCGCCGATCCGCACGGCTGGGTGTCGATGCCCAAGGCGTGGAAGGAAATGACCCACCGCTACATCGCCAGCACGCTGGGCCTGCTCATCGTGGCACTGGCGGTCATGGCATGGCGCCGTTGGCGCCGCCAGCGCATCGCGCCCTGGCTGCCGTTCGCGTTGGTCGCGGTGGTGGTGTTCCAGGGCCTGCTTGGCAAGTGGACCGTGACCCTGCTGCTCAAACCCGCCATCGTCAGTTCGCACCTGCTGGGCGGTCTGACGGTGCTCGGCCTGCTGACGTGGATCGTGCACGCCGAATCGGGCGTGGCGCGTCGCGCGGTGTCTTCGGGCCGCGCGCTCGCCGCGCGTATCGGGCTGGTGCTGGTGGTCGCGCAGATCGCGCTCGGTGGCTGGGTGTCGACCAACTATGCGGCGATGGCGTGTACCGATCTGCCGACCTGCAGCGGGCAATGGGTGCCGCAGGGCATGGACTTCGATCACGGCTTCCACCTGGTGCGCGAGCTGGGCATGACGGCCGATGGCGACCGTCTGCCGTTTGGCGCCTTGCAGGCAATCCACTGGACGCACCGCGTGGGTGCCGTCGTGGTGGGCGTATTCCTGCTGGGTTTTGCCGCCGCCCTGCTGCGTCGGCGCGGCGAGCGCACGCTTGGCGCCGTGCTCGCGGCGGCGGTGCTGCTGCAGATTGGGCTGGGTATGGCCAACGTGCTGCTGAGCCTGCCCTTGCCGCTGGCGGTGGCGCACAACGCGGGCGCCGCGTTGCTGGTCATCGTGATGGTGTCGATCAATTACCGCTTGCGTGCAAGCCCGGTCATCGAGGGCGCACAGCGCTCCGACCACGGCCTCGCCGCATCGGGTACAGGTTCTGAAGGAGTCCGGGCATGAAGGCCTTGTCCATCGAAAGGCTGAGCATTGGCCAGCATCTGCGCGCATATCTCGCGCTGACCAAGCTGCGAGTGAACACGCTGATCGTTTTCTGCGCCGTCATCGGCATGTTCCTGGCGCAACCCGACGGCCTGCCGCCGATGCTCACGGTGCTGTGGGCAACGCTCGGCATCGGCGCCGTGGCGGGGGCGGCCGCTGCCGTCAATTGCCTCATCGAACAGAAGATCGACAGCGTCATGGCGCGCACCCGTGCGCGTCCGCTGCCGCGCGGCGAAATCGGCCCGCTCGAAACCCTGCTGTTGTCCGGCGTGCTGGGCGGGGCCGGGCTGACATTGCTGTATCACGCCGTCAATCCGCTCACCGCCTGGCTGACGCTGGCGACCTTCGTGGGCTACGCCATCATCTACACGGTCATTCTCAAACCGCGTACGCCGCAGAACATCGTGATCGGCGGGGCCTCGGGCGCAATGCCGCCGGTGCTCGGCTGGGCGGCGATCACCGGGCACGTGTCGCACGACGCGCTGCTGCTGTTCCTGATCATCTTCGCGTGGACGCCGCCGCACTTCTGGGCGCTCGCGCTGTACCGCACGCGCGAATACGAGCGCGCCGGCCTGCCCATGCTGCCGGTGACGCACGGTCCCGAATACACCCGTCTGCAAGTGTTGCTCTACAGCCTGATCCTGGGCGGCGTGACCCTGCTGCCGTTTGCCACGCAGATGTCCGGTTGGCTGTACCTGGTTGCAGCCGTGGCGCTCAATGCAGTGTTCATTGGTTACGCCTGGAAGCTCTACCGCGACTACAGCGACGCGCTGGCGCGCCGCACCTTCAAGTACTCGATCCTGTATCTGTCGCTGCTCTTCGCGGCGCTGCTGGTCGATCACTATCTGAGATAGGACCGCAAAGCCGCATCACGCCTGGCACGCCAGGCTTCGGGCATTTCTGAACATCCGGCCGCCTTGCGCTCGCGCATGCCTGTCGCCGCATGCGATCCGTAGCGTTGCGGACTTTCGTCGAAAAGAGGGAAGTCCCATGAAGGTCAACGCAGCATTCATTTTCGTCGCGCCCGAAGCGGACCGGACGGCGCACCGCTCGGTGGTCGACACCCCCGTGGTGCGCCTGACGGTGGTCGGCGTGAAGGACTACGAGGAAGCGCGCGAAGTGGCACTCGAACTGGTCGAGCAGGGCATCGTGGCCATCGAGTTGTGCGCCGGCTTCGGGCACGAGGGCACCGCCATTGTCGCCAGGGCTGTGAAGGGGCGTGCCGCCGTGGGCGTGGTGCGATTCGACTCGCACCCCGGATTCGACTTCCGGAGTGGCGACGCGCTGTTCCAACGCTGAGCCCCACCACGGCATCTCCCCGACGGCGACCGCGCATGGCCGCCGTCCTTCCGGCCCTAGCGGACGCGCCGCTGCATCGCCGACATGCAGGCCACCACCATCAGGCCGCCGATCAGCGAAATGTGTTCCATGACGACATGGAATTCCGCCAGCCGCACAGGGCCGGACATCGTCCAGAAGTTGTGCGCGATGGGAATGGTCAGCGCGGTGAACACGATCAGGATGCCGGCCCCCAGCCACGCGAAGACGTCGAAGATCACCAGCGCCGAACCGACCAGCAGTACGACGATGACCGCCACGTTGAAGACGGCCGGCGGGTTCAGCCCGAAATGCGCCATCTCGGCCACCCCTTCGTTGAAGCCGATCAGCTTGGCCAGCGCGGCGCTCCAGAACACGAATGTCAGGACGACGCGTGCCAACACACGCGCGAACCTGCTCGCAAGAAAATTCATCATGGTATTGCTCTCCCTGTTGTGCCGCTTGTTATCGATCTACGCGACCTGAATGGCCGTCGGCTGGAACATAAGGCTCTGCGAGGCTTTGCGCAAGGACGGGAGAGGGAGTGCGAGCGCATCAATCCTTGACCGAACGCTCCTTGAGTGTGGGCAGCATGGCGTCCCAGATGGCCATGGCTTGCTCGGTCGACACGGGGGAGGGGGTGTTTCTGGAGCCCATGCTGTCGTCCTTCTGGTGTCCCCAATCGACCTCGACCTTCAAGCGCGGGTTTTCGGTGGATTCCCAGATGAAGAGAAACTGCGGTCCGGCGTCCGAAGTCCAGGCGGTGAGAATTTCTTGCCCGGGCACGCCGTTGACGGTGCGCTCGGCCTTGCGCAGGGTGCGGAACTTGAAGAAATCGAGCATGGCGGCGAGCGAACTGGCCGGCTTGCGGTCGAAGAGGTAGCCGCCGGGCTTGACCACACCGACATTGACCGAGATGCGCATCTCCACGCCCGGCAGGTCGGGAAAGGTGACGAAGGTAAAAGGGGTCTTGAAGAAGTGCTCGCCCAGCCCGTCGTTGGCGTCCGCGATAAAGCCGCTGTCGATGCACACACCACGTTGATCGGGGGCGGGGACGTCTAGGTCTTTGCGCGGACTGATGCGCTGGAGGAAGGAGGCGCTCTCCTGATAGAGCTTGTTCAGGACGGTGTTTTCGTCGTCCTCGAATTTCAGGATGAAGTCAGGACCCGTGATTTCGTAGACGGTGAAGTTCTGGGGTAGGAGGCGGTATAGAGAGTACTTGTGTGGAATGCCCCCAATTTGCTGCAGGAGTATTTGCCCTGTTGTGTTCTCCGGGTGCAACTTCATGCCAATAACAACCGCATGCCCACCTGGAAACAGTTCGCGCGAGTCGCGGATGATTTCGCCGTCCATGCCAGGAGGTGCATAGTACTTTTCCTCCTTCCTGATCAATGCTGCATAGCCCTCCTTGCCTTGATGGAGATGAGTCCTGATCTTGTATTGGTCATACACGATGGGTTGGCCGATGCTGGTCTTGGCATTGGCAGGGACGCTGATCTGGTGGTAGCCGAAGCAGAACGTGCTGTCGAGGTTGAGCATGGTGGGGGTTCCGGTTTTGGGGCTGTTGGCGCAGGCGGCCAGCAGCAAAATGGCAAGCAAAGCGGCAAGCAGCCGATTGAGCGATGCGGGGCGCATGGTCAGCAGGCCTCCTGGGATTGAACGAACTTGACGATGCCGTAGAGCGTGTTGTGCACGACTGCCTCGAATTCGGGCTGGTAGCACTCGGAGTGTTCGTAGCCGGTATGGGTGAAGGTGGGGACGTCCGCCTGCGCCGGTGCCTGCCCCGAGCAGGCGGGAACGGTGCCGTCCCCCGGCTGCGTGGGCGGTGTGATATCCAGCGACAGGATGCTTCCGTCCTGAAGCTTCACGCGCAGGCGACCTTGGCCGTCGTCACTGTCCAGCTTGGCGTTGCGCAGCATGTCAGGCGTGACGTCGGCGGGGATGTCGCCTTCCCAGTCGATGGTCCACCAGCTTTTCTGCTTTGGGTCGTTGGCGTAGAAGGCATAGGTGCGGTCTGTGAGATAGACGTTGGCGTGGCCCTTTTGGAATTCAGTGACGCGCGCTATCCGGCTTTTCAGTGCCACTCGGTCATCTTCGGGCTTTTCGGTGATTCCGCGCCGCTTGCGGATTTCCATGGCGCGCTCGTCCGAAGGGGTGATGCGACGGTCGCGCTCTACGCCACTCTCTTTCCCCGTGTATCCCCATTTGGCATCAGCGGTTTTCCATTCATCGCTCCCGGTATCGTCAATCTTCTTCCATGCGTCGCCGTCGGGCAGCAGGGCGTACCAGGCCGAAGAGCTCAGCACCTCGTCGCGGGAAAGCGCCAGCAATACGGTCTTCTCTCCCTTGCGTCGTACGCGCACCCAGTGCGAGAGGGGGGCGCCTTCGTGTTCCTGCGCCATACCCGAGGTGCCCAGGCCGTAGTCGGGCCAGGGCAAGAGTTGCAGCGCGCCTTCGGAATTGAGCAGGGGCGGTGCGGCGTGTTCGGCGTCCTTGCCAAGGATGTTGGCGGCGGCGGCTGATTTTATGGTTCCGCCAACCCCTTCACCTTCGCGGCCAAAGCCGGCGCGCGCACGCTTGTAGGTGGCGGGCGCCCCGGTAGCGGGCATGACGCCGTGCACGATGCCCAGCACGCGACAAGGGTGGGCCTTGGCATAGGCCCGGGCGACGAGCCCGCCCATGGAGTGGGTGACGATGATGACCTGGTCGCCCACGCCGTTGCCGTGATGCGCGCGCAGCTCTGTCAGGATGTTCTCGATACGGTCGGCCAAGGCGTTGACGCCAACATCCGGGCCTGACTTATATCCCAATGCCGATCTTCGATTGCTCTGAAGCCAGTTATACCCGCAGGCATACACCGGGAACCGGAAGTTGCTGGCATGCAGGAGCTCTGCCGCTGTGAGCCCCGCAAAACCTTCGGGCGGCTGTTGGGTGGTCTGGCTGTCTGGCGCGGCGGATGAGTCTTGAAGCAGCGCGCTCCACGGGTGTTCTTCGGGCTTGAAATGAATCCGGTCGAGCCATTCCTGCAGCGCGAGCAGAAAGTCGGCGTAGCTGTCGAAGTGCACCGAGCCCCAGCCGCGCTTGATGGCCTTGCGCCGGCCGGCGAGGACTTCGGGCGGCTCTCTCTCCTGATCGTCGGACGGGTGAGGAGCGCGCTCGTAGTCTTCCTGGGTGGGCATGGTGTTGGGCACCGGATGAACCCGCCCATCGTTCTTGACGCTGGTGTTGTCGGGGTCGAGCGCTTCGGCCCGGTCTGCCGGGGAGTGAAACCACCGATAGGTCAGCGACTGGCCGATGCCGTCGAGAAAGCCGTTTGGCGGGCCCCAGGCGGTTTTTGTGTTCCCCTTGGTGTCAACGTAATTGAGGTTACTGCCCATGATGCCGGGCACGAACAGCACCGGAACGATCCTGCCTTTGGCCTGCACGACGCAGCGCCGCGTGTCCGTGCTGGGCGTCAGGGTGGCAGTGGCGCAAAGCCGCTCGTATTCGTCGTATTGCGACGCCAATACGATGGGGGCGTCGGGATTGTTGTCTGGTGTGGCGCTCATGGTTGCACCCCCAATGAGCGGGTTGCAGCGGCGCAAGGGCAAGGGGTGCGTAGAATCGACAGCGTGCCTGGGGTGACCATATGAAGGCTCCTTAAAGGACTGAGGCCGTCAGGCGCATTTCGCAGAGCTGGATTCCCAACGGTCTTGGGCCACTGGGTGTGGATATGGGTCCGTCGCGTCGCGCTTGGCGGCAACCAGAGGTAGATGCTGATGGCAAAGCACGGTTCGGGTGACGACGGGCATCAATGATCTGGCATGATTTAATGCCGTTGGGATTTCTCTGGGGCGCGACCAGACTTTGCGCAAGTAGGCCCATGGCTACCGCTCTGCAGGCGCTGGGGCGATGCCCCATCACGAATGCCTCGCCGGCCTCGTGTCGCTGTCAGTAGAATTCTGTGGCGATACTCAGGGTTGCCTGGTGGAAAGTGTCAGTAATGTAGAAGGCTGGACTTTCGCCAGACCGCCCCCACATAGGACAATCGTCGTTTGCTCGTCCGCCACGCCGCCCCATGTCCCCCAAGCCCGCCACTGCCCATCCGTACATCCGCATTCGCGGAGCCCGCCAGAACAACCTGAAGAACCTCGATCTGGACATTCCCACCGGGGAACTGGTCGTGGTGACGGGGCCGTCGGGCTCGGGCAAGAGCTCGCTGGTGTTCGACACGCTGTACGCCGAAGGCCAGCGCCGCTACGTCGAAACCTTTTCGCCGTACGCGCGCCAGTTCCTCGATCGCATGGACAAGCCGCAGGTGGACCGCATCGATGGCGTGCCGCCGGCGATTGCCATCGACCAGGCCAACCAGGTGCGCACCTCGCGCTCGACCGTCGGCACCATGACCGAGCTGGCCGACTACCTGAAGCTGCTGTACGCGCGGGCGGCGCATCTGCATTGCCGGCAGTGCGGCGCGCCGGTGCAGCGCGACACGGCAGAGACGATTCTGGACGACGTGCTGCGCCGTGCGGCGATGGCCGACGATCCGCGTCTGGCGGTGGTGGCGCCGCTGGCCATTCCCGAGAACTTCACGGCCGACGAAATGCGTGGCCACCTGGAACGCCAGGGCTACACGCGCGTGGTGGAGACCGTCGGCAAGATGCTGGCGGTGACGGTCGACCGCTTCCGTGCGGCGGGCGTGGAGCGCGCACGCGCCATGGAAGCGCTGGAAAAGGCGCTGCAATTGTCTGGCGGCCGCGTGGCCGTTCACGTGGGCGGCGAAGTGGTGGAATCGCCCACGCCCGAGACAGTGTGGCGCTACAGCGCCGATCTGCATTGCGCGACCTGCGACATCCAGTACGCCGAACCGACGCCGGCGCATTTTTCGTTCAACTCGGCCGTCGGTGCGTGCGAAACCTGCCGCGGCTTCGGGCGCGTGATCGGCATCGATGCCGGGCTGATCGTGCCGGACGAATCCAAGACGCTGGCCGACGGTGCGGTGCGCCCGTGGCAGACCGAGAGCTACAACGAATGCCAGCGCGACCTGATGCAGTACGCCAAGAAGCGTGGCATCGCCACCAACATTGCGTGGCGCGACCTGCCCGAAGAGCATCGCCATTGGGTGATGGAAGGCGAGCCTGAATGGAAGAACTGGAACAAGTCGTGGCCGGGCACGTGGTACGGCGTGCGGCGCTTCTTCGACTGGCTCGAGACCAAGGCATACAAGATGCACATCCGCGTGCTGCTGTCGCGCTATCGGGCCTACACCGATTGCCCGGCCTGCCTTGGCGCGCGCCTCAAGACCGATTCGCTCCTGTGGCGCGTGGGTACGCGCGAGCAGGCCGATGCCGCGCTGGGCAGCGCACGCCGCCGTTTCCGCCCGAACGGCGCCAACCTGCCGGAGGCCGTGCTGCAGCGCCTGCCCGGTCTGTCGATCCACGACGTCATGCGTCTGCCGGTGGAGCGCACGCGCGACTTCATGGCTCAGCTCGCACCCGGCGGTGCGGCGGGCGACGCGGTCGACCTGGTGATGACCGAAGTCCGCAGCCGTATCGACTACCTGTGCGCGGTGGGGCTGGGCTACCTTACGCTCGATCGTCAGAGCCGCACGCTGTCGGGCGGCGAGGTCCAGCGCATCAACCTGACCACGGCGCTGGGCACCTCGCTCACCAATACGCTGTTTGTGCTCGATGAACCGTCGGTGGGCCTGCACCCGCGCGACATCGAGCGCATCAACGGCGTGATGCGCCGCCTGCGCGACGCCGGCAATTCGCTGGTGGTGGTCGAGCACGACCCAGCCGTGATGCTGGCCGCCGACCGCATCATCGATATCGGCCCGGGGCCCGGTGCGGCGGGCGGCAATATCGTCTTCCAGGGTTCGCCCGACGAATTGCGCGGCCGGACCGATACGGTCACGGCGCGCTACCTGGGCGGACATGAGCATGTCGACGCCGGCCTCGTGCGCCGCGAAGTGGACTCGGCCACGCCGCGCCTGCGACTGCTCGGCGCGCGCGCCAACAACCTCAAGAACGTCGACCTCGCCGTGCCGTTGCAGCGGCTGGTGTGCGTGACGGGCGTGTCGGGTTCCGGCAAATCCACGCTGATCCAGGACGTGCTCTTCCCGGCGATGAAAAAGGCCAAGGGCGAATCGACCGAAGCGCCGGGCGAGTTCGACCGGCTCGAAGGCGATGCCCTCGTCGATGCGATCGTCATGGTGGACCAATCGGCCATTGGCAAGACCACGCGCTCGAACCCGGCCAGCTACGTCGGCGCCTTCGATGTCATCCGCAAGCGCTACGCGGCCTTGCCAGAGGCGGAGCAGCGCGGCTATACGGCCGGCACGTTCTCGTTCAATTCGGGCGACGGCCGCTGTCCGACCTGCGGTGGCAACGGCTTCGAGCACGTCGAGATGCAATTCCTCTCCGACGTCTACCTGCGCTGCCCGGACTGCGACGGCAAGCGCTATCGCCCCGAAGTGCTGGAAATCAAGCTGCGCGACAAATCGATTGCCGATCTGCTCGAACTCACCGCAGCCGAAGCGCTGGCGTTCTTCCGCGACGACAAGGAACTCGCGCGTGTGCTGCAGCCGCTGGTCGACGTGGGTCTCGACTACCTCACGCTGGGCCAGCCGGTGCCGACCCTGTCGGGTGGCGAAGCGCAGCGCCTCAAGCTCGCCGGCCACCTGGCCGAAGCCAGCACCGCCGCGAGCAAGAAGAAAACCAAGAGCGCCAAGGCGGCGCATGGCACGCTGTTCCTGTTCGACGAGCCGACCACGGGCCTGCACTTCGGCGATGTGGCGAAGCTGCTGCGCGCATTGCGTGCGCTGGTCGACGCCGGCAATTCGGTGCTGGTCGTCGAGCACAACCTCGACGTCATGCGTGCGGCCGACTGGTTGATCGACCTTGGTCCCGAAGGCGGCGATGCGGGCGGCGAAATCCTCGTCGAAGGCACGCAGCGCGATCTGCTCGCGCAAGCGGCTTCGCATACGGGGCACGCGTTGCGCGAGTACGAAGCCGCGCTCGCCAAGCCGCTTGCGGAAGCCGCGCTCGAAGTCGCCGAACGCCGCGTGAGCTATCGCGCCGTGCGCGAATCGATCGACATCGTCCATGCGCGCGAACACAACCTCAAGAACATCTCGGTCGACATCGCGCACAACAGCTTCACGGTGGTGACGGGCGTGTCGGGGTCGGGCAAGTCGACCCTGGCGTTCGACATTCTGTTTGCGGAGGGGCAGCGTCGTTATCTCGAATCGCTCAACGCGTATGCACGCCAGTTCGTGCAGCCGGCGGCCAAGGCCGAGGTCGACGCGGTGTTCGGCATTCCGCCGACGGTGGCCATCGAGCAGCGCACCAGTCGCGGCGGACGCAAGAGCACGGTGGGCACGCTGACCGAGGTGCATCACTTCCTGCGCCTGTTGTTCGTCAAGCTGGGCACGCAGTATTGCCCGACCTGCAACGTGCCCATCGAACCGCAAAGTTTCGACGCCATCGCCGCGCGCGTCCTGCGTGAGTATCGCGGCCAGCGCATCGGCCTGCTGGCGCCGCTGGTAGTGAGCCGCAAGGGGCTGTACACCGATCTGGCAAAGTGGGCCAAGGGCAAGGGCTACACGCATCTGCGCGTGGATGGCGGATTCCTGCCGGTGTCGCCGTGGCCGCGGCTCGACCGCTACAAGGAGCACAACATCGAGTTGCCCGTGGGCGACACCGTCGTGAGCGCCGACGACGAGGCCGGCCTGCGCGGCCTGCTTGCGCAGGCGCTGGAGTTCGGCAAGGGTGTGGTGCAGGTGCTGCCGGTCGACAAGGGCTTGGACGGCGCGGCGACGGCGTTTTCCACGCTGCGCGCGTGCCCGTGTTGCGGCACGAGCTTCCCCGAACTCGACCCGCGCCTGTTCTCGTACAACTCCAAGCACGGCTGGTGCGAAAGCTGCTGCGGCACGGGCGTCGAAATCCCCAAGTGGATGAAAGACCCGGACGTCGACGTGGCCGAGATGGAATTCTCCGGCCTGGACGAAAGTGCGGAAGAAACCACCTGCCGCGCCTGTAATGGGCAGCGCCTCAACCCGACTGCGCTGGCGGTGCGCTACCGCGATCGGTCCATCGCCGACTACAGCCGTCTGGCCGTTGGCCACATGGCGGAGTGGGTGCACGGGCTGGCGCTTGTCGGGCGCGAAGCCGAGATCGGTCGCGACATCGTTGCCGAACTGGGCAGCCGGTTGTCGTTCCTGCAAGACGTGGGGTTGGGATATCTCGCGCTCGATCGCGCAGCGCCGACGCTCTCGGGTGGCGAAGCGCAACGTATCCGCCTGGCATCGCAGCTCGGCAGCAACCTGCAGGGCGTGTGCTACGTGCTGGATGAACCTTCCATCGGCCTGCATTCGCGCGACAACGGCGTGTTGCTCGACATGCTGTCGGCATTGCGCGGCAAGGGCAACACGGTGGTGGTCGTCGAGCACGACGAAGAGACCATCCGCCGCGCCGACGAAGTGCTCGACCTCGGCCCCGGTGCCGGCACGCGCGGCGGTCATCTGGTAGCCAAGGGCGATGCCGCGATGCTGATGGCATCGGACGACTCCGTGACGGGCGCCTGTCTGCGCGAACCGCTGCAGCATCCGCTGCATGCGCGTGCCGACGTCGGCAAGAGCGATGCGCGCGTCACGCTGGCCGGCGCCAATCTGCACAACCTCAAGAACGCGACGGCGCATGTGCCGCTCGGTCGACTCACGGTGGTGACGGGTGTGTCGGGCTCCGGCAAGTCGACGCTGGCGCGCGACATCCTGCACGCGAACCTCAAGCGACTGGTCTATGCCGATACGCCGGTTGCCAAGGGCAAGCGCGCCAAGGCGGGCGACACTGCGCCCGTGTCGCGCGAGATCGAAGGCTGCGCCGCCCTGACGGGGTGGGAGGCCATCGGTCGCGTGCTCGAAGTCGACCAGACGCCCATCGGCAAGACGCCCCGCTCATGCCCGGCGACCTACGTCGGCTTCTGGGATGCAATCCGCAAGCTGTTTGCCGAAACCGAGGTCGCCAAACTGCGCGGCTGGGGTGCGGCGCGCTTCTCGTTCAACACGGGCGAAGGCCGTTGCCCGGCATGCGAAGGCGCCGGCCAGCAGACGGTGGCGATGAACTTCCTGCCGGACGTGAAGGTGACCTGCGACGTGTGCGGCGGCGCACGCTTCAACAGCCAGACGCTGACGGCGTTGTGGCGCGGCAAGAGCATTGCCGATGTGCTGGCGATGGAAGTCGATGACGCCGTGGAATTCTTCGCCGCGCATCCGTCCGTGCAGCATCCGCTCAAACTGCTGCAGGACGTGGGGCTCGGCTATCTCACCCTCGGTCAGCCGTCGCCCACGCTGTCGGGCGGCGAGGCGCAGCGCATCAAGCTGGTGACGGAGCTGTCGAAGGTGAAGCTCGACGGCGCCGTGCGCAATCCGCGCGCCAAGAATCCGCACACCCTGTATGTGCTCGATGAGCCGACCGTGGGCCTGCACATGGCCGACGTTGCCAAGCTCATCCACGTGCTGCATCGACTTGTCGACGCGGGCAACACCGTGCTGGTGATCGAGCATGACCTCGACGTGATGGCCGAGGCCGACTGGATCATCGACCTCGGCCCCGAAGGGGGCGACGGTGGCGGCGAAGTGGTCTTCGAAGGGCCGGTGTCCGGCATCCTGAAGGCAAAGACGCATACCGCGGAGGCGCTGCGGAATTTCCTCGCTCGCCATGCTGAACTTGCCAATGCGTAATATTCCGCCGACGCCGCACGACACTTGAACCGATGGCAAATACCGAACCCCAATGGCTGGTCTGGGCGAGAGAGATCCAGGCGCTCGCGCAGACCGGCCTGACCTTCACGCGCGACCCGTACGACCGCGAGCGCTATGAGCGCCTGCGCGGGCTCGCCGCCGAAATGCTCCACGCGCATACTGGCGAACCTGTCGAACGCATCGCTTCCCTGTTCGCCGAGCAGACAGGCTACGCCACGCCGAAAGTGGATGTTCGTGCTGCCGTCTTCGACGATGCGGGGCGCGTGCTGATGGTGCGCGAGGTCGCCGACGGTGGGCGCTGGACCTTGCCCGGCGGATGGGCGGACGTGAACTTCACCGCGGCCGAGAACGCGGTCAAGGAGGTTCGCGAGGAGAGCGGATACGAGGTCGTCGTGACCAAGCTCGCAGCCGTCTGGGATCGCACTCGCCAGGCGCATCCGGCCGGGGTTTTCTCATGCTGCAAGATGTTCTTCCTGTGCCGGCCCGTCGGCGGAGCGGCGGCGACGAGTCTCGAAACCTCCGAGGTGCGGTGGTTTGGCGAACACGAAGTGCCCGACGATCTATCGCTCGGACGCGTGTTGCCGGCGCAGATCAAGCGCATGTTCGAGCATCTGCACCAGCCTGCGCTCGCTACCGACTTCGACTGAATCAGGCGCGACAGAAGCGGGCTACCGGTCTTACGCTGCGGCGCCCGGCTCCTTGCCGAAGAACTCGTGCTGGAACATGCACATGCGTATCGCGTTGCGATAGCTGCCGTTGCTGAAGAATTCCTGGATGAGTTCGCCTTCGACGCGAAAGCCGAGTTTGCGGTAGATATGGATCGCCTTCTCGTTGTCGCTGTCGACGAGCAGGTAGAGCTTGTGCAGGTTCAGCACGGCAAAGGCGTACTGGACGGCGAGCAGGGTCGCCTGTCCCGCATAGCCCTGCCCCTGGTGGTCAGGCGCGATGATGATCTGGAACTCGGCGCGTCGATGGATGTGATTGATCTCGACAAGCTCCACCAGCCCAACCTTGTCATCGCCGCGTTCGACGATGAAACGGCGCTCGCTCTGGTCGTGAATGTGTTTGTCATAAAGATCGGCGAGTTCGACAAAAGCCTCGTAAGGTTCTTCGAACCAGTAGTGCATCACCGTCTCGTTGTTGTCCAGCTCGTGGACGAATCCCAGGTCGCTTCGTTCCAGCGGACGAAGGCGCAGCGCGTTTTCACGAATCATGTGGACGTCATCCTCGATTTTGCAGGCACGGTAGACCCATGCCCCCGTGGCCCGGTTCCAATCCTGGCCGCTGCGTCGGCATCCATCGCGCCGGGGCTCATGTCTGGCGGACGATGTCGACCGGGATCTCGATCGCTGCCAGCAAGGCGCCGGCGAGCTCGTTGCCCATGCCGCGCTCCTTCACCTGCAATGCCGAACCCGCCCGGCCATCCTGTTGCTCCACCGTAAAGTTAGTGGCTGCTGGCGGTTTCGTCATGGACATCGTGCGCAGGGCGGAAGGCGGGCCGCCGGCAGATCCCTACCAAGGCTTGATTTCCAGCATCGCCAGTTGGGCGATCGACTGAACGTTGAGCTTCTTGAGGCCGGCACACTTGTAGTAGCTGACGGTCTTTTCGTTGAGCGAAAGCTCTTCCGCGATCATCCGGTTCGTCTCGCCGGCCAGCAGCTTCTTGAGCACTTCTTCTTCACGCGCAGAAAGCGTCTGGAAGCCGTCCGCCCTGCTGGCGAATTCCGGCAGGCAGATGAATCCCCTGGAAACCATCGCAATCGTATTGACCACGACGTCAGGCTGCGCCTCCTTCGAGACGAATCCCTTCGCACCGGCGCGGGCGATGTTCACGATGCTGGGCAGCGTCACGCGGCCCGACAGGATGATCACCTCGGGCTGACACGAGAGCTTTCGCAGCGTTTCGACGAAGGTCGCGGCGCTCATGTCCGGCAGCACGGCTTCGGTCAACACGATATCGGGCCGTACCTCGGCGGCCACGGAAAGCGCCGTGGTGGCGTCCGCCGCCTGCCCCACCAGTTCGATCCCCGGCGTGTCCCTGATCCAGATTTCCAGTCCGAGGCGGATCATCGGCGAAGGATCGACTGCCAGCACCCGGATGGGCGCGCGATCGTTGGCGGCGCCAGGAAAAGCATTCGACTTGGCGGCATGGCTGCTCATGTGTTTCGTCATGTTGGGGCCTCTGTGAAGTTGGTTTTGATGGGTCGATTGCGTTCAACCGATGGCGCAACTTTGCCGACGCGAGGCGAGGGCCAACATAAGACGAATCTCGAAACCGGCCAGCCGCAGCACTTGTATCACTTCGCCACATTCGGGCAGCCGGATCGAAGGTGCCCGATGCGGTCACGGCACACGACGTGGAGCCGTCCGCCGGGGGTGCCCCACCATTGGGAATTTTCCGTCTCAAAGAAGGTGAATACGCGGCGCGCCGCGCCACAACATCCAGACTTGGGGCGTGGCGGATTTCACGACAATTCCACCTATGCGTGCGGAATTGTCTTCTGGTTACATGCATCCTGTCTGGGGGCTTGTGTGCCGGGTTCCGGTGTGTCAACGCCCCTCATTCGAGGCGCACGGAGTAAGGTGCTGCGAGATCTGTCTGCCGGAGGGGAAACCCATGCAAGCCAGCGAAGGTGGCACCACCGCCATACCCGACAGCATTCCGCCACGACTACGCCGCTTTGTGCTCGTTTCACTCCTGAGCACCTTCGGCCTGTTCGTCATCTACGTCGCGATGGCGACCCAGGTGGCGATCGAACGGCAGCTCGTCGACAGCGCCGGCCAGATGTCGTTGATGCTCGACCAGGCGGCCTCTTTCAAGCGGTACGGTGAACGGATGGCCGCCACGGCCGCGCAAAAGCCCCGTCGTCAGGCTGACGCCGCGCGCCTGAGCGGCGGGCGGATCGAAGCAGGCGGAGGCAATCGCCATCGCCCGTACACCATGTTGTCCACAAGCGCTTCGGGATTCCCGCCCGGATTCGCCGAAATGGCCGAACGCCTGGCGACGCAGGAATCGCTGGAGTGGCCGGACGGCGTTCCGCTCGTCACGACCTACGTGGTCATGGACGGCGCCACGGCAGCCTTGGTGTTTCCCGCCGACGACGAGAGTGAACCGATTACCGACGTTGGCGCGCTGTCGAAATTGGCCGAGCGATTGCATTCGACCTTGCAGCGCGCCGGTGCCTCGCCGATCTTCCTTCTCGATCCTGGCGATCCGGGGCCGCCGGGGGAGCGTCGAATCTATCTTGCCCAGCGGTTTGCGGTCGCGGGGAGCGCGCCCGCCCAGGCCGGCTCCGTAATCCTGTCCGTGGGGCGAAAGCCTCTGTTTGCTGCCGGCTTCCTCCCGAGCCAGCTCGATCGCGTATCCGTCTATGGCCCCACCGGCCTTCCGATTCTGCAGAGCAAGCAGCTCGGCGACCTGCGTCCGATCGTTCGCGATGCCAGCGCGGCGATGGGCGAAAAGAAGCCGTTCGACTACCGTTTCGAAGCAGGCATGCTGCTTGTCAGCACAGGCTACGGAGCGCTGCGCGTGATGATCGGCACGCCCATATCGCAAGTGTTCGGGCATGACCTCGCCCGCGTTGCGTTGGCCTTCGGCCTGATGCTGACCGCGCTGTCCATGACCTGGCTGGGCTACCGAAGCTACCGCGATGGCGTGCTGCGGCCCGCCGCCGAGCATCTGCGTCGCCTGCAAGAGAGCGAAGCCTTCATCGGCCGTGTCCTGAGCGCAGCGCCCGCAGGCATCGTCGTGCTGGGCGCGCAGGGCGGCAAAGCGCTCATCTCCAACGCCATGGGCGAATCGTTCATGGAGCGCCCGCTGGCGCAGGCCGACGGCGCACTGCTGCGCGAAGCCATCGCCCGGCGACGGCCAGCAACCGGCGAGCACCAGGAGTTCGCCATCCTCGATGAGGGCGGGAGCGTGCGCATCATCCTTGCCCTGGTGCGCGACACGCTGTTCCAGGGGGGCGAGGCGCTGCTGTGCACGCTGGTGGACATCACCGACCGCAAGCAGGCAGAAGCCGCCGTGCAGGCCGCCGCGCAAGAGGCCGACGAAGCCCGCGCTCAGGCCGAATCGGCCAACCTCGCCAAGTCGACCTTCCTATCCACCATGAGCCACGAAATCCGCACGCCCCTGCACGGCATGCTGGGCACGCTCGAAATCATGGCGCGCAGCCAATTGCCCGAACCACAACGGCAGCGGCTCGGCATCGCCCAGCAGTCTGCCCGCATGTTGCTGGCCGTCATCGACGACGTGCTCGATCTGTCGCGCATCGAAGCCGGCGAACAATCGCTGGAGCGCAAGGCGTTCGATCCGGTGTCGCTGATCGAATCGCTGGTCGCGGGCTACGCCTCGCTGGCGCAGCAGAAGAACATTGCCCTCCAGTGCTGCCTGCAGCCGGCGCCCGTCATGCGTCTCGTGGGGGACGGCGCGCGCATCCGGCAGATCGCTGCGAATCTGGTCAGCAACGCCATCAAGTTCACCAGCGTCGGGCGCGTCTTCGTCAAGCTCGACCTGTTGTCGCCGGACGATGGAGAAAGCCCCGCCACGGTGTTCTTCAGGCTGCAGGTCGCCGACTCGGGCGCCGGCATCGCGCCCGACGCGCAGGCCCGCATCTTCGAGCCCTTCGTGCAGGCCGGGCAGGCCGGCACCATCCGCGGCACGGGCCTCGGTCTACCGATCAGTCGGCGGCTGGCGCGCCTGATGGGCGGCGACATCGACGTGGTCAGCTCGCCCGGCCTGGGCAGCAGTTTCATCGTCGAACTGGAACTCCCCGTCGAATCGAGCACACCGCCGCCGACGGTGCTGGGCGGGGCCGTGATCGCCGTGCGCGCCACCGATGACGACGTGCGCCGCAACCTGCTCGAATTGGCCCGCAGCCACGGCGCCCGCGCGTTCGCCCAGGGCGATCCCGTGCCGCCCGGTAGCGCGCGCGGCGACATCGTCCTGCTCATCAGCGACGACGACGTACCCGCGGCCGGCGACGACGCCTACCTCGCCACCGTGCAGCTCGACAATACGCCCGCCGGCAGGCAGTCGTCCGGCACGCGCTTCGGCGCCGACCCCTACAGCCAGGCCGACATCGTCGGCGCCCTGCTGCGTGCGCTCGGGCGCGCCGGGGAGCACGTCCACGCCGATGAGCCCGCCGACCGCATCGAGCCCCTGGGGCTGCACGTGATCGTCGTGGAAGACCACCCCATCAGCCGCGATCTGCTCATCGACCAGTTGGCGCTCATCGGCTGCACCGCCGCAGCGTTCAAGGATGCGGAGGACGCGCTCGCCGCTCTGCCGGCCCTGGCCGCGGACGCGGTACTGACCGACGTGGGGCTGCCCGGCATGACCGGCTTTGAACTGGTGCAACGCATCCGGGCGCAGGGGCTTGCGATGCCCATCATCGGCATGTCGGCCAACGCGCTTTCCAGCGACATCGAACGCGCGATGGCGGCCGGCATGGACGCCTACCTCGTCAAGCCCGTACTGCTCGGCGCCCTGCACGACATGCTGGCGCAATACGCTCACCCGGGCAGCGCGGCCGGGCGGGCGCTCATCCCACAACAGGCGACGGGGCGCGACGGACGATCCGATCGCCCATGGCGGGACGTGCTCGCCGAAGATCTCCGCCAACTCCTGCAGGCCCACGCACAGAACGACCGCGAAGGCATTGCCCGTCAGGCCCATCGCATCAAGGGGGGCTTCTATTCCCTCGACCTGCTCGACGGTGCCACACTATGCGGCGATATCGAGAGCGCCAACAACGCGCAGGACGGCGCGGCCCTGCAGCGCGCCATCGAGCATCTGCGCGCGTATGCGGCAAGCGCTTCCGCACCCCGTACAGAGAAAGGCAGGACATGATCAAAGTGGTCATCGCCGACGATCACCCCGTCGTGCTCAACGGCATTGCCAGCACGCTCGTGCAGGACGCCGAAATCCAGCTCTGCGGCCGCGCCCATGACGGCAAGCAGCTCATGGCGCTGGTCGGCCAGCACCTGCCGGACGTTGTCGTTACCGACTACAAGATGCCCGACATGGACGGTGGCGACGACGGTGCCGCGCTCATCGCCGCGCTGCGCGAACAGCACCCGCGCATGGGCATCATCGTGCTCACCGTGCTGGAAAGCCCCTTGCTCATCCGCCTGGCGCTCAAGCGCGGCGCCAACGTCGTACTCATCAAGCGCGACCCCGGCGCCGACCTGATCGCCGCCGTGCGCGCCGTGGTGGCCGGCCGCTCGTACACCAGCGAAGCCGTCGCCGCCTTGCTCCAGGCATCGGCCGACGTGCGCCTCACCCGGCCCGAAACGCAGCTCTCGCTGCGCGAGACCGAAGTCGTCCGCCTCTTTGCCAGCGGGCTCACCGTCACCCAGATCGCCGAAGCGCTCAACCGCAGCAAAAAGACCATCAGCTTCCAGAAGCGCGCCGCCATGGACAAGATCGGCGCCCTCAGCGACCAGGACCTGCTCGAATACGCCCGGCGCGAAGGGCTGGACTGAACGCGCGCCCGGACGCGTGCGCGGAGCCAGATGCAAGCCAACTCCGCATTCGGCCCCGCAGAGACGGGTTCCAACATCGCAGCAGGCACCGCGCGCCGGGGTCGATGATCCGTCACCGCGGCAAATGGCAAGTGCATTTGCGTCGCCCTGTTTCATTGCCCAACTCCATCGCTCAACTCCATCGGCAAAATCCATCGTCATGTGGCACTGCGCCAGTGTTCATGCCAACGCCATTCGACCCTTGTCCTGCGCCGGGCCGGCCTACGAAAACCGCGCCCGGATTCGTGGCGGACTGTCACGTCGCGCAGCGGGCCGAACGGCAAATCCATCGCGCCGCTGTCAGTCAGTTCGGCCACCTCGTCGCCCCTCTTTTACCTCCTGTAACAGTCCTTTTTTCCGCTCAAAAAACCACCGTATTTGTGTCATGCGGTAAATGACAAATAAATATGTGTTGACGATAATCAATTGCCGCAATTTTCAAGACAGCACTAGCCGAGAGTTCCACGCTTTTTTCCGACTATCAGAAAGGCCCGGATCGCTCGCCCTGCGTTCGCCTCCTAGATTTGCGTCCATGTCGCTGGACGAAGCCGGAGCCCCCTATGGAACAGCTCCTCTGCCACGAGCAGGCCAGCGGATTCACCGTCAGGTCATGGAGCAATGAAATGAACAAGTCATATCGAGTCATCTGGAACGACGTCACCCAAACATGGATGGCGGTGTCGGAAATCGCAAAGGGCCGCGGCAAGCGCAGCGCTCGCAAGGTGGTGATGGTCGCCAGTACGTTGGCGGCGCTGATGGGGGCGATGGGGGAGGCCGCAGCATATTCAGCGGGAGGCGGGAATGACTCTGGCCAAGCCGATAATGTTGCAATTGGTACGTCATCCGTTAACAGTGACCCGACAGGGGGATCAGTCGCTATCGGTCTGAGGACGTCGGCGGTCGGTGACATTGATGGTGTCGCGATCGGTGGTCACGACACGAAAGTGACCGGCTATTTCGGTGTCGCAGTCGGGACTCAGGCGACAGTGGCTGGCGGGTACAGCATCGCAATTGGGGCTAATTCAACGGCGTTGGGACAGAACTCTGTGGCACTGGGCGCAAATAGCATCTCCCAAGCCGCCAACCTCACCACGTCAGGTTACAACCCCGGCACGGGCACGCTCGTGGCCGCGACCGGTGCCGGCGGTGAAGTCTCGATCGGCCGCACGGGCGCCGAACGCCGCATCACCAACGTCGCCGCCGGTCTGGCAGGCTCCGACGCGGTCAACGTGAGCCAACTG
>NZ_JBGVSA010000011.1:0-156840 GCF_041807905.1 Uliginosibacterium sp. sgz301328
TAGCAGTGGGCGGCGTGAAGGGAACGTGCGCGCCGGGCGCCCATGCGCTTCATCGAACACTTCGCGCAGACCGCCCACATTCGCCAGCAACGGGTGTCCCTTCATGCGCCAGTCATTGAAGTCCCCGGCCACCACCAGCGGCGCGTCGTCCGGCACCTGCGTCTTGATCAGATGCGCCAGTGCGTGCAGTTGCTCGCGGCGGTGTGTCTCGCGCAGGCCGAGGTGAACGCAGATCGCATGCACCTGCTGGCGACGATGCGGCAGGTCGAGTACGCAATGCAGCAGCCCGCGTCGCTCGTGCTTGCCGAGTGAGACGTCGTGGTTCTCGTAATGCAGGATGGGGAATTTCGACAGGATCGCGTTGCCATGGTGACCGTGCGGATACACCGCGTTGCGGCCGTAGGCGTAGGCGGACCAGATCGAATCGGCGAGGAATTCGTATTGCGGCGAAGCAGGCCAGTTGGAATAGCGGCGCGAGTGGTGCTCATGGCTGCCGAGCACTTCCTGCAGGAACACCAGATCGACACCGGCGCCGCGCACCGCCTCGCGCAGCTCGGGCAGCATGAAGCGGCGGTTGAAGACGCTGAAACCCTTGTGCGCATTCACAGTGAGTACGCCCAGGGTCAGTTCGGGATCGCTGTCTCTCATTGTCGTCACCGTGCGGATCGGCGGTGCAGCCGGCCGCCGTGGCGGCGCATGCGACACCCTGCCGGATGACTTCAATGTACGCCAGGGCACGCAGCGCCGCCGACAGCGCGCGGCGGCGGCAATGTAGGTGCTGGTCCGACGCAGCTCAGGGATTCGCTTCGCGCACCAGTCGCATGCCGACCAGCGTGTAGCGCGTCTGCGGTGTGTTCCAGTTGCGGTAGCTGCACCGCGTGTAGAACGACCACGTGTGCCACGAACCACCGCGGCGCACGCGGACGTTGCCATCCGCCGGGCCTTGTGGATCGATTTCCGGCGAATGCGCGTAGTAATCCTCGCCGTACCAGTCGCCGGTCCACTCCCACGCGTTGCCGTGCATGTCGTACACGCCGAATGCGTTGGGCGCAAAGCTGCCGACCGGCGCGGTGAAGGGATAGCCATCGTGGCCGTCGAGGGCGCGATCCCGCCAGCGCGGCCAGTTGGCGGCCGCGTCCTGGTCGAAGGTATTGCCAATGCGCAACACGCCCTGCGGATCGTCGCCGTTGGCGTAGCGGGTGCGCGTGCCGGCGCGACAGGTGTATTCCCATTCCGCCTCGGTCGGCAGGCGATAGCGCACGCCTTCGCGCTGCGACAGCCACGCCGCCAAGGACTGGGCGTCGTTCCACGTTACGTTCAGAACGGGTTCATCGTCGCCCTGCGCGAAGCCCGGATTGCTCCAGCTATAGCGTGTGTCGCGTCCCTCGAACGCATCGCCGCGCTCGGTCGTCGAAGGATCGTAATCGGCGCGATAACCGTAGCCGCCGGTGCCGTCGCTGATCGATTCGGGCACATATCCCGATGCCTGCAGAAAACGCCGGAATTGCCCGACTGTGACTTCATACTGACCGATGTAGAAGTCGCGGCTGATGCGCACGCGATGCACCGGTGCCTCATCGGACAGCGCGACAAAGCGCTCGCGTTCGTAGCCGGGGTAGCTCGCCGCCAACGCCTCCAGCGACTCGTCGCTGCCCATGAGGAATTCACCCGCCGGGATGCGCACGAAGCGCATGCCCAGTGTGTTGTCGAGCGTTTCGGGCGCATGTCCGCCCGTTGCGCAGGCCGTCAACATCATGAGGGGCAGCACTGCACAGATGGCGCGGGCCATGTCGTTTCCTAGTAGGGTGGAAAGAAGAAATACGCCAGCGCGATCGCTGCGATCACGCCGGCAAGGTCGGCGATGAGACTGCAACCGATGGTGTGGCGCGTGTTGCGGATGCCCACCGCGCCGCAATACACGGCGACGACGTAGAAGGTCGTGTCGGTGGCGCCCTGGAACATGCTCGACAGGCGGCCGACGAAGCTGTCGGCGCCATAGGTCTTCATGGCGTCGATCATCATGCCGCGCGCGCCGCTGCCTGACAGCGGCTTCATCAGCGCCGTGGGCAAGGCCGGGACCACGTCCGCCGGCAAGCCCAGCAGACCGAGTACGGCAGCGACGCCGCGCATGACCAGATCCATCGCGCCGCTGGCGCGGAACACCGCGATGCCGACGAGGATCGCCACCAGGTAGGGGATCACCATGACTGCCGTATTGAAGCCCTCGCGAGCCCCCTCGACGAAGGTATCGAACGCGTGCACACCGCGTCGCGTCGCCAGCGCGAGAAAGCCCACTACCAGGCCGAACAGAATCAAGCCGCTCACCAGTGCGCTGCGATGTGCAAGCTGCTCTGCCGACAGGCGCGCGAAGTACCACAGCGTGCCGCACACGGCGGCCACCATGCCCACGATCCATGCCAGCACCACCGGATGATGCAGGCGGATCTTCTGCACCATGCTCACCGCCACCAACCCGGCGAGCGTGCTGCAGAAGGTTGCCAGCAGGATCGGCAGAAAGATGTCCGCCGGATTGGCGGCGCCGAGTTGCGCGCGGTAGGTCATGATGCTCACCGGGATCAACGTCAGGCCGCTGGCATTGAGCACGAGGAACATGGCCTGCGCATCGGTGATGGTGTCCGGGCGCGGGTTGAGTTCCTGCAATTCCTTCATCGCCTTGATGCCCAGCGGCGTGGCCGCGTTGTCCAGGCCGAGCATGTTGGCGCTGATGTTCATGAGGATCGAGCCGCTCGCCGCATGGCCCGCCGGGATGCCCGGGAACAGCCGGCGAAAGAGCGGATCGACCACGCGCGCCAGCATCTGGATGGCGCCGGCGCGTTCCCCCACCTTCATAATGCCGAGCCAGAAGGCCAGCGTACCGGTCAGGCCCAGGGCGATTTCGAAGGCTGTTTTCGACATGCCGAAAGTGTCTTGCACGATGCGGTTGAAGACTTCCGCGTCGCCCAGCACGAGCCATTGCACGAGCGCCGCGACAAAAGCGGCAAAGAAGAAGAACAGCCAGATGTAGTTCAGGACCATGAGGCGGCAGTGTAATCGCCTCGCCGGCGCGGATGGCGCCGTTTGCACGGAAACGACAAGGGGCGCGGACCGTGCACGTAGAATGGCGGCTTCGTCACGCATCCGCACCTTCAGGGCCGTCCTCATGCATCCATCGCTCGTTGTCTTCAGTTTCCACGCCGCGCGAGGTGCCGCATGAGCGATCTGCCGATGATCGAATGGGAAGAGGGCGGCGAACTGTGCCGTGCCCGTTGGCGTTCGGAAGCCGGTAATCCGCCGCCACGACGCGTGGTGGTCGCCGACGATACGCTCACGGCCGACGCCGCCTATCGGTTGGCCTGCGAAGGTACCGCGCTGCTGTGGCGGGCCGATTTCCAGAACGCCCGGCAACTCTTGCAGGCCATGGCGCGCCGCGCGGATCGTCGCCCTGCCAAGACATCCAAAGACCCTGCCGAAGCCTTTCACCTGCATCGCCAGGCCCAGGCGCAGCGCGCGCGCACATTGGGCATGCTGCTGATTCCGTTCGAGGCCGATCACAGTATTCCGCTGCGCCGTGCGCCAGATGCGCGCGACGCCTGCCAGCAAGTCTATGGTGAGGCGGACGGCCCGTACGCGACCTCGCTGCGCGAACTGCAGGGACTGATCGGCGCGTACGAATGGCGCCGCAAGGGGGTCGAAATACCTGCGCTCGGCGCCCGCATCCATCCGTACTACGGCGTGTTTTCGCCCGTGCGCGGCGAATACCTCGATCTCATTGCGCGGGCGCGTCTGCCGGCTGCCGATCTTGCCTTCGACATCGGCACCGGCACTGGCGTCATTGCCGCGCTGCTGGCAAAACGCGGCGTTGCGCGCGTGATCGCCACGGAACAGGATGCGCGCGCCATTGCGTGCGCACGTGACAATCTGTTGCGCCTCGGCGTTGCGGGGCAGGTGGACGTTGCAAAGGTCGATCTGTTTCCGGAAGGCCGCGCGCCGCTGGTGGTGTGCAATCCGCCGTGGGTGCCGGCGCGCCCCAGCTCGGCCATCGAGCACGCGGTGTATGACCCGGACAGCCGCATGCTGCGCGGTTTTCTGGCGGGGCTGCCGGCGCACCTCGAACCGGGCGGCGAAGGCTGGCTGATCCTGTCGGATCTGGCCGAGCACCTTGGACTGCGTACGCGCGAGGCGCTGATGGGCTGGATCGAAGCGGCCGGGCTGGTCGTGCTGGGCCGCGACGACATTCGCCCGCGCCATCCCAAGGCCACCGACGAGAACGATCCGCTGCACGCCGCGCGGCGCCGCGAAGTCACCTCGCTGTGGCGATTGGGGCTGCGTCAGTCCTGAGTATTCGGGGAATCGATCAACGCGGCGATCGCCGCCAGTGCCTGCGAATGTTGCGTGGCCGTGGGGCGCTGCCGCGCCAGTTCCAGTGCGCGGCGCGTAAGCGCGCGGTAGAGCACACCATGGTCGCCGCCCAGCGCATCCAGCGCTTCAAGGTGTCGAGCCACGATGCCCGTGTCGCCACGCGACACCGGACCCGCCAGGGCGTCCGATAACGGCCGGTCGTGTGCGGATTCGAGCGTACCGGTGACGAGCGGCCACAGCGCTCGCACCGTCTGGGCACGATCGATTCCGGCATGCGTCCACAAAGTGGCGGCTTCTTCGAGCAGGCTCAGGATGAAGCTTGCCGCGTAGTTGGCGCCCGCGTGATAGAGCGCGCGCTGGCCGGCAGGGATCGTCAGCGGCCGGCAGCCGAGGCTGTGCGCTAGTTGATTCAGTGTCTCGACGAGTGGCTGGGCGGCTTCGATCGTGATGCTGCAACCGGCCATGCGTTGCGCGTCGTCGTCGCGTCCGGCAAACAGAAACAGCGGGTGGAGTCCACCGACCTGCGCTCCTGCTTGGCGCGCAGCATCCAGCACCGACAGTTCGCTGGCGCCGGAGAGATGGACCACCGCCTTGCCGTGCAGCGTGCCGAGTTGTCCGGCGATTTCGGCGAGCAGATCGTCCGGCACGGCAAGGACGACCAGGTCGGCAAGCGCTGCCACGTCTGCCGGACTTGCCACCGCCACGCAGCCTTCGATCTGCGCAGCAAGTTGCATGGCACTTCCACCGTGCCGGCTGCATACTGCCACCACGGTTTGCCCGGTAGCGTGCCACCGCCGGGCCAACGCCCTGGCGATTCGGCCGGCGCCGACGAACCCGATGCGGGGCGCTGCGGCAGTCATGGGCGGCGTTCAGCCTGCCAGGCCGCGGCGCAGCAGTTCGGCGACCAGTTCGTTGATGTCGCGCTGCTGCGTTTCGGCCTGCGTGCGCAACTGGGTCACCAGATCGCCTTCGAGCTTGACGGCGAACGGAATCAGCCCGCGCGCCGCGTCGAGCTTGCGTTGCTCGCGACGGTCCGGCACCTCGCCCGATGCCGCGCCAAAGCGCGTCGCCGAGGCGCCTTGCTTGAGCTTGCCATTGATCTTCAGGCCAAGGTTCTTTTCGAGGTCGGTCTTCTTCATACGTGTCTTTCAGGGGCTGCGCCGAGCGATTCTTCGCGGGCCGCCATTGTACGCGCTCAGGCCAGCGCCGGGCCTCGGCGCGCCACTGCCTCGATGAGCCACGGATTGAGCCGGGCCGGATCGATCGGCTTGGTGCAGTGATGGTCGAAACCTGCTTCGGTCGCGCGACGCTGGTCTTCGGACGAACCCCATCCGGTTAGCGCGATCAGCATCATGCTCTTGCCCCAGTCCTGGTCGCGGATGCGGCGCGCCGCGTCATAACCGTTCAGGCAGGGCATGCCAATGTCGAAGATCGCCACATCCGGGCGCTCGCGGGCGGCCAGTGCGACGGCCTCTTCGCCGTCGCGCGCGCACAACACGTCGTGCCCGTCGAGCGACAGCAACAATGCAAGGCTCTCCAGCGCGTCGATGTTGTCGTCGGCGAGCAGGACCTTGCACGGTGCGGCTTCCGTGCGCGGCGCCGGGGCGGCGGCCGTCGGGGGCGCCGAACGTACTTCGGGCAGCGGCAGGCGGACGACGAACTCCGCGCCCTTGCCCAGCCCCGTGCTCATGACTTCAATCGTGCCACCGTGCAGGTCGACCAGGCCCTTCGTGAGCGCCAGCCCGATGCCGAGGCCGCCTTCGGAGCGGTCCATCACGGAGCTGACCTGCGAGAACATCTCGAAGATCAGCGGCAGTGATTCCGGCTCCAGACCGACACCGTTGTCGAGCACGCTGATGATGACGTGCGTCGCATCCGCGCCGACCGACAGCCAGATCCGTCCGCCCGCATCGGTGTACTTGGCGGCGTTCGCCAGCAGGTTCGACAGCACCTGCGCCAGCCGCAGCGGGTCGGCCTGCAGCGAGATGTCGTGGTCCGCCATGTCGATCGTCAGCGTGTGGCGCTTGCCTTCGATGATCGGACGCGAAGTCTCGAGCGCAGCGTCGATGACGTCCGCCAGCCGGACCTGCGATTTGCGCAATTCCAGGCGGCCTTGCGAGATGCGCGACACGTCCAGCAGATCGTCGAGCAGCAAGGCCATGTGTTCGACCTGCCGTTCGATCACGTCCTGGCTCCAGCGCAACTGACGCTCGGTGACATTGGGCGAGCGGCTGATGTGCACTGCCTGCCGGATCGGCGCGAGCGGATTGCGCAGTTCGTGCGCCAGCGTGGCAAGAAAACGGTCCTTGCGGCGGTCCGCTTCGCGCAGCGCTTCGACGAGCTGGTGCTGCTCGGTGATGTCCCAGATCACGCCGATGAATCGCCCCACGGCGTTCGAGCCGTCTTTCTGCTGCTCGAACCGGACGCGGCCGATGACGTGCGCCCATCGCACCGTGCCGTTGCGGTGAACGACACGGTGCTTCACTTCATAGCGTTCTTCGCCGTCGGACGCGATGCAGCGGTCGATGCTTTCCTTTACGAGTTCGACGTCGCCAGGATGGATGCGTGCATATGCGTCTTCAATGTGAATGACCTCCTGATCGACATCGAAGATGGCGCGCGCCTCGGCCGAGAAGCGCAATGCGCCTTGCGGAATGTTCCAGTCGAAGGTGCCCAGCGATGACGATTCGGCGGCGAGCCGGAAGCGCTCCTCGCTGTCGCGCAATGCCTGCGCAAAGCGATATGGCTCGGTGACGTCATAGCCCTGCGCAAAGATGCCGGTGACCGCGCCGTTGGCGTCGCGCACAGGCTGGTAGGTGAGGTCGATGAAGGCCTCGGTCAGCGGTCCGTTGGGCGCGCGCTGCAGGACGACGCGCAGATTGCGCCCCGAAAAAGGCTCGCCGGAGCGGTATACGGTGTCCAAGATCTGCTCGAAGCCCTGGTTGCGGACATCGGGCAGCGCGTCGAACAGCGGCCGGCCGAGCACCTCGCGATGGCCGATGAGCTGGTAATAGGCCGCGTTGACCTTTTCCAGCACATGGTTGGGCCCGCGCAGCAAAGCGATGAAGCCGGGCGCCTGGTCGAACCACTGCTGCAGGATGCGCTGTGAGGCGCGGCTCTCGGTCAGCAGCCGGGCGCTTTCGTTTTCGGCTTCGCGCCGGCGTGTCATGTCGATGAGCGTCACCAGCACGCCGGCAACGGTGCCGCGTTCGTCGCGTACGGGGCTGTAGCAGATGGTCAGGTAATAGACTTCGCGATCACGCGTGGGGTAGAGGATGTACTCCTGGTCTTCGAGATAGACCGTCTCGCC
This sequence comes from Uliginosibacterium sp. sgz301328, assembly GCF_041807905.1. Lineage (NCBI taxonomy): Bacteria > Pseudomonadati > Pseudomonadota > Betaproteobacteria > Rhodocyclales > Zoogloeaceae > Uliginosibacterium > Uliginosibacterium sp. sgz301328. The sequence continues at coordinate 7,670 of NZ_JBGVSA010000011.1, forward strand.
CTGCGCGACCCGCTCGTAGATCGGCCCATTGAAGTGCCATACCTCGGGCCAGCATTCCGCCGTCGGCTGGCCCATCGCGCGCGGGTGCTTGGCGCCAAGGATCGGCTGGTAGCCGTCGTTGTAGATCTGGATGAGTTGCTCGCCCCACAGCAGGATCTTGGGAAAGCGCGATTCGAGCACGAGGCTGGCGGCCACGCGCAGCGCAATGCTCCACTGTTCGAGGGGGCCAAGCGGCGTCGCCGACCAGTCGGTGGCACGGACCAGTGCGCCCATCCCGCCGCCACGTGGCGGCCAGCATTGACCATTGTCCGCTTCGTTCATGTGCAATCTTCTCCCCAGGGGCGGCATGGCCAGCGTTGTGCCACGCCGGCTCGCCGTACTTCAGACCGAGAGTGCCGCCAGGACTTCGCGCAAAGAGTCGACCACGGGTACGCCCAGCCGGCGGATGTCGGCGTCCGGGCGCAGCATGTCGGGCACCATCACGACTTTCATGCTCGCCGCCACCGCGCCGCGCACGCCGGCGTTGGAGTCTTCCAGCACCAGGCACTTCGTTGGCTGCGCGCCGATGCGTCGTGCGGCAAGCTCGAATATCTCGGGCGCGGGCTTGCCGCGCGTGACTTCATCGCCGCACGCCAACGCCTTGAAGTGCGGCAGGAGATGCGCGCGGATGAGCTTGGCTTCGGCCCGCGTACGGCGTGTCGACGTCGCCACAGCGCAGGGGATGCGCTGTGCTTCGAGTCGCGCGAGCAGCTCACGCACGTAGGGCTTGGGCTGGATGAGCCCGTCGGCGATGGCTGCTTCGTACAGTTCGCCGAAGCGCTGTCGCAGATCGGCCACCGGGTAATCGGCGCCGTATGCGTCGAGCATCAGCACGTCGGAGTCGCGCGAATTCAGGCCGACCATGCTGAAGCCGACCTCTGCTTGCCAGGGCAGCGAAAGCGAACTCGCCGCCTGGGCGAGCAGGTCGAGGGCGACCCGCTCGCTGTCGAGCAGCAGGCCATCCATGTCGAAGATCACCGCTTCGGGGCGGGCGAGAGTCAGGGGCATAGCCAGAGCGAAATCCCAGATGCAGGAATCAACCGGAGTGTGCCGCATTCATGAAGCAAATGAAGGGCATCCGACCAAGTGGGCAAGTGTAAGAGATACGCGCGCTGGCGGGGCAGGGCGAAAGGAAGCCGCCGCCCCGGAGCCGACTGATCGGGGCCCGAAGGCGGCCTAGCGGAATCGCCTGAGCTGAACCCGGCCGTCCGGCATGAACCATGTGCCGAAACGCACCAGCCCCGTCTGCCGTAGATGGCAGACCAGCGTGTAGGTGAGCGTGATTTCCTCGGTCGCCGGATGGAGTTCGATCTCGATGCCTTCGATGCGTGGCTCGTCGAGCTGAAGCTCAGCAAGGTCGCCGATCGCCTGGCGCGTCACTATCGCACGCGGCTCGAATACGACGGGCAGGTGTGCGATTACATTGCAGCAGCGTGCCTCGCGCCCGACACTGGCGCTCGAAACATCGATCACCTGCTCAATCAGCAATTGCTGCCCACGGTGTCGCAGGCGCTGCTGCAATGGCAGCGCGACACAGGCGATGCGCCGAGTGTGGTGCGATTGGCGTGGAATGAGGCCGAGGCGGCTCCGAGCCTCGTGATGGAGTAGCGGCAGAGCGGTATCGCCCTGCCCCTGCCGCACATTCCCGTTCGGCACTCGCTGCGCCCTCGCTGGGCGCAGGTATTGTCAGAGCAGGACGATGTCGAACTGCCATAAACAAAAATAAAAATAGCTATAAATCATTAGCTTACGTAATGCATTTTGTGATTTAAGCCTCCTGGCTACCCATACAGCTACCCAAACAGAGAGTGCTACGTCGAAGTGTCCCACACGAACGACGCGAACGCAGTCGCCACATGTGGCTCGTGATCATCGGTCAGTACCCGCTAGATACCTGTACCAGGTCGTACTCAGCATGCAGGCGCCTCTGTCTCCTCATGAGAGAAGACATACGCCGCCATCGTTGGCTCGATCATCTCGATCGAAGATGGCTGCAATCCATCCCTTAAGCACCACAGTTCTCACGAATGTCAAGGCATGAATTCTTGCGGAATTTCATGCCTCGCGAGATCCCGATGATCCGCGAACAATTCACTTCGACGCCAGCCACTCAGGATCAACTCAACGGCCCTGGAGTCTGCCCCAAACGACGGGTACGTGCTGACGATCATCAACGAACCTTGGAGATCCATCTATGACATGTAATGACGCAATCAATTTCGACGACCTGCCAGATGCTGCTCATGTGGATGTGCATGCAGTAGCGGTGCTGTTCGGATGCAAGGTACCGACGATTTGGGCAAGGCTGCGGCGCCACGAATTGCCCGCGCCTCGAAAGTTCGGAGCGCATACGCGCTGGAATGTTGGAGAACTCAGGGTTCTTCTTGCTGGCAGCAACCAACATTCTGCCGTCAGTGCTTAACGAGTCTTTTCCTTCCTAACCGATAAAAGTTGCAGGCTGAGCGAGGGCCCCGCGAAGCTTCAGCGATGTCATTAAATGACAAACACATTGCCTGAAGGGGCTTTTCATGCACAACCAATTCCCTGTACTAAACCCGACTATCTTTCCCGTCGAAAAGCTTACTCCCAAGCTCCGTGCCGCAGTTGAGGAGGCTGCATTGTCAACCAAGGCGCCTGTCGCGCTCATCGCCAGCACTGCGTTGGCATCAGCATCACTTGCAGTGCAAGCCAGGTTCGATGTCAAACGCATGAAGAATCTGAAGTCGCCCTGCTCGTTGTATTTCCTGACCTTTGCCGAGTCTGGAGAAAGAAAAACAACGATCGATGAGATGTTTTTCCGAGCATTCCGCGAGTTTGAGAAAACCTGCAAGCTCAAGGCAACCGATACCGATGACGAAATCGAACAGGATCCGCAAGACAAGCCCCAAAAACGGCTGCGCTTGCTGTACAGCGACACCACACCCATTGCCTACCTGGAAGGTTTGTCAAAGTACGGCTGCTCCGCTGGTGTAATCGAAGATGAAGCGGGTCGAATCTTCAAGAGCCGGATGGTTGATGACATTGGACTGTTGAATAAACTGTGGGGCGGTCAAGACCTAAGCGTCGATCGCAAGAGCGGAAGCTTTGTCATCCGATCACCTAGGTCGACGATCAACTGGATGGTGCAGCCATGGATCTTCAAGGAATACATGGAGCGCAAAGGCGAAAGCATTAGAGGGATTGGGTTCCTCGCAAGATGCCTGGTTTGTTACCCCCAATCCACACAAGGCTGGCGGTTCATCGATTTCGATGCCGTTGAACTGCCAGCCATTGAAGCATTTGGCAAAAGAGTCTCGGATCTACTGAATGATCAGCTCAACTACTTCATCAATCCCGATGAGCATACCAAGACAGAATTGCATTTCTCTCAGAATGCTCAGCACGAGTGGGTGAACATCTTCAACGGCATCGAGCAAGCGCTACAGCCAGGCGGGCAATTCTGCGAAAACCGCGACTACGCCTCCAAGGTTTCGGAGATGATCGCTAGGGTGGCCGGCGTCCTTCATGCCTTTGAAGGCTACGACGGCAGCGAGATTTCGTTGGGAACGCTTCGGTCTGCGACCGGCATCGTTCTGTGGTACGCGAATGAGTTCCTTCGCCTCTTCTCGCCTCCCAGCCCAATGGACGTGCACAACAGGAATGTGGCAATGCTGGACAACTGGTTGCTCGGGTGGGCACGGCAGGGCGGCGCTCGTGAGATTCGGAAGAATGATCTGCTCCAGTTGGCTCCCAAGCCCCTCCGGCTGCGTGCCGTCATGGATATGTGCTTGGCAACCCTGAATCAGTGGGGGCGTCTGGATTACGGCCAGGCTTTCATTCAGCCTCCCACTGCAATGACAGCACCGCCGAGGCGTCCGACTCAGTTCGTTATCCTTCGCGACTATTACTACTACCAACAACGCGTGTGATTTCTTGTCTCGTTGAAGCGCCTCTGCGGAGGCGCTTTCTTTTGACACTCCGCCAGCTACAGTTGGCTGTTCGCATACAGCGGAAGTCCTCATTCATGCTGCAAGTGGTGCTATTCGGCTATTCAGTAGCCGAATAGCACCACTCATCGCTTCGACGAGGTCTCGCAGCGTTGTGAAATGACATGCGGGTGTTGTTAGCGCCATCGGACATCGTTTTCGATTTCTAGATTTTTTCAGACACATATCACTCTCCTGAGAACGGGAATGGCTCGCCCAAAGCGAGCTCGATCCGGACTCTCCTGCAGCCCATTTCCTGATCGTCGGTAGCTGTGGTCAGGGATGGGCTCCTTTCTGTGTACTTGTCCTCAGGAGATTGTCATGTCTGTTCAATGCCCTCGTTGTGAATCCTTCCGCATCGCTACCCGCGACGTTGCCAAACGTGCCGGTGGTGTTATAGGTGCGGCGAGTGGTGCCGCGACAGGTGCGGCTGGCGCTGTGTCCGGCGCGGAAGTGGGTGCGGCAGCTGGTGCTGTTGCCGGGCCGATTGGTATGGCGTTGGGAGGTTTGGCCGGAGCCTTAGTCGGAGGTCTAGTCGGCGGAGCTGCCGGTTGTGTGGCGGGAGCCAAATTCGGTGAAGTCATCGATGAAAAGGTGCTTGGCAACTGCGAGTGTCTTGATTGCCGCTACGTCTTCAGCAATCCCATGCAGCATCACCAGTAGCTCTCAAATCCAGCCGGGACAATCAACGCCCTGGCTACCCATACATCTCATCGATCAGCAGCGCCCCCACTCATCCCCCTCAATGCGTGATCCGTATCAGCTCCACACAGGCTGAGGGCATGTCACGTGTTGTGGACTTCATCTGAAAGGAGGCCCACCATGGCCCATCTTGTTTCTCAAATGGCATACGTTGGTGATACTCCGTGGCACGGCCTCGGAAATCGCCTGCCCACCAAGCAATCTCTCGATGTCTGGCAGGAATCTGCCGGCATGAACTGGGCGATTGAAGAGTCGCCCGTGCGCTACATGGCTGACAGCATCGGTAGTCTCGGCACCATCCATTCCTTCCCTGAACAGAAGGTGCTGTATCGCTCCGACACCAAGGAAGCGCTGTCGGTTGTGTCGCAGCGCTACCAGGTCGTGCAGCCGCGTGAAGTCTTGGAGTTCTATCGCGATCTCACCGAAGTCTCCGGCTACGAGCTGGAGACGGTTGGCGTGCTGAAGGGCGGACGCAAGTTCTGGGCACTGGCCCGTACCGGGCAATCCACCGCCTTGAAGGGGAAGGACGAGGTCAATGGCTACTTGCTGCTGGCTACCAGTTGCGACGGTACGCTGGCAACGACGGCGACACCGACCACCATTCGCGTGGTGTGCAATAACACGCTGAGCATTGCGGTGAATGGCGCCGCCCAGGCTATCAAGGTGCCGCACAGTACGCGCTTCGATTCCCAGCTCGTGAAGCAGCAACTGGGAATTGCCGTAGGCCAGTTCGAGAGCTTCATGTACCGCATGCGCATCCTCGCCGAACGCAAGGTGAAGTCGCATGAAGCCATGGCTTACTTCCTGCGCGTGCTCTGTGAAACCCAGCCGGGCAACACCGAGCCGCAAGGGTTGGCCAACGAGCGTGCCTTGAAGCGGGTGCAAGCCCTCTACGACGGCGCGGGTCGCGGTGCGGAGCTGGATGCCGCAAAAGGTACGGCTTGGGGACTGCTCAATGCTGTCACCGAGTACGTTGACCACGAGCGTCGTGCGCGCAGCAACGAGTACCGCCTTGACTCTGCATGGTTCGGTCAAGGTGCGGTGCTCAAGCAACGCGCACTTGACGCGGCGCTGCAGCTCACCGCCTGACTGGCTGACGCCTTGTCTGTATTCCCTCAACCACCCCGAGCCCCGTGATTGGCTGATGCCATCCGGGGCTTTTCTTTTTTCTGGAGACCCCCATGGCTCAGCCGATCAATTCCAACCCTTCCACACAACAACCTAGCTCACGCAGGCGCGCTGCATTGCGCCTCGTTCCCACAGTCGATCTGCCGCGCGAAGACTGGCTCGAAGTCCGCAAGCGTGGCATCGGCGGTTCCGATGCTGCTGCCAGTGTTGGGCTCAATCCTTACAAGAGTCCGCTTGAACTGTGGCTGGAGAAAACCGGCCGTGATGCACAGCTTCCCAAGATTGATCCCCACGACGAGACGGATCCGACGTACTGGGGACACGTCCTTGAACCCTTCGTGGCAGCCCACTACACCAAGCGCACAGGGCGCCGTGTCCGCAAACTCAACGCCGTGCTTCAGCATCCTGATCCCGACTTGCCTTGGATGCTCGCCAACATCGACCGTGAGGTTATGAGCTGTCCCGATGTTCAGATCCTCGAATGCAAGACGGCTGGCATTCAAGGAGCCAAGCTCTGGCGAGACGGCGTGCCCGAGTACGTGCAACTCCAGGTTCAGCATCAACTGGCGGTCACCGGCAAGCAGGCCGCCGATGTTGCCGTGTTGATCGGAGGGCAGGAGTTGGAGATTCATCGCATCGAACGCGACGAGCTTCTGATCCATCGTCTCATCACGCTGGAGCGCGAGTTCTGGCGCTATGTTGAGACTGACACGCCACCGCCTGCGGATGGCTCGGATTCGTCCGAGCTCGCTTTGCGCTGTCTCTTCCCTCAAGACTCAGGTGCAGTGCAGGACTTCCGGCAGGACCGTGATCTGTCAGCAGCATTCGCTGACTTGATATCTGTACGGGAAACCCTTGCCGAGCAGGAGAGGCTGGAAGCGCAATTGAAGCAGCGCATCCAGCAGGCTATGGGCGAAGCGACCACGGCGCTGTTCGAAACGGGGCGTGTGACCTGGCGCCGCTCGAAGGACAGCGCCGCACTCGATACGAACCGTCTGCTGGCCGAGCACCCCGAGCTTGCCCAGGCCTACGCCACCACCAAGGCAGGGAGTCGGCGCTTCCTGATTGTCTGAGCTTCACCTGGCGGCTTCGAGCCTGAACCTGCCTTCCTATCCACCCGCTTCACACGTCCACCGACACGACGCCACGCAACCCGAAAGGGCGACGTGGCGTTTTTCTTTTTCTTACGCAGACGAGGTTTCTTATGTTGAAAGGACTGTGCATCACCCCGCCGATCATGGGTCGCATTTCCATCGGCAAGGTCGTTGAACGGCAAGGCAAGCGCTTGCCGGAGAAGGACGATCAGTTCACGCTGACCAGCCAGATCCAGGGCAGGGACGGCTGGCTTCCTCATCCCTTCGATGAAGCCCTGCGCAAGGCCCAGGGCGGCAAGATCCGAAGCATCCCGATCCGTCTGCTCTTCAACGATCCCGATCTGAACTTTCGTGCGCACTACACACTCTTCGACCGCAAGACCGGACGTCAGCTATGCGTAGGTAACGGAGAGCAATGCCGGCGTCGCAGTCAGGACGGTATCTCGGTCCTGACTTGTCCCTCACCCGATCAGTGCACGTTTGGGGAGGGTAGCTGTAAGCCCTATGGGCGGCTCAATGTCGTGATCGGCGACGACGATCCGCTCTGCAGCTTCGTCTTCCGCACCACCGGCTTTAACTCCATTCGCACACTGATCGCTCGCCTGCAGTACCTCCAGGCCGTGTCGGGCAATAAGCTCTCCTGTATGCCGCTGGAACTGAGGCTGCGCGGCAAATCCACCCGGCAGAGCATGGGCACACCGATCTTCTACGCCGACATCACCGTGCGTGCTTCCATGACTTTGGAGGAGACGCTACTAGAAGCTGCGCGTACGGCGCGTGAGCGTGAAGCCGCTGGTTTTGATCAGGCAGCGCTGGAGCAGGCCGCACGCCAAGGGTTTGCAAATGGCGAGTTCGAGGACTCGGAGGAAGAGCGTGGGGAGGTAATTGAGGAGTTCTATCCGCTAAGCACTGAAGACGTGGCCACGAAAGCCGCAATGCAGGGCGCTACCAGCACAGCCCAGCTCAGTTTGGCGGAAAAGTTGGGTAATAGGCTGCCTCTTGCCACACCTGAGTCCGTAATGTCAGGGGCAGCCGAGAAACCGGAAGGAACGCCAAGGAGCTTGTGATCAAGCTTTGCACGCCATTGCCGGCTACACCGCTAAGAAAGGAGTTGTTCGCCATGATGAATCAACCTTCCCCGCTGGAGACGCTTGCCTCTTATGCGATCGCCTTCATTGCTGGTGCCGTGGCGACCGTATGTGTCGCCGCCTATGGGCGCTGGATGATGGCGAAAGGGCGTGCCCCCAATCCTACCAAGCATGTATGAACTGCCATCTCTGTAAACAGCAAGAATGTTGGAACTGAGACGTACATAAGACACGCACGGAGGGGCCAAGCCCTTCCGTGCGTGTCTCTCTGTGCGTCTTTTCTTTTTTTTGCGATCAGCATCGTGCTCAGTACGCGATTAGTCATTCTGGAGCCGGGTTACCGGTATAACTGACCTAAATCATGCTTAACACGACCTAACCCTGTCTAACCCTTGTTGATATGGCTGAAGAGGGAATAAACTTAGTTCCGCTGCCGCCAATCTGGCGGCGTATTTCTGTTTGGATACAGACATGGAAGATCGCTGGCTCTCTGTCGACGAAATCGCCGATTACCTCGGCGTAGCAAAAGACACCATCTACACCTGGGTTACCTCCAAGGGCATGCCGGGGCACAAGGTTGGGCGCTTCTGGAAGTTTAAGAAGGAAGACGTGGATGCCTGGGTACGAGAGGGCGGAGCCGCTGCTGGCAGCGATGATTATGAGGACAAGGAGCGCCCCAATGTTTGAGCGGCGCCGCACTCCCAGCAGCAACAAAATGAGCGAGCTGAATCGGGAATGTCAGGTGTTCAAAGTCTCTGAAGAACAGAGGCTCAATTGATCGCCCAGCTCGAACGTTTCGTTGGCGAAATAGGCGACATCAACAGCAAGCTGATCCTGTTGGTTGGTCCCAGCCGCAGTGGAAAAACCCAACTACTCCGTCAACTCGGCGCGAAGGTTAATGTCGACCCGCTTAACGTCAGCCTGGAGCTGGGGCGCCGTTTGGCTGCCACGCCGAACCACAAGCGTGGCTTTTCGGCAGGCGAACTGCTGCGGGAAATCGCGGACAAGGAGCGCGATGATGACCCACTACTGCTCGACAACCTGGAGTTGTTGTTCGAGCCGAGCCTGCACATCAACCCGCTCGATATTGTCAGGCGGCTGGCTCACTCCAAACGAGTCGTTGCCGTCTGGCCCGGCGACTTACGTGGCGATCACTTGGTGTATGCCGACATGAGCCATCCAGAACATCGTGACTACAGCCGCGACGGCGTGGTCGTACTCGAAATTTGACCAGATTCAGATACTGAGGGGGAGATTGAACCAGATGTCAAAGAACATGAAATACGGAGACTTGATCCAGTTCGAGCAGATCGAATCAGTCATTCAGCTGCTTGATGCTGGACGCCCGGATGAAGCGAAGAAGCTCGTCGCGACCTACGTCATTTCCGACGACATGGCTGAGCGGATCTCCAAACTCATGGTCCCCCAGCTCAGTTTCGACGACTCGGTCGATCACAAGGGCGTGCTGATCGTCGGTAACTACGGCACAGGTAAGTCGCACTTGATGTCGGTGCTGTCGCTGGTGGCAGAAGACGCCGCTTACGCGCCGATGATCCGCCACCCGAAGGTCGCCGAAGCGGTTACTCCGATCGCAGGCCGCTTTAAGGTGCTGCGTATCGAGGTGGGTGGTCTGCAAATGCCGCTGCGCCAGATCATCACCCTGCAGCTTGAGCGATTCCTCGAAAAGCTCGGCGTCGACTACACCTTTCCGACTGCCGACAAAGAGCTCAACAACAAGGACTCCTTCGAGGAAATGATGGCCGCGTTCGGTGAGAAATTTCCGGACCAAGGTGTGCTGCTGGTTGTCGACGAGTTCCTGGAGTACCTGCAGTCCCGTCGCGACCACGAACTGGTGCAAGACCTGGCCATCCTGCGTCAAATCGGTGAAGTCACCAAGCACCTGAAGTTCCGTTTCGTGGCCGGTGTGCAGGAAGCCATTTTCGACAGCGTGCGTTTCCAGCATGTGGCCGACAGCATGCGCCGCGTCAACGAGCGCTTCACCCAGATCCTGATCGACCGTCAGGACGTCAGTTTCGTCGTCTCAGCGCGCCTGCTCAAGAAGACCGCAGACCAGCAGAACAAGATTCGCGAATACCTCACGCCGTTCGCCAAGTTCTATGGCTCCATGAACGAGCGCATGGACGAGTACGTGCGGCTGTTCCCGGTTCACCCGGACTACCTGAAGACCTTCGAGCAGATCCACTTCACCGAGAAGCGCGGCGCACTCAAGACCATCGAGGCCGCGATGCTGGCCATCCTCGCCCAGGAGGTGCCTGCTGACAAGCCGCTGTTCATCAGCTACGAAAGTTTCTGGAACACGGTCAAGGCCAACTCGGTCCTGCGCGCCGACCCGAACATCAAGGAGGTCATGCGCGTGTCCGAAGTGCTGGAGTCGCGCGTACAGCAAGCCTTCACGCGCCCGCCCTACAAAGCCATGGCGCTGCGCGTGATCAACGCGCTGGCCGTGCACCGTCTGACCACCGGCGGCGACATCCATGTGCCCATTGGCCCCACGGCTGCCGAGCTGCGCGACGCCCTGTGCCTGTTCCAACCAGGTGTGGAGGACATGCCGGGCGATCCGGCCGAGAACCTGCTGTCGATGGTCCAGACCGTCATGCGGGAGGTGCTGAAGACCGTCAACGGACAATTCATCTCCAAGGCACCGGACACCGAGCAGTACTACCTCGATCTCAAGAAGGACATCGACTACGACGCGCAGATCGAGAAGCGCGCCGAAGCCCTATCCGACGACGCGTTGGACCGTGCCTACTACAGCGCCATCAAGGCACTGATGGAGTGCAGCGACGACCTGCGTTACCCAGGCTTTCAGATCTGGCAATACCAGATTGAGTGGCAGGAGCGCCGTGTCGAACGCATGGGCTACCTGTTCTTTGGTGCCCCGAATGACCGCCCCACGGCCCAGCCCGAGCGCGACTTCTACATCTACTTCATCCAGCCCTTCGACAAGCCGAAGTTCAGCGACAACAACCTGGCGGACGAAGTGTTCTTCCGTCTGAAATCTCCAGACGAGGACTACAAGCGCTACTTGTCCCAATACGCAGCAGCTCTCGATTTGGCGTCCACCGCCAGCGGCAGCGCAAAGACTGTCTACCTCTCGAAGGCTCAGGAGTCCTTGCGATTCATGAGTAAGTGGCTGCAGGAAAAGCAGATGACGGCCTTCGAAATTACGCACCAAGGGAAGACAAAAACACTGCAAAAGTGGGTTGAGGGCGTGTCGCTGCGCGACCGTGCGCGGCTAGGGCCAGATGAGCGCATCAACTTCCGCGACGTGGTAAACGTCGTCTCTGGCTTGGCGCTCGGCCAGCGTTTTGCCGACATTTCTCCAGAGTACCCCAGCTTCTCTGTGCTGGTTACCGAGGCCAACCGCAAGCAGCTAGTCGGCAATGCACTGCGTGCTCTGGCCGGCGGCACTCGCACCAAGGATTCGCTTGCCGTGCTTGATGCGCTGGAGCTGCTCGATGGTGACCGCATCGATTCGGCCAATTCCCGCTACGCGCAGGAAGTTCTCAACCGCCTCAAGGCCAAAGGCCACGGCCAGGTGCTCAATCGCAGCGAACTGCTGTCGGGCACCTCAGACGTCGAATATTTCGCGCCGATCAAGTATCGGCTGGAGCCCGACCTGCTGGTCACCGTACTGGGCGGCTTGGTCTACTCGGGCGACATCGTGCTATCGATCACAGGCGACAAGATCGATTCCGGCAAGCTGGTGCAACTTGCGGAGCGTTCGTTGGAAGAGCTCAAGCAGTTCAAACATGTCGAGGCGCCCAAGGAGATCAACCTCGCAGTTCTGCGCGCCCTGTTCGAGTTGTTTGACTTGGCGTCCGGCCTGGCCCAGAAGGCCGGCCAAGGCGATACTGAGCCAGTCGTCAAACTGCAAGAAAAAGTCAGCGCACTCGTTCCGCGCGTACTTAAGGCCGGCTCCGACCTTCAGCAAGGCAAGCTTAGCTTTTGGGGCCAGAGCTTGCTGCGCGAGGAAGAAGCCAAAGATTGGCACGCCCGGCTTGATTCGCTCAAGAAGTTCACCGAGTCGCTGGCTCCGTACAACACCGTTGGCAAGCTTAAGAACCTGCGCGTCACTCAGGAAGACATCGACAGCCAGAAGAAGAATCTAGAGACCCTGGCAGCCGTCGAGCGTCTGCTCGAACTGATTTTGGAACTGGGCAGCACGGCGTCCTACCTCTCGCAAGCCGAGATGGTGTTGCCCCCCGAGCATCCGTGGGTAAAACAGGCCGAGGCGGCCCGCAAGGCGCTGCAGGACAAGCTAAGCCAGGACCGCACGGCCGAGCATGCCTCCGAGTACCGGCAGACGCTCAATCAGCTCAAGAAGGACTACATCACTGCCTACATCGCCAGCCACAGTAAGGCGCGGCTGGGTGTAGCCGAGGACAAGACCCGCAACGCCCTGCGCAAGGACGACCGCCTGCTGGCGCTGCGCGTGTTGGCTGGCGTGTCGCTGATGCCCACTAGCCAGCTCACCGCCTTCGAGGAGTCGCTCAGCGGACTGAAGAGCTGCTCTTCGCTGGATGAGCCGACCCTGGTCACGGCAGCCGTATGCCCGCACTGCCAGTTCCGCCCGTCTGCCGAGCAGTTGGAGCTAATCCCGGCGGCTAACCGCCTGCACAAGCTGGACGATGATCTGGACGAACTGCTGACCAACTGGCAGCAGACTCTGCTGGAAAACCTCGAAGACCCGTTCACACAGGACAGTCTGGGCCTGTTGCCGCCCGCCTCCAAGAAGCTGATCGATACTTTTCTGACGTCACGCACGCTGCCAGACCCGATGACGACTGAGTTTGCCAACGCCGTGCAGGAAGCACTGTCGGGGCTGGAGAAGATCTCGGTAAAGGGTGACGAGATCAAGCAGGCACTGCTTCAAGGCGGCTCGCCGGCCACGCCGGACGATCTGCGCAAACGCTTCGACACCTTCATGAACGAGCGCTGCAAGGGCAAGGACTCAAGCAAGCTTCGCTTCGTGGTGGAGTAAGAATGACGAATGATATTTCCAACCAGCTTCTCGATGACTTCGCAAACGCGGAGCATCCGGATGCTCGCGTTCAGGCGCTGACGGATTTGATGACCCACAAGGTCATCCCCAAGCAGGCTGCTGATGCCCGCTTCGAGAAGGGCCTTGAATGTTGGGTCTTGTTGGCAACGCAAGCGGATACAGTTCCCAGCGTTCGGTTGGTAGCCATCGCAGAGTTGGTCAGGGCGACTCAACAGCTCAAAAAGCGTCAGCCGGATTTGCTCAAGCGGCTTCAAACGAGCATGGGCGTACCCTTTTCACCGCTCAACGAGCTTACTGACCCTGAAGATCGCCTGAATGTCGCGAGGGCCTGCACATTCCTGACGGCTGATTGGCTCAAGCCGTACTTGGCAGCAAGCATCGCTGCCGAGCAGGGTGCCAAGGTACGTTCAGAGTTGATGGCGGGACTAGTTACCCGTTCCTCCTCCATAGCAGATGTCCTCGAGCATTTGATCTCGGCATTTGATGCGCTTCAACTGGAGACGGAAACTCCTGCTGATTCGCGCGCCAGGCGACTCACTGCCACGCTCGAAGCATTCCGAACGACTGTTCTGGGAGCTCTGCTTGATGCCGGCGACGAAGTCGGAGGCAAGCTCAATAGCTGGTTGGTCACTACGTTCTCGAAGACTGGGCGCCCTCAGGAAGAGTCCGCACAGCTTGCGCTGACCCGTGAAGTCGCGCTGGCGCTGCATGACTTGGTTCGATCGCGTTTCTCTATCTCAACGGAACCTCAAACCTTCCAGGCGTTGAAATACTGCAGGGGGTTTTTCACAGGTATCTCGTGGCCCGCAGCCGTTCGAAACGAAACTGACTTGCTGGTCCAGGACGTTTCCGAGGCTCTGGTCTTGCTAGGACGAATGGGTATCCCAAACCAGGCCTTGCTCGAACGCCTTGAGCTGGTCTGTGGCATCAAGGAACGCGCGCGTGCGGTGGCGTCATCACTGGCGGAAAAGCACACAGAGCTGAGCGAAGAGATTCGGTCGTGGCTGCGTCTGGGTCGAACCGTCAACACCGTTGCAGCCAGTGACGTGTTGCAAGAGACCTTGCTGGATGCCAGCGATGAAGCCTTGGGGCTGGCCTTGATCGAAAGTCGGGAGCTGCTGCGACAGGGCGAGTCGATTCGCAAACTCGTGCTGACATCTCTTCAGATCCTTGATCCGTCGATGGCTTCCGTTTTGCATGACTACCTCTCTCAAGCAGGCAATGCAGGCGCAGCGCTTGAGGAGCTCGCAAAGCGTCGTGGGCTGGATCTCTATGGCAAAGCAGGTGATGACATCCCGTTCGCACCAAAATACTTCGATGCTATCGGCAGTATTCGCGGCACCCAAGTCACCATCGTTCGGCCTGCCATTGTGAGAAGCACGTCAGACAACACGGTTGGACAGGTCGTCAAAAAAGGTCTGGTTGAATAATTACATTCACGGGGGAGATGACAAGAATGGATATTTCGCAGGCATGCATGCTGATTGAGAATCTGCTTGATCGCATTGAACGGAACCCTGAAACGGGCAAATACCATCTGGGAGTGATCTCCAGCAAAGAGAAGGAGGCTTTGCAAAGCGCACTCGCCAGCTTGAGGGGAGACGATGGCGAAACCATCGGCACTCCGACCACGGGCGTCCAGGTGCCCGAAGTGCCTCAGCCGCCCCCTCCTGTTCCTGCCTTGCCGGAAGTCATTCTGAATGTGCAGGCTATGGAACGCACGCAGCCCGAGAGTCCCGAAATCACCCTGTGCCTGGATTTCGGAACGGCCATGTCCAAGGCCTTTGCCATCGCAGGTTCATCCACTCCGGTAGAGCTTGCTCTGGGAAAGCGTGCTGGTAGCAGCGGTTACCCGGTGGAATCATCTCTGTTCATCTCAGATGATGGCGTCCTGCATTTTGGGCCGCAGGCAGTGGAGCTTGGGACCCATGCGATTACCCTGGGCCGGACCCGGTTCGACTCGCCAAAATCGCGTCTCTCCATGGGGAAAAAGCTCGACATCAATCGTGTTCCTTTGGCCAAAGACAAGAACCCGTTTGAATCCATCCCGATGTCTGAGGGTGAAATGATCACCCTGTACCTGGCCTACCTGACCGATCTGGCCGGTACTGAGCTTTCCGATAAAGGCTACTCACGTTATTGCGCCCGTCGTTTCGCGCGCCCCTGCTGGGACGATGACCGCAATCAGTGGGCGGAGCCCTTGCTGCGTCGCATGCTTGCGCAAGCCCAGATTCTGGCTGACACATTTACGGGGCGCTGGCTCGAAGGCATTCCGCTTGCCGAAGCCAAGCAGGCTTTGATCAAGCTGAATGAATTGGCGGTGCAACCCGATTATCTGCTTGCACAAGAGGGGATTCCGGAGCCTGTCGCTGCAGCTTCCAGTCTGATGCTGGCCGATGAAGCGCAGCGCGAGCTCTTCTTAGTCGTGGATGTGGGGGCTGGTACGACAGACTTTGGCGTATTCCTGCTCCAACACAATCCGGACAAGGAGGTTTGCAAGGTCCGCATCATCCCGGACACCATCAAGTACTTGCCTCAGGCCGGTAATCGCGTCGACGAACTCCTCAAGCTGCATGTGCTGGATCTTGAAGGCGTCGACATCGCCAGCCCTGAGGGGCGACACAACGCGGACTTCCTGGACAGCACGATCCGTCTGCACAAAGAAGCCTTATTCCGCGATGGCACGGTCGCCGTGCCCATGGCAAACAAGTCTCGCGTCACGGTAGAACTGCCGACATTCATGGAAAGCCCACGCGTCAAAGCCTTTACGCTGCTGCTGGAGAATGAGTTGGCGGCTGTGCTTGAGTGCGTGAAAGACGGCTATCTCGATCTCATGCGAGGCACCCATCTCAATGTCGTACTCACAGGCGGTGGTGCCACGCTGCCGATGATTCAGCGGCTTGCCACTGGCGTGATCGAGGTGCGAGACCGAAAGATCATGCGCCGTGCTGCACCCAAAGTGCCGTCGTGGGTAACAGAAAGTTACCCCCAGTTTGAATCGCAGTACCCACAGTTGGCAGTCGCTATCGGCGGTGCGAATCCAGATCTGCCAGAGCTGGCTGAGAGCGTCGCGGATTTCAAGGGGCTGTCCGGCCGTACGTACTCGATCTGAACGTAAGGGGCGAGGACTTGCGGTGCAATTGCCGATTGAAGCTTGGTCGTAGATCGTAAGAGAAGAATCGAAGGAAGAGTAATGGGTGATCTTTTTGGTAATCAGGTGGCCAAGTCAGGCCCGGTTGAATGCCTTGGGCAGACGTTCCCAAGCGACAAGGCTCGTCGTGAGCACTACCTGAAGCTGCTTGCCGAGAAGCTCAAAGACCCTGAGTTCCGGAAGATCGAAGGTTTTCCTATTGGCTCAGACGACGACATCCTCGCGCTATCTGATCCACCGTATTACACGGCGTGTCCGAATCCTTTTCTTGAGGACTTTGTACGTGAGTACGGGAAGTCATACGACTCATCGCGGCCGTACAGCAAAGAGCCCTTCGCTGCAGATGTTAGCGAGGGGAAAAATGATCCGGTCTACCTTGCTCACAGCTACCACACAAAAGTCCCGCATAAGGCGGTCATGCGATACCTGTTGCATTACACGAACCCCGGAGATCTCGTACTAGACAGTTTCTGCGGGACGGGTATGACCGGGGTTGCATCGCAGCTTTGTGCCGACAAATCGGAGGTTCAGTCGTTAGGCTATCGAGTAGATACAGACGGAACGATCAGTTCTCTCGAGAAGATCGAAGGAAAGGATTCTTGGGTTTCGTTCTCCAAACTCGGAGCGCGCCGAGCGGCTCTGAATGACCTATCACCTGCTGCGACCTTTATTGCTTACAACTACAACAGCCCAATTGATGCATCGTCATTTGAGTACGAAGCGGCTGGTGCTCTTAACGAAGTTGAGAAAAATATTGGTTGGATGTTTCAGACGCTTCACAAGCCTTCTGAAAACGATGTCAACGATGCTGTGGCCGCACTGGAAGGCGCAAATCTCTCTCTATCAGGTTTGAAAGCGTCGATCGGGAAGATCAACTACGTAGTTTGGTCTGATGTATTCATTTGCCGAGAATGCGTCGGGGAAATCGTTTTCTGGGATGCCGCCGTCGAAAAAGAATCGGGACAAGTGTCGGAGCCGTTTGATTGCCCTCATTGCGGCGCATCAACTACGAAGCGATCCCTCGATCGGGCTTGGGAAACTAAGTATGACCAACTCTTGGGTCAATCAGTCAAGCAAGCCAAACAGGTTCCAGTCCACATCAGCTACAAGGTCGGGCGAAGCAAATACGGAAAATCACCAGACCAGTTTGATTTCGCGTTGTTGAAAAAGATTGATGAAGTATCTCCCAGCGTCTGGCTCCCTGCTTTACGTATGCCAGAAGGTGATGAGGCGCGTCGAAACGATGAGTCAGGAATTACTCATACGCATCAGTTCTTCACTCGCCGGAATCTTATGGGGCTTGGTTTTTTCCGGCACAGTCTTGGGAAGGTCTATCGTGGCGTGAATCTCACCTCCACGGCGTTGGTTGCTTCAAAGCTCTACCGCTTTCGTTCGCAAGGCGGGAGTTTTGGTGCAGGAGGCGGTCCCATGAGCGGGACTCTCTATATCCCGTCACTCATCAAAGAAATACCAGTCACAAAACTTCTGAAGGAGCACATAGACAAACATGCGCGCCTCAAAGCGTCGCGTCCTTTGGCAGGCAGTGCCTTCGCGACTACAGGATCAGCGAGCAAGCTCCCATTGCCTTCAAGCTCCGTCGATTACATCTTCGTCGATCCTCCTTTTGGGGCGAATATTCAGTACTCTGATCTTAACTACCTTTGGGAGTGTTGGCTGGCAGTTTCAACGAAAGTGGACTGCGAGGCGGTTGAGAGCAAGACGCAGGGCAAGTCGATCGATAAGTATCGGATGCTCATGGCGGAAACTTTCAAGGAAATGCATCGAGTATTAAAGCCCGGCCGCTGGATTACGGTCGAGTTCTCTAACACCCAGGCTAGTGTGTGGAATGCGATTCAGACCGCGATCCAAGAGGCCGGTTTTGTTGTTGCAAACGTTTCGGCTCTTGATAAGAAGCAGGGTAGTTTCAAGGCGGTGACAACAACAACGGCGGTAAAGCAGGACTTGGTGATTTCCGCGTACAAGCCAAACGGTGGTCTTGAAGACCGGTTCGTGAAATCCGGCGGCACCGAAGACTCAGTCTGGGATTTCGTTAGAACCCATCTTGGCTATCTGCCGCGAGTGAAAGTTAAAGGCGGAGAACTAGAGTTTATTGCCGAACGCGACCCACGCATCATCTTTGATCGGATGGTTGCTTGGTTTGTCCGACACAACGTGCCGGTGCCAATGTCGACGCATGAATTTCAGGCCGGACTCGCTCAGCGATTTATTGAGCGTGACGGAATGGTATTTCTTCCTGATCAAGTCTCCGAGTACGACAAGAAGCGACTGCAAGTGGCAGTGGCGCCGCAAATGGAAATGTTTGTCTCTGACGAACGCAGCGCTATTGACTGGCTGACAGACTATTTAAAGCGGAGGCCATCAACGTACCAAGAGGTGCACCCGGAATTCATCAGTCAACTCGGTGCGGCATGGAAGAAGCACGAGTCAAAGCCAGAACTGTCTTCGTTGCTTGAAGACAATTTCATTCAATACGACGGCACGGGTGAGGTTCCAAGCCAAATCCACAGCTACCTCTCGACCAACCACAAGGATCTGCGCGGTTTGGAGAAGAACAGCCCAGCCCTTGTGGCCAAGGCCAAGGATCGCTGGTACGTGCCCGACCCGAACAAGGCACAGGACTTGGAGAAGAAACGCGAGAAGGCGCTGCTCAAGGAGTTTGACCACTATCGAGCATTCACGGGTCGCCGTTTGAAGGAGTTCCGCCTGGAAGCGCTGCGGGCTGGCTTCAGAGCAGCTTGGGGCAATAAGGACTACCAGACGATCATCGACATAGCGAAGAAGGTGCCCGATGAGGCCTTGCAAGAGGACGAAAAGCTGCTGACGCTCTATGACCTCGCCTTGACCAGAACGGAGGAGATCTAAAATGGCGATTATCGAAGGGTTTCGCGTCCAGAATTTTCGCGCTTTACGTGATGTGTCACTGGGCAAGCTGTCCGGGGAACAGGTCGGCGAGCCACTCACGCCGTTCACGGTGGTGATCGGCAAGAACGGGGTTGGCAAAAGCACTTTGTTTGATGCCTTCGGTTTTGTGGCGGATTGCCTTGTCAACGACGTGGAAACCGCCTGCGACATGAAGCAACGCGGTGGCTTCGAGCGCATGCGCTCAAAAGGTGTTTTTGCGCCGATTCGATTCGAGATCTACTACCGAGAAGCGCAGAACGAGCGACCCATTACTTATGAGCTGGCGATTGATCTGGATGCCAATGGCCGTCCCTTTGTTCTTTCTGAGGTGCTGAAACAACGCCGCAAAGGTGAGAAGTATGGTCGCCCATTCCCCTTCCTGCGTTTGGAGCATGGCAGAGGCACTGTATGGGCAGGTGAATATGCCGTAGAAGGCGGCCAGGAGGACAGTACCAGTAGCCCGGTGGAGCTGACAGATCCCCGTGAACTGGGCATTTCAACTTTGGGGACGCTGAAAGAACATCCCCGCATTCGAGATTTCAGGGACTTTCTAAAAGGTTGGTATCTCTCGTATTTCTATCCTGACGCTGCTCGTAGCTTACCCAGCGCAGGGCCCCAGCGGCATTTGAACATTCACGGGGACAACATTGGCAATGTGGTTCAGTTCATGGAGCGAGAGCACAAGGATCGCTTCAAGAGCATTCTGGATCGCATTGCCAGCAAGATTCCGGGCGTCGCCAAGATTGACACCAAAGTGACCGATGACAAGCGTGTGCTGTTGCGGTTCAACGATGGCGCCTTTGGCGATCCTTTTTTTGCCCAGCAGATGTCCGACGGCACGCTGAAAATGTTTGCCTATCTTCTTCTGATGGAAGATCCAGAGCCGCCACCGTTTATTTGTATCGAAGAGCCGGAGAACGGTCTTTATCACAAGCTGCTGGAGGCACTCGCACAAGAGTTTCGGACACATGCCACCGGCAAAAAAAATGCGCCGCAGGTATTTGTGACTACGCATCAACCTTACTTCGTAGATGCCTTGTCACCTGAGGAGGTGTGGGTCCTGGAAAAAGGGCCGGATGGCTTCTCTGCGATTCGCCGGTCGTCCGATCTGGAGGTTGTCAAGAATTTGGTAGCTGAAGGCTTGCCGCTGGGTGGGCTGTGGTACAGCGACTATCTCGATGCGAGGTAAGTATGCACATCGAGATATTGGTAGAAGACAGCTCTGGGGAGAAGCTGCTGGAAGTGGTGCTGCCCAAGCTGCTGGGTGAATATGGGAATCCGCACACATGGAACATGCACTCCTACAAAGGCATAGGTCGCATTCCAAAAAACCTTAAGGGTAGTGCCGATCCAGCCAAGCGGATTTTGCTCGATCAGCTCCCTCGGCTGCTGCAGGGGTATGGACGAACGCCAGGTATTGACGCGGTGGTGGTTGTGCTGGACACAGACAGGCGAAGCTGTGTGGATTTCTTGAATGAGTTAAAAGCGTTGGCCGCAGGCTGCCACCCGGCACCGAACACACTGTTTCGGCTAGCTATCGAGGAGGTTGAGGCTTGGTATTTGGGCGATAGACAGGCTCTGACGGACGCATATCCGCGCGCCAAGGCTGATGTGTTGAATCGCTATGTGCAAGACAGTGTTTGCGATACTTGGGAGTTGTTGGCTGATGCGGTGTACCCAGGTGGTTCTGCGGCGATCAAAAAAGCCGGCTGGCCTCTGCCGGGACAGGTGAAGCATGAATGGGCGGAGAGAATTGGCCCATTGTTGGAGCCGGACCGAAATGTCTCTCCGAGCTTCGGCAAATTGCGTGATGGACTGCGTCGCTTGGTCGCGGAGGCTGTTTGAGCGTGACCAACGGCAAATTCGACATCGGTGACTGGTGCTGGATCACCCGGCAGGGATCGCCCTGCCGGGTGATCGAACGCCAGGACGTATGGGGTGAAGTGGCTTACCGGGTCTGGCTGCCCGCCAAGGATGCGGTGGTACGCGCGCGGGCGGTGGACCTGGCATTGCTGGAAAGCGTGCCTCCAAGTGTGGAGCAGATCCTGCACACCACGGCGGCTGCCAAGCTGCTGGATGCGCTGGAGGACAACCTGCTGTTAGCGCCCATTCAGTCAAGCGTAGTGCCGCTGCCGCATCAGCTCTACGCACTGAACCGCGCCATCAGCCGCGACCGTATCCGCTACCTGCTGGCCGATGAGGTGGGCCTCGGCAAAACCATCGAGGCCGGTTTGGTGCTGCGCGAATTGAAGCTGCGTGGCAGGGTGAAGCGCATCCTGGTGGTGGCGCCTAAGGGTCTGGTGCGCCAGTGGCAGGCTGAAATGCGCCTGCACTTTGGCGAGAAGTTCCAGTTCATCGAACCGTCAGAGTTGGCAGCTTTCCGGCAGTGGCGCAGCGGCGATGCAGGTGAGGAAGAGAACCTGTGGCGCATGCACGACCAAGTGATTTGCTCGCTGGATTCGGTGAAGCCGCTGGAAGGCCGTCGCGGCTGGAGCTTGGAACAACTCAATACCTACAACCGCGAGCGCTTCGAGGACCTGATCTCGGCGTCGTGGGATCTGGTCATCATCGACGAAGCGCATCGCATGGGCGGCAGCACCGAGCAGGTTGCCCGCTACAAGTTGGGCGCGGCGCTGGCCGAAGCCTCGCCCTACCTCTTGTTGTTGTCCGCCACTCCGCACCAGGGCAAGACCGACCAGTTCATGCGGCTTATGCAGTTGCTGGACCGCGAAGCTTTCCCGGACGAGAGCAGCGTTAGCCGCGAGCGGGTGCGGCCCTTTGTAATCCGCACAGAGAAGCGTATGTCCATCAATGCCGAGGGCCAGCCGCTCTTCAAGCCGCGCGTCACCCGGCTGCAGGCTGTAGCTTGGCAGGCCCGGCACGACGCACAACAACAGCTGTATGAGGCGGTGACCGACTACGTGCGCCACGGCTACAACCAGGCGATAGCGGCCAAGCAGCGCCACATTGGCTTCTTGATGATCTTGATGCAGCGCTTGGTCACGTCCAGCACAGCCGCCATCCGCACCACGCTGGAGAAGCGCCAGGCGTTGCTCGATGCGCCGCAGCCGCAGGCCAACCTGTTCGAGAACACCGGCGCCGATGAGTGGGCGGACCTCGACGGCCAATCGCAAGTGGATCTGGCGATGCAGTCTAGCGGCTGGGAACTTGAGAAGTCCGAAGTTGAGACGCTGCTGGAGCTGGCGCGGAAAACCGAGGCGGCGGGAACGGATGCGAAGGCCGAGGCGTTGCTGGAGCTGATCTACAAGCTGCAGCAGGAGGAAGGCGAGCCGGCGTTGAAGGTCTTGATCTTCACCGAGTTCGTGCCCACTCAAGCCATGCTGGCCGACTACTTGGAGAGCCGTGGCTTCTCTGTGACGACGCTCAACGGCAGCATGGATCTGGAAACCCGCACACGCGCGCAGCATGCGTTCTCCAAGGATGTACGCGTGCTGATCTCAACGGACGCCGGTGGTGAAGGTCTGAACCTGCAGTTCTGCCACGTCATCGTTAACTTCGACATGCCGTGGAATCCGATGCGGATTGAGCAGCGCATTGGCCGAGTAGACCGGATCGGACAGAAGCATGTGGTTCGCGCCATCAACTTCGTGCTTGAAGACACCGTGGAGCACCGCGTGCGTCAGGTGCTGGAAGAAAAGCTGGAAGTCATCGCACAGGAGTTTGGCGTCAACAAAGCGGCCGACGTAATGGATTCGGTCGAGGCAGACCCGGTCTTCGACGAACTGTTCGTGCACGGCTTGCAGAACCCGGACACCATTGAGCAGGAGTGCGACGCGGTGGTGTCGCAATTGCGATCCACGCTGGCGGAGTCGAAGAAGAGCAGCGACCTGCTCACGACCGAGCACGATCTGGAAGCCGACGATGCGCGCAAGTGGCGTGACCACCCAGCGCAGTTCTGGCTGGAACGCGCCATCACCAGCGGATTGGCTGCGCGCGGCGGCTCGGCCACGAAGGTTGGCAATGCGTGGCGGGTGAAATGGGCGGACGGCAGCGAGTCGGCACAGGCTTGTTTTGACGCCCGCACGGCAGATGAGAACCCGGAGTTGGAATGGGTCACTATGGAAGACCCACGCGCTCGGGCCGTGATCAGCGAGCTGCCGCGCTTTGTCGCTGGCCAACCACTGCCGGTGATCCGCGTGACCGGGCTGCCGGATTCGGTACGCGGCATCTGGTCGCTGTGGGAGATCAGCCTTGCGGCTGAGGGCTTGAGCCGGAAGCGCTTCCTGCCGGTGTTCATCAACGAGGACGGCCGCCCCTTCGTGCCGACCGCCAAGCGCGTCTGGGATCTGCTGTTGACTGAAGCCGTGGACGTGCATGCCGTGACAGGTGCCGAGGAGTCGGTGAGCTGGTTCGATGCATCGCAGGCGGCTGCCAGTACGCAGGGTGAACGGATCTTCACTGAGCTGCTGACCGAACACCGCGCCCGGCTGAAGGAAGAACGCGAACGTGCGGTGTATGCGTTCGAGGCCAGAGATCAGGCGATAGGGCGAATCGGATTGCCCGCAGTGCGGGAGCACCGGCGCAAGCGGCTGAAGCAGGAACACGATGAACGCATGGCCACCCTAGATGACATGGAGGCCAGCGTGCCGGATTTGAATGCTGTGATGATGGTGAGCGTCGGAGGTGATGCATGAGCCTTTGGACGGAGCGCATCCTGAGCCACTTCACTGCTGACCTGACCCGGCTGTGGGTGGCGTGCGACCCTGACGACGTCTTGCTCGACGAGAAACTGTTGCCCGAGCTGCGCAGTCGCGGCTTTGAACTGATGCTCTACGAAGACCCGTTTGCCTTCCGCGCGGAGTATGAGGAGCGCTACCGTGCCGCGTGGGATCGGGGTGAGCAAGGGCCGGCACCTTCGCTAGTTCTGCATCTGCGCAGCGCCGATGCGAATGCGTTGCCTTGGGACATCGTGCATCACGGTCGTGTGGTGCGCCTCAGCCTTGCCGATCTGTTTCCCAAGCTGGCTTACAGCGCCGTGCAGCAAGTCGAGCCGGAGCATCTTGCCGGGCTGTTTCATGCCCATCAGACCGAGTTGCAGAATGCGCGCGGCGAGAACGAGTCGAAGGACTTCATCCTCGAACACGTCTACCAACTGGCGCCGAGGTCGATTCGCAACCCGGTGGACTTCTGGCGCGAGATACTGCGAATGCACTTTGCCAATCGATCGTTGCCGCCGATGTTCGCCCAACACGCTGCAGGCATCATTCAAGGCAAGGGGCTGTTCACGGACTTGCCCATCGCCACATGGCTCGCATCCAGGAGTGCGCTGCTGCGCGTGGTGCAGGATGTGTGGTTCCGCTACCTGAAGACCTTGGGGTTGGACGGTACCCGTACTGCTGAACCGCCACCACCCGACTACATTGCCAAGATCGAGATCCCGTTCGACCATTCCGATGTACAGGTACTGGTTGATTCCATGTTCCTGAACGGCAGCTTGCATCCGTTGGCGGTGCACAGCATTCCCGCAGGGATGCCGAGCTGGATCAAGGCGGGGATTGTCCAGGACGCAGCCGCGTATAAATCATTGCTCCAAAGCGGCCTTGAAAAACTGCTGATTAGTGTCCCTGGAGCGTCGGCGTCTTTCAAGGACTGGATCGATTACTCGAAGAGTCTCGGTGAGTTGCTTGCCCGAGCTTACGAGCTACCGCCTGACAGCGATTGTGAAGTCCAGACAGTCATAGATAGTCTCATCAAGTCGATACAGACGAAGTCAGATGAGTCGCTGACTGCGTGGATAGACGCTCAGCACTATTCCGATTTGATTTTGCAGCCGGCCGTAAAATCACCGGCGATGGTTCATCATATCCCGCGATATTTACAGAGGCGCCGTAATTCTGGTGAGACCAAGATCGCTCTTTTGGTATTTGATGGACTTGCTCTTGATCAATGGATTCAGGTTAGAGAGTTCTTAATCCATAAGTCGAGCCCTTTTGCTTTTGAAGAGGGCGCTACATTCGCGTGGTTACCAACTGTTACGTCGGTATCGCGTCAGGCGATCTTTTCCGGGCTCAAGCCTCGTGAGTTCGAGAGTTCTATCGATGGAACAGACAAAGAGTCTACGTTGTGGAGCTCGTTTTGGCAGAACGAAGGAGTTTCTTTAAAAGACGTGATGTATCAACGAGCCTTGCGAAGTGTGAGCCAATTGGCGGAGCTAGAGGCTCGCATTGATCAGTCGTCTCCTAAAGTAATTGGCCTGGTCATTGATGAAGTGGATAAGCGAATTCACAAGGAGCGTTCAAAAAAGGACGTGTCTATGTGGATCCAGCACTGGTTAGAAACGGGCTTCGTCCATAAGCTTTTTGCGCTGCTGTTAAAGAACGGGTATCACATCTATCTCACGGCGGACCACGGCAACGTGGAGTCAACCGGCGTCGGTAGACCCAACCAGGGCGTCATTGCCGAGACGCGTGGCGAGCGCGTACGAGTTTATCGTAGCGGACCGTTGTTGGCCGATTCTGCTGCGGCCTATCCCACTACAGTGAGGTTGGACGTCGCTGGACTACCCGCGAACTTCATGCCGTTATTCGCAGGCGGACGAACCGCCTTTGTGCCGGAGGGCGACCAGGTGGTAGTCCACGGCGGGGTATCGATCGAAGAGTTGATCGTGCCCTTTGTGAAAGTCAGTTACGTTATTGGTACCGAATGAATTCATCAGCCCCAAAAATAGGCTTTGATCGGTTTATTCAGTTTGATTGGGCAGCTGCAGCACTGAATATTCGTGCGGGCGTGGCTGGGCTGGATGATCTGAATGCACTGTTTGATGCAGCCGAGCTTGGCGAGGAAGCCAGGAAGAAAACACGCACAGTACTGAATCGGCTGTGGCTGGAGCCGCGCGCAGAGCTGGTTGACTACGCTGATCGTGGTGTGGCCATCTACAAGTCTCAACCAGACGTTTCGATTGCAGCGCTGTGCTGGGGCATGTCCGCGGCGACCTATCCGTTCTTTGGCAAAGTGGCCGAGCTGGTCGGACGCCTGTCAGCCATCCAGGGCGACTGCGCGTCCGCCGAAGTGCATCGCCGAATGAGCGAAGCGTACGGAGAACGCGAAGGCACTAGGCGCATGACCAACATGGTCATTCAAAGTCAGGCGAATTGGGGTGCGGTAGATCGGGTCGAAAAAGGCAAGCGCGTTATTCGGCTCGGAGCAACAGAGATCGACAACGACGAACTCACTGCCTGGTTGATCGAGGCCGCAGTGCGCTATGCCGGCAAGCCTGTTGCCATCCCTAGCCTACAGTCGCAGCCCGTGCTGTTTCCCTTCAGCCTGACCCGGCCACTGGCATATGTCGTTTCAAACAGCGCGAATCTGGTCCTTCGATCGGAAGGGCCAAGCAACCTGTTTGTTACCTTGCAGAATGCCATTGAGCGAGGTTGAGATTCATCAACGCTGATCAGAATCGGCTTGTACCAAAGCCGTGCAATCCGTTTCCATACTCTTTTGTAGCTGCCTTGCACAGATAAGAGGCAACGTAGAAGAAGTCCGCGAAAGATTGTGGATTCCGTGCGTTCAGCCGATGCGCCCCTCCTTCAGGGAAGTGCAGCAATCCCACAACCCCATCTTCCGGCAATCGCAGGGCACTCGCCCAAGCTTCATGCAGGAAATTGAATAGGTTTCTGTGGCCTAGCTCGAACAGTCCCAATGTATGGAAAGCGTCGTGGTTTAAGAAGAAGGCAAAATGAAAGTGGGGCTTGCCATGAATGCCATGCTCTCTAGCCCATGCAAACCGGACATCCGTGTCATGCGCTCTCTCCAAGCGTCGCTGTGCTGACATTCGGTTGTGTTCGACTTTAGCTTTGAAGGAATCTACAAACCGTTGCAGGATAAAGTTGGAGGTGTCTTCATCGACGGTCATCCATTCAGGAAATCGCAGATCAACTCGAAAGGCGAGGGTTCTTGGATGGGCAGCTACCGCTCTTTGCATGGTCTGATGCAGGCGGCCCAAGTACTGTGCAATCAGAGGACCTTTCTGGACTTGTACCTGCATGCCCTTGTAAAGGGGCTCATACCAAAGGATGAGATTGGTGTTGTAGGGGTTACGAACGTACATGATTAGCTCCACGGTATTTGTTCATACCGTTAGCTATCTCAGTAAAAATTTACGTAAGTTCGTTAGCTGAAAATGTAACTTCGTATATCGTTTCTGTAGTATTCATATTAAAAATAAGAATATATTCTTTATATTACTAATCCGACATGCCGGCAGCCATAATGGCTGTGCCCATTAAACTAAAGAGGCGAGAAATTGCCTCAAATTCCAGGAGGCACTACTCCTGCAATTTATTACTTGAACAGGTGTTCAGTTCTTTTTCCAAGGCGGAAGCAGTTGTCGCGGAAACGACTTTCAGAGCATTTGGCATGACGGTCCGGCGTAAGCGGTTTTCGTCATGCCAGCTCTTGTTTGGCCATTTGTCATTCGGGAATAGCGCGTCGTTGAGTTCCGATAATTTGAAATGCCCGTTGTGTATTTCTTGATAGAGCAGCAAGTCAAAGCATGGCAATACACGGTCATTGTGCCAATCTGAAAATGTAAACTCGTTTATGCCGCCAAGCGGCTTTTTTAAATTCATTTCCTCTCTTGTTGTCTTGAGCCAAGCAGAGAACTCTTTCTTGATAGCCTCGTCGTCGCCAGACATGTTGATCGTGATCGTGGCAGATCGAGTGGGGCCGTAAACGTCCTGCATCATTTTCCAAGTCGGCATTTTTTCTATCAGATTAACAAGTTCCCGCGAGCCTTCTATTTCATAGCGCGTGAAGTAATCCATCGCGTTCCACGAATTGAACTTATCTACCCATGAGCTGCTCGTGATTCGCTCGTCGTCAAGTGATTCGAACAAGTCTGCCACGGTGTAGTCGCGAACAAGGCGTTTTGTGCCAACAGAATGCACCGTGTACTTACAAAAAGGCTTTTTAATCAAATTCTCCACATGGCCTTTGTAATTGACGTAAATGTTCTCGACATCCTCAATGTCAAATTCTCTTTTTGTTGATTTTTTCCAGTCAGCCGAGAGAAAAACCCGGTACTCGATCGCTCGATGCCATTCCAGGACACCCCACCGCTTACATGCGTCGTATTTTGAAATATCGAAAATGGGTGGAATTGACAAGAGGCGTTGCTCGTCAAGCCGGATTTTTGCGCGCATCTGAGCCTTTCATTTTCAACAGATGGTCAGTCCACTTTTCCAAGGCGGCTCGCCGCTCGTCAAAATAGGTGTGTTGATCATAGATTCCTTCTACGCCCGGCATCTTGTGGTTAAGGCACATCTCAGAAATTTCTCTTGATACGCCAAGCCTGCGCATGTGGCTTTTCATTGTGCTTCTAAGGTCATGCGGGGTGAATCGTCGGATCTTGGGTGAGTACTGAGCTATCCAGTAATAAATCGCTTCGCGAAGCGCGTCTTTATTGCGATGGGTATCGCCATCAAAACGTGCCATGCGGGAGCGCGAGTGCGCGGGAAAAACATAAGCCGACTCACCTCCAAGGCCGATCAAGGACTCAAGCCATTCTGAGACGGCGGGCACGAGTGGGATGTCGATGGCCGGGCCGGTTTTTGTGCTCGGTATATGCCATCGGCCTTCAGCCAAGTGCACATCTTCTCGCCTTGCTGTGTTGAGTTCTGAAACACGAACTCCAGTAGCCAGTAGGATCCACACCACAAGGCGGTTTTCGAGCTTCATTTGGGCGTTCATCAACACATGCAGTTCGTCGTCGGAAAGCATCAAACGAGTTCGTACTTCCGGCCGTTTGCCAATGACGGACTCAAGTTGGATGCCTGCACAGGGAGTGGCAACGATCAGCCTCTTTCCCGCTGCGTGCTTAAATATTCCCCGCAGCGCGCACCACAACGTAAATCTCTCAACCCACCCGACTTTGACGCGTTCAATCTGCGAGACGATGTCAAGCGCAGTGACTGACTGGACGGACATGGCCCCCATGCCATGCTCTATGCGTTTCAGATTTCGGCCGTAACTGCGCTGTGTGCTGTCTGCAAGGGTGACGAGTACGAGTTGTCGATAGTCGTTGATCAGTTCGCGGACAGTCCAATCTCGATGCGTCTTCGCGCGCCGAAGCTCATCTGCGGGGTTGACTCCATCCGTTAGCGCTAATCGATTTTTTATGGCCAGGGTGCGGGCTGCTGCAAGCGATAAGTCAGGGTAGCGCCCAAGCGTGATCTCCTGCCTGCGGCCGCCGTGCCTAAACCGGAGAATCCAAGTGGCAGTGCCATTGGGGGACAGCGTAAAGGTCAGTCCTCCGCCATCCGACTTGGCGATAGGGGTGCCAGCGCGCACCCACTTTCGAAGCTGTATATCCGTGAGTTGGTTCGCTTGCACTCTTGCCATGACTGCCTCGTACGCCGTGGGTAGCTACCCAACTAGCTACCCAATATGGGGGTGATGCAATTGTACGAGGATGACTGCAGATCAACTAGATGTTCAATAACATATTGACGTATAACACCAAATTTCTTTGGTGGTGGCCGTGCATGGGTGCAGATCAACTCACAGCAGCACAATGTCGAATTGCTCCTGCCCGTAGCCCGATTCGGCGTGCAGCGAGATCGGGCGCTCGATGAAGTCCTGCAAGCCCGCGAGCGCCTGCGCTTCTTCGTCCAGGAACAGGTCGATGACGTTGGGCGCGGCCAGCACGCGGAATTCCTTTGCGTTGAACTGGCGCGCTTCGCGTACCAGCTCACGCAGGATTTCGTAGGCCACGGTGCGCGAGGTTTTCACTTCGCCGCGACCGCTGCAGGTCGGGCACGGTTCGCACAATACGTGCGCCAGCGATTCGCGCGTGCGCTTGCGCGTCATCTCGACCAGCCCGAGCGAGGTGAAGCCGTTGACCGATACCTTGGTGTGGTCGCGCGATAGCGCCTTGGCCAATTCGGCCAGCACGGCCTGGCGATGCTCTTCGCTTTCCATGTCGATGAAGTCGAGCAGGATGATGCCACCGAGATTGCGCAGGCGAAGTTGCCGCGCGATGGCCTGCGCCGCCTCGAGATTGGTCTTGAAGACAGTGTCGTCGAAGGTGCGCGCGCCGACGAAGCCGCCGGTATTCACGTCGATGGTGGTGAGCGCCTCCGTCTGGTCGATGATGAGATAGCCGCCGCTCTTGAGGTCGACGCGACGGGCCAGCGCTTTCTGGATTTCTTCTTCGACGCCGTACAGATCGAACAGTGGGCGCTCGCCCGTGTAATGGTCGAGCAGGCGGACGACTTGCGGCATGTACTCGGAGGCAAAGGACTTGAGTTTCTGGAAGTTCTCGCGCGAGTCGATGACGATGTGCTCGGTTTCGTGCGTAACCAGGTCGCGCAGCACGCGCTGCGCGAGAGTCAGGTCCTGGTAGAGCACGGTGGCTGGCTGCGCGGTTTTGCGGCGATGGCCGATCTCGTTCCAGAGCTTGCGCAGGTAGGCGATGTCGGCAGTGAGTTCTTCGTCGCTGGCCTGTTCTGCCTGTGTGCGTACGATGAAACCGCCTTGCTCGTCTCCCGGGATCAGCCGTTGCAGGCGCTCGCGCAGCGCTTCGCGGTCGGTTTCGCTTTCGATGCGTTGCGAAATTCCGATGTGATGGTCCTGGGGCAGGTACACCAGCAGGCGACCGGCAATGGACAACTGCGTCGATAGCCGCGCGCCCTTGGTGCCGATGGGGTCCTTGAGCACTTGCACGAGCAGGCTCTGGCCTTCGGCCAGGATGCGCTCGATCGGCTTGTGCGATTCGCCGTGCTGCCGGTCGATCCAGATGTCGGCCACGTGCAGGAACGCCGTGCGTTCCAGTCCGATTTCGATGAATGCCGATTGCATGCCGGGCAGCACGCGCACGACCTTGCCCAGGTAGATGTTGCCGACCAGTCCGCGCGAATGTTCGCGCTCGATGTGCAGTTCCTGCACTTGGCCGTGCGTGATCAGGGCGACCCGCGTTTCCTGCGGGGTGAAGTTGATCAGGTATTCCTCGCTCATGGGTCACGGTCTTGCGGATTGGGGTTGCCCTCGATTCTACCGATTGACGGTGACTGTGCGCCGGAAAAGCTGGCACCCCGATGGGCGAGGCGCGCTGCGCCAAGTATCATCGCCCGCTGGCAAGGAGGAGCAACGGGTGGATCGATTCGACGTGGCAGTGATTGGGGCGGGCGCGGCCGGCATGATGTGTGCGGCGGTGGCCGGGCAGCGCGGCCGCAGTGTCGTGCTTATCGACCACGCCGAAAAGCTCGCGGAAAAGATCCGCATTTCTGGCGGCGGCCGCTGCAATTTCACCAATATCGATGCGGGGCCCGCCAATTTTGTGTCCGAGAACCCGCATTTCTGCCGCTCCGCGCTTTCACGCTACACGCCGCAGGATTTCATCAAGCTCGTACAGTCCCACGGCATTGCGTGGCACGAGAAGCATAAGGGCCAACTGTTCTGTGACGACTCCAGCGGCCGCATCATCGACATGCTGGTCGACGAGTGCCGCGACGGCGGCGTCGCCTGGCGCCGTCCCTGCCGCGTGACGGACGTGCAACCCATCGCTGGCGGTTGGCGTCTGGACACCGACGGCGGGTCGATCGAGGTGGCTTCGGTGGTGGTGGCGACCGGCGGATTGTCGATTCCGAAGATCGGCGCGACGGATTTCGGGCACCGCCTGGCGCGCAAGTTGGGCGTCGCGGTCATCGAGCCCCGCCCGGCGTTGGTGCCGCTGACGTTCGATCCCATGCAATGGGCACCCTTCGCCGAGCTGGCGGGGTTGTCGCTGGAGGTGGATGTGCGATGTGGCGAGGGCGGGTTCCGCGAGGATCTGCTGTTCACGCATCGCGGCCTCTCCGGGCCGGCGATCCTGCAGATATCGTCGTTCTGGCGGCCGGGCGAGTCGCTGTGCATCGATCTCGTGCCGGGAGCCGATCTCGGCAATGCGCTGGTGGCGGCCAAACCGGGCAATCGTCAACATGTGCCGAGCGTGCTGGCGCAATGGATGCCGCGTCGGCTTGCGGACGCCTGGTGCGGTCGTCATGGTCTGGCGGGACGCCCCATCTCCGATACCGCCGATAAGGCGCTCCGCGCGCTGGCGGCCAATCTGCACGACTGGCAGCTTACGCCGTCGGGGTCGGAAGGCTACCGCAAGGCGGAAGTGACGCGAGGTGGGATCGATACCCGCGCGCTCGACCAGAAAACCATGATGGTGCGGGCCCATCCCGGTCTGTACTTCGTCGGCGAAGTGATGGACGTTACCGGCTGGCTCGGCGGATACAACTTTCAATGGGCCTGGGCCAGCGGCTACGCCGCCGGGATGGCGGTGTAGCCGCTCAAGGGTAGAGCGTATCGCCCGTCCATTGGTCCGTGGCAGGGGCGCTGCGCACGTAGCGGACGCGGTCGTGCAGGCGGAAGGGCTTGGCCTGCCAGAACTCGATGGCCTTCGGCACGACGCGGAAGCCCGACCAGAACTCGGGCCGGGGCACGGTGCCAATGTTGAACTTGAGTGCGTATTCCGCCACGCGTTTTTCAAGGTCGAAGCGACCTTGCATCGGCTGCGATTGCTTTGAGGCCCAGGCGCCGATGCGTGAGTCGCGCGCGCGGCTGGCGAAGTAGGCGTCGGCCTCGGCGTCGGTCACCGGCTCGGCGATACCTTGCACGCGCACCTGCCGTTGCAGTGACTTCCAGTGAAAGCACAGAGCCACCTGCGGATTGGCGGCAATTTCGTGCGCTTTCTGGCTGCCCAGATTGGTGTAGAAGACGAAACCGCGCTCATCCACGTCCTTGAGCAGCACCATGCGCACCGACGGCATGCCGTCGGCGCCGACGGTGGCGATGGACATGGCGTCCGGATCGTTGGGTTCGCCGCCCTTGGCGTCTTCCAGCCAGGACTTGAAGCGGGTGACGAGTTCGGTTGTCGTGGCGCTGACTGACATGATGCTCAGGGGGATTGGCGGAGCCCGTCATTATCGGACTTACTCCCCGCTTTTAACAGCGCATCAACTGGTTGCCTGCAGACGTTCTATTTCGGTGGCCGCCAGGATGAATGCCGCCACGCCCTTGGGATCGTTGTCTACGCGTGGTTCGCTCACGTAGTAATCGAACGAACCATCGCGCTCTGGCGTCAGGCCGAGCCCGGCACTCTTGCAGGTGTTGTGCAGCGTCAGCCAGCCATTGGCATCGCTTTCCACGTCATGATCGAGCAGGCCGGCAAAGGCGCGTTCCGCGCGGGCGCGGACATCGCTATCCACCACGTAACCGTGACGCACGCCACGAGCCATGGCGTAGATGAACATCGCTGAGCCCGAAGATTCCAGGTAGTTGCCAGGACGCCCGCCCTGGTCGAGCACCTGCCACCACAGGCCACTGTCGGCGTCTTGCACGGCAAGCAAGGCGCGGACGAGGCGGCGCAACGTGTTGGTCAGCGCCGGCCGTTGTTCGTGCGTCGAGGGCAAGAGGTCGAGCGTGTCGACCAGCGCCATGGCGAACCAGCCTGTCGCGCGGCTCCAGAAAGAGGCCGAACAGCCGCTTTCGGGATCCGCCCAGGGTTGGCGGCGCGTTTCGTCCCAGCCATGGAAATACAGCCCGGTGACAGGGTCCTGATGTTTTGCCGCCATCTCGAGCAACTGGTTGCCGGCGTCGAACAACGCCGGCTTGTTGCGTTCGCTGCGGGCGCAATCGACGTAGAACGGCACGGCCATGTAGGCGCTGTCGAGAAACACCTGATCGGGAAATTCGCGCTTGTGCCAGAAGCTGCCGGACAAGGTGCGCGGTTGGCGCAGGTACTGCGTGCGCAAGACCGAGGCAGCCTTGAGGTAACGCGCATCGCGGGCATGCTGGAACAGCCGGTAGAGCACGCGGCCGCACATCAGGTCGTTGAGGCTGTAGCGGCGCAGGTCGTAGCCGGCGATGTGGCCGTCCGGATCGACGACTGCGTTCATGTGGCCGCGCACGAAATCCAGGTAGCGCGTCTCGCCCGTCATGCGCCATACGTGGAGCAGGGACTTGAACAGCACACCGTGCTCATGCGACCACTCCGCCGGCAGCTTGCGCCAGCGGTGGAGGGCCGTGTCGGCCATGCGGATGGACCAGGAAGGGTGTGTCATGGTGAAGCCGGGTGATTCTGTATTGCGACGACCAACGCCCATTAAGGACTTGCCGTGGCGCTATCGTGATGCGTCAGATCAATGGGGGCGGAGCCATGCCCTCCAGGACACTCAATATGATCGATTTGCACACAACTGCCATTACCGCTGACTGGCGCTGGCCGGCGGCGTCAGCAACAGCCGGCGCCGCTTGTCGAGCTTGAGCGGTGCCAGCGTCGGCAGGATGTACTGCGCGATCAGTCTTCGTTTCAGTCCGTTGCGGTCAGCGCGCGCCAGCGCATCTTCAATGATCGGTGCCAGCGCGGCGTTCGCAGGCGACAGGTAGAAACGCATATCCCTGTCATGCACCAGTACGAGGTTCGGTTCGATCACCAGGCCCGGCAGCGCACTGATTTCGTCGACAGCTTCATTCACACCGCGCACGACGTAATCGACATTGCGGTCGCCATTGCCAACCATGCGATACATCGCCTGCCAGTCGCCGGACTTGATGAGTACGGGCAACCGGTTGAACTGCCATAGTTCTGCGTCATACCAGCCTTCGCCCACGCCACCGATCTTGCCGGTGGCGCGCAGGTCGGCCAGTGTATTCACATCTGCATAAGCGGATTCCGTGCCTGCATGGATGACGAACACGCGCTGCGCGATGATTCCCGAAGTCAGCGCATTGGCGATCGACGGGAAATCCCGATCGCGCGTCTCGGTCTGCACGCCCCACACGGCCGATATCTGCCCTGCGGCCAGCGCGTGCCAGATGCGCGGCTGCGGCATCGGGTCGATCAGCGTGATGCGCGGCACATAGCCTGCAGCCTTGAGCGATTCCTCGAGCAGCTTCACGTAATAGACGTGTCGCCCGGACGATAGCGTGGGCAAGCGCAGATCGATCACCTCGCCCGCGGCACGAGCCTGGGGGCCATACGCAAAGGGAGTGATCAGCAGCAGGCAGCAGAGGAATCGGCGGACAAACGCCATCGCATCGGACGGGTGGGTTCGGCGAAAGGTGTACTTTGCCTGCAAGCGCGCGTCGACGAAATGGGAAAAGATCGTACTTCGTGTCACGTTTCGTGTCGGCTTTATGATCCGACTATCCGAAAAATGTCTTTTGCGTCAGTCCCTTCACGCGAGTGTCATGCGGCTGACGAAGTCGTCGGACGTGCGGATTTGTCGGACAAAACGCTTGGCCCCATGCGCTGTCATGTGTGGCGACGGCGCATGGGGTGGCAGGGCTGCTGGCGCGGACTACTTGGCCTTCATCGGAGTGAATTCCACGGGCACCCAGCTATACCCTTGATCGTCTGCGCGCACGTGGCCGATGCCGGGGAAAGGCAGATGTGCGCCGCCGATCCAGAATTTTTCCTTCGCCACGTTGGCCAGCAGTCGCTTGCGCGTGGCAATGGCCGTCTTGCTGTCGACGTCGAAATCGAAAGCGACCTCCGGATGCGCGAATTGCACCGCATGGTTGTGGATGATGTCGCCCCACAGCAGGATGCTCTGTCCTTTCGACTGGAACAGGTAGCTGGTGTGACCCGGCGTGTGCCCCGGCGTCGGCACGATTGCCAGGCCCGGCAGCAAGGTTTCTCCGGCGGAGTAGGTCGAGAACTTGCCTGCAGTGACGTAGGGCGCCACGGCGTCGCGCGCCATCTTGAAGAAAGCCTGCGCATCGGCCGGCGCCTTGGCCGCGATGCTCTCGCTCAGCCAGTAGTCGGCCTCGACCCGGGACGCCCGTACCACCGCGTTGGGGAAGGCGGCCTTGCCGTCGGCATTCAGAAGTCCGCAGGCGTGGTCGGGATGCAAATGCGTGAGCAGTACGAGGTCGACCTGCTCCGGCGTATAGCCCGAAGCCTTCAGGTTGGCAGCGATGTTGCCCAGGTTCGGCCCGAAACACTGTGCCGTGCCTGTATCGACCAGCACGAGGTGCGTGCCGGTATTGACGAGGTAGGCGTTGACCGCGGTCTGCGTCCCTTCGGTCGTGCTCAGGAACATGCGCGCCAGCAGCGACTGGATGTCCTTGGCGCTGGCGCCCTTCATCAGTTTCTGGTCGAGCACGACGAACCCGTCGTACAGCGCCGTGACTTCAAAGTCGCCCAACTGCATGCGGTAATAGCCGGGCACTTGCGTACCGGCCTGCGCAACCGGCTGGGCGGGCTTCGTCGTTTGGGCTGCCGCAGGAAGCGCCGTGACGCTGGCGCAGATCATCAGGGCCGGTAACGCCACCTGGAGAAGGGTTCTAAACGCTTTGTGGCACGTGGTAGACATGGTCGCTCCTATGCAAAGAGAGAGGCCGCCATGGCTGGCGGCCTTTCGCTACGGATGGTGAACAACAACGTGGGTGATGCGCGGGACGGACGCGTGCTGCAACGTCCGCCCGCTGAGGCTTACAGCAGAACGCGCTCGATGCCGCCCTTGTTGGCGCGTTCGACGTACTCGCTCATCCAGTTCTCGCCGAGGACGCGCTTGGCCATTTCGATGACGATGTAATCGGCGTCCATGCCTTCCACATCATCCTCGTAGCGCGTCAAGCCTTGCAGGCAGGCCGGGCATGAGGTGAGCAGCTTCACGGGGCCGTCGAAGCCGTCGGCACGCAGCTTGTCGGCGGTGCGCTTGATCGACTCTTCCTTCGAGAAGCGGACCTGCGTCGAAATGTCGGGGCGCGCCACGGCCAGCGTGCCGGCCTCTCCGCAGCAGCGGTCGGTCTTTTCCACACGGCTGCCGTCGGCCAGCTTGAGCAACTGGTTGGTGGTCTTGGTCCCGTCCTGCAGCTTCATCGGTGTGTGGCACGGCTCGTGGTACATGTAGCGCACGCCGCTGATGCCGTCGAGCACCACGCCCTTTTCGAGCAGGTATTCGTGGATGTCGATCATCCGGCAGCCCGGGAAGATCTTCTCGAATTCATACATTGCGAGCTGGTCGTAGCAGGTGCCGCAACTGACCACCACGGTCTTGATGTCGAGATAGTTGAGCGTGTTGGCGACGCGATGGAAGAGCACGCGGTTGTCGGTGCTCATCTTCTCGGCCTTGTCGTACTGGCCCGCGCCGCGCTGCGGATAGCCGCAGCACAGATAGCCCGGCGGCAGCACGGTCTGTACGCCGACGTGGTACAGCATCGCCTGCGTGGCAAGGCCGACCTGCGAGAACAAGCGCTCCGAGCCGCAGCCGGGGAAGTAGAACACCGCCTCGGAATCGCTGGTGGTCTTGGCCGTATCGCGGATGACCGGAATGACGTCGGCATCCTCGATGTCCAGCAACGCGCGCGAGGTGCGCTTGGGCAGATTGCCCGGCATCTTCTTGTTGAAGAAGTGCACCACCTGCGCCTTCATCTCGGGGCGGCCGAGCGACGAAGGCGGCAAGGCCGTCTGGCGTTTGGCGACGGGCTTCATCAGGCTGGCGACGAATCGCTGCCCCTTGAAGCCCCATTCCATCATGAGGGTGCGAACCGTCTTGATGGTCTGCGGGTTGGTGGCGTTGAGGAAGAACATCGCCGCCGCCTTGCCCGGATTGAACGTCTGCTTGCCCATCTTGCGCAGCAGATTGCGCATGTTCATCGACACGTCGCCGAAGTCGATGTCCACCGGGCACGGGTTGTAGCACTTGTGGCATACGGTGCAGTGATCGGCGACGTCTTCGAACTCAGCCCAGTGCTTGATCGACACGCCACGGCGCGTCTGCTCTTCGTACAGGAAGGCTTCGATCAGCAGCGACGTAGCGAGGATCTTGTTGCGCGGGCTGTAGAGCAGGTTGGCGCGCGGCACGTGCGTGGCGCACACGGGTTTGCACTTGCCGCAGCGCAGGCAGTCTTTCACCGACGTTTGAATATCGATGAGGTCCGACTGCTGCATGATGAGCGACTCGTGGCCCATCAGGTTGAAGCTCGGCGTATAGGCGTGCGTGAGGTCGCCGCCTTCCATGAGCTTGCCCTTGTTGAAACGACCTTCCGGGTCGACCTTGTTCTTGTAGGCGCGGAACGGCGCGATTTCGTCTTCGGTGAGGAATTCGAGCTTGGTGATGCCGATGCCGTGTTCGCCCGAGATCACCCCGCCGAGGCTGCGCGCCAGGTGCATGATGCGCACGACGGCCGCGTTGGCTTCCTGCAGCATCTCGTAGTGGTCGGAGTTGACCGGCAGGTTGGTGTGCACGTTGCCGTCGCCCGCGTGCATGTGCAGCGCCACGAACACGCGGCCGCGCAGCACTTCGGTGTGCACCTGCTCGAACTTGTCGAGCACCGGCTTGTAGAGGTTGCCCTCGAAGACCTCTTCGATCGGTTCTTTCAGCTCGTCTTTCCACGAAATGCGGACGGAATAGTCCTGCACGCGGTGGAACAGCGTCGGGTTGGCTGCCTTGTTGGTCAGCTCGCCCGCTTCGATGCCCAGTTCGGCGAACTTCGCCTCGGCTTCGGCCAGCGGCGTGTCGAGGTTGTCGTAGATCCACTGCCAGCGGGCGCGCACGTGCGACACCAGTTCGAGCGCGCGGGCGCGACGATCCGACAGGAGCACTTCTTTCTCAAGCTGCTCATCGTTGCTGCGGATGGGCAGGTCGCCATCGAGGAATGCTGCGATGGCGTCGGTCAGCTTGAGTTTGTTGGTGATCGACAGCTCGATGTTGATGCGCTCGATGCCGTCGCAATAATCGCCCATGCGTTCGAGGGGAATCACCACGTCTTCGTTGATCTTGAAGGCGTTGGTGTGCTTGGCGATGGCGGCTGTTCGGCCGCGGTCAAGCCAGAACTTCTTGCGCATGTCCGGCGTGACGGCGATGAAGCCTTCCGCGCCGCGGCGGTTGCAGATGCGGACCACTTCGGATGCGGCCTGCATGACGGCTTCGTCGTCGTCGCCGACGATGTCGCCGATCAGCACCATCTTGGGCCGGCCATGGCGCTTGGCCTTGGTGGCGTAGCCGACGGCCTTCACGTAGCGCTCATCGAGGTGTTCGAGGCCGGCCAGCATGACGCGGGCGTTGCCGGTCTTGGGCAGCCGGTCGATGTAATCCTTGATCTCGACGATGGCGGGCACGGCTTCGCGTACCTGGCCGAAGAACTCCAGGCACACGGTGCGCGTGTGCGGAGGCATCTTGTGCAGAATCCACACGCACGACGTGATGATGCCGTCCGTGCCTTCCTTCTGGATGCCCGGCAGGCCACCGAGGAACTTGTCCGTCACGTCCTTGCCGAGGCCGACCTTGCGGAAGCGTTCGCCCGGCATGGTCAGCGTTTCTTCGGACAGCAGCTTCTTGCCGCTGGCGTCGAAGCGACGCAACAGGAAGACGACTTCTTCCTGATCGTGGATCTTGCCCAGGTTGTGCGACTGGCGGATCACTTCCAGCCAGTTGCCGTCCGGCATGACCATCTTCCACGAGGCCAGATTGTCGAGCGCGGTGCCCCACAACACGGCCTTTTTGCCGCCGGCATTCATGGCGACGTTGCCGCCCACACAGGACGCATCGGCCGAGGTCGGGTCGCAGGCAAACACAAAACCGGCTTCTTCGGCGGCGTCCATCACGCGGCGCGTTACCACGCCGGCGCCGGTAAACACGGTTGCGTAGGGTTCTTCCACGCCTGGCAACTGCACCATCTGGACCTTGTCCAGTTGTGTGAGTTTCTCGGTGTTGATGACTGCCGAGTACGGCGTCAGCGGCACTGCACCGCCGGTGTAACCCGTGCCGCCCCCGCGCGGGATGATCGTCAGCCCGAGTTCAATACAGTCGCGCACCAGATGACCGATTTCTTCTTCGGTATCGGGGTAGAGCACCACGAAGGGATATTCGACGCGCCAGTCGGTGGCGTCGGTGACGTGCGCGACGCGGGCGTAGCCGTCGAAGCAGATATTGTCGCGGCGCGTGTGGCGCGTCAGCAGTTTCTGCGCGCGCTTGCGCAGGTCGTAGGTTTTCTCGAAGTGGCGGGCGAAGTCGTCCACCGCGCCGCGGGCAGCTTCGACCAATAGCCCGACCTTGGCGGCGCGATCATGATCGTCGCCTTCGGATTCGATCCGGCGCTTTTCGACTTCATCGAGTCGGTGGCGCAGGGCCGAGACCAGCGCGCCCCGGCGGCCGCGGTTGTCGACGAGATCGTCTTCCAGGTACGGATTGCGCTGCACGACCCAGATGTCGCCCAGCACCTCGTACAGCATGCGCGCGGAACGCCCCGTGACCCGTTCGCTGCGCAGCGATTCGAGCACCTCCCACATCGGCGCGCCGAGCAGACGGATGACGATCTCGCGGTCGGAGAACGAGGTGTAGTTGTACGGGATCTCGCGCAGGCGTGCCGGTGCAGCCGGCTGGTGGGTGGCGAATTCTGGGGCGGCTTGCATCGTGGTGGCGGGCTGGCGGCTTCGCAGCGGCTAAAAGTTCAGCATTTTACCTGCTTGGACGCCTAAAGCGGCCCCGCCGCCAGTGGGGTTTCTGCCTGTATGGCCAAAACCGGCCCCGACCGACCACGTAGAACGGGCTGCCGGTCGGGGAAAGCGCAGATCGCGCTCAGTGGCTGCCGCCGAGGTCTTCGACGATCTCTTCTTCTTTGCGGTAGTGGCTGATCAGGCGGAAGACGATGCTCATGGCGATGCCAACCACCGTCGCCAGCGCCATGCCTTTGAGCTCCGCCGCACCGATCTGGATCTTGGCGCCCGAGACCCCGATGATCAGGATCACGCTGGTCAGGATCAGGTTCTGCGGGCGGTTGTAGTCGACTTTCGACTCGATCAGCACGCGCACGCCGGACGCGGCGATCACGCCGTACAGCAGCAGCGACACACCGCCCATGACCGGTACCGGGATGGCCTGGATCGCCGCCGCCAGCTTGCCCACGCACGACAGCAGGATCGCCAGCACGGCCGCGCCGCCGATCACCCAGGTGCTGTAGACCTTGGTGATGGCCAGCACGCCGATGTTCTCACCGTAAGTGGTATTGGGCGACGAACCGAAGAAGCCCGAGAACATGGTCGACAGGCCATTGGCGAACAGCGAGCGATGCAGGCCCGGGTCTTTCATCAGGTCCTTCTGCACGATGTTGGCCGTGACGACCAGGTGCCCGATGTGCTCGGCGATGACGACCAACGCGGCCGGGATGATGGTGATGATTGCCACCCATTCGAAGCGCGGCGTGTAGAAGGTCGGTAGCGCGAACCACGCGGCGTCCTCGATGCCCGAGAAGTTGACCATGCCCATCGCGCCGGCCAGCGCATAACCTGCCAGCACGCCGATCAGGATCGGGATGATCGCCAGGAAGCCACGGAACAGTACCGAGCCCAGTACCGTGATCGCCAGCGTGGCCAGCGAAACGAGCACGACCTTGCCGTCGGCCATTGCGCCTGCCTTGGGCAGCAGGCCGGCCATGTCGGCGGCGACGCCGGCCAGTTCAAGGCCGATCACCGACACGATGGCGCCCATCGCCGCAGGCGGAAAGATCACGTCCAGCCAGCGCGTACCGGCTTTCGAGATGATCAGCGCGACGATGCAGAAGATCGCGCCCGATACGATGAAACCGCCCAGTGCGGCTTCATAGCCATGCGTGGGCAGGATCAGCAAAACGGGCGACAGAAAGGCGAAGCTCGAACCCAGGTAAGCGGGAATCTTGCCGCGGCAGATGAACAGGTACAGCAGCGTGCCGATGCCGTTGAACAGCAGAATGGTCGCCGGATTGACCTTGAACAGGATCGGCACCAGCACGGTGGCGCCGAACATGGCAAAAAGATGCTGCAGGCTCAGCGGCAGCGTCTGCAACAGCGGCAGACGCTCGTCGACCCCGATAACGCGACGCGTCATGAAAAATCCCCCCTTTGTTATTGGCAAACCGGCGCGATTATCCGCGCGAATCAAACATGACGCGAGTCGCCGCCACGGCGACGGGCACGGCGCCGGATCAGGCCGACAGCGTGCGTGTTTTCAGATGGCGGAAGTAGCGCTTTTCCAGCAGGCGGAAAGCGAACACCACCACACTGGTGATCAACAGATACAGCAGCCCGGCCATCATGAAAGGCAGGTAGGGCTCGGAATAGTTGGCATAGACGTCGCGCGCCACGCCGGTGATGTCGGCGATGGTGATGGTGCTGACGATGGCCGAGCCCTGCAGCAGGAAAATGATCTCGTTGCCGTAGGCGGACATGGCGCGGCGTGCCGCGCTCGGCAGCACGATGCGGCGCATGGCGAGCCCGGGCGACATGCCCATTGCGCGGGCCGCTTCGATCTCGCCCTGCGGTGTCGTTTCAATCGCGCCGCGCACGATTTCCGACGTGTAGGCGCCAGTGTTGAGCATCAGCGCCAGCAATGCCCAGGGCCAGGCTTCGCGCAGGATCGGCCACACGGCCATCTCCTGGATGGCAGGGAAATGCAGCGACAACTGCAGGCCGACGCCGTAATAAATGATGTACGCCTGCACCAGCATCGGCGTGCCACGGAAAAAATGGCTGTATCCCGCCACCAGCCAGCGCAACCATGATTTTTCGCTGCGTGCCAGCACGATCCCGGCTGGAACGGCGATCAACAACCCCAGTAGCAGGGCCGTGCCGACCAGCCAGATGGTCGTCCACGCGCCCGCGGCAAAGGCGCCGAGGTTATCGGTGATGCTGGGCAGGCGTTCGATGAAGTAAGAGAACATGGCTGATCAGCCCTCGCGCACGGCAAAACCGCGGTTGAAGCGTCGCTTGAGTCGGCGCAGCACCAGCACTGAAATGCTGGTGAAAACGAGGAAGATCAACGCCACGACCATGTAGAAGAAAAATGGCATGGTCTTCTTGGCGGCCAGATCGGCGCGGAACACCATGTCCGACAGGCCGATGATCGATACCAGTGCCGTCGTCTTGAGCAGCACCAGCCAGTTATTACCGAGCCCTGGCAGTGCGTTGCGCAGCATCTGCGGAAAGACGATGCGACGGAAGATATGGCGCTTTGATAGCCCGAACGCCTGCGCCGCTTCGATCTGCCCATGCGGGATGGCAAGGATGGCGCCGCGAAAGGTCTCCGCCATGTAGGCGCCGAAGATCAGCCCGAGCGTCACGCAACCGGCGATGAAGGGGTTGATCTCGAAGTAGTCGAGCTGAAAGTGGTCAGTGATGTTGTTGGCGACGTCCTGCCCGCCATAGAACAGCAGGAACATCAGGACGAGATCGGGCACGCCACGGAACAGCGTGGTGTACAGCGTCACTGGCGCGCGCAGCAGCGGATT
This sequence comes from Uliginosibacterium sp. sgz301328, assembly GCF_041807905.1. Taxonomy (NCBI): domain Bacteria; kingdom Pseudomonadati; phylum Pseudomonadota; class Betaproteobacteria; order Rhodocyclales; family Zoogloeaceae; genus Uliginosibacterium; species Uliginosibacterium sp. sgz301328. The sequence goes on from NZ_JBGVSA010000011.1 coordinate 50,998, forward strand.
GGGCGACAGCCGCAGAGGCGCGACCGTCACGCCGATCGCCAGCGACAGCGCGAGCGACACCAGGGCCACGGCAAGCGTGATCCAGGCGCCGTGGAAAATATTGGCCAGGTAACCGGGCAGCTCGGCTGGCATAGGGATAGAGGGGTCGAACGGGCACCGCGCGCGGCGCCCGGTTTCAATCAAGCGTGAATCAGTTTGCCGACTTCGGCATGACGTAGATGTCGCGGCCGAAGTACTTGTTGCTGATCTTCTGGTATTCGCCGCTGGCTCGGATGGCCTTGATGGCGGCGTTGTATTCCTCGACCAGCTTCTTGTCGTTCTTGCGTACGGCGATCGAAATGCCGTTGCCGAAGTAGACCGGGTCGGTGATGGCCGGGCCGAAGACTTCATAGTCCTTGCCTTCCGGACGGTTCAGGAAGCCGTCTTCCAGCACTAGTGCATCGGCGAAGAGCAGGTCGAGGCGACCCGAGCGCAGATCGAGGTTGGCATCGGTCTGCGAGCTGTAGCGCTTGAGTTCGACCTGGCCCTTGAGCTTTTCGGTGGCATAGCGATCGAACACGGACGAGCGCAGCACGCCCAGCGTCTTGCCTTTGAGGCCTTGCGGGGTGATTTCGATCTTCGCGCCTTTCTTGCGCACGAAAATGCCGGGGTTCTGATAGTACGAATCGGTGAAGGCAACGTTCTTCATGCGCTCCGGTGTGGCGTTCATCGAAGCGATGATGGCGTCGATCTTGCGCGTATTGAGCGCCGGGATCAGGCCGTCCCAGGCGATCTGCTTGATCTCGCAGCGCGCCTTCATCTGCGCGCACAGCGCCTTGGCAATATCGATATCGAAACCCGTCATCTCACCGTTGGCAGAGGTCTCGGAGAACGGGGGGTAGCTGCCGTCGGTGGAGACGCGCAGCACGCGCTCCTGCGCGTGGGTGGTCAGGGCCATGCAGCCCAGGACGAGAGCGATCAGATAACGTTTCATGGTTGGACTCGGTGTGGAAACGGTTGGTCGGCGGCGGGGCGTCAGCCCTTGAGCGTGTTGGACAGAAATTGCCGGCAGCGCTCGGATTCGGCGTGGTTGAACACCTTGTCCGGCGTGCCTTGTTCTTCGATACGACCTTCGTGCAAAAAGACGACCTGCGAAGACACTTCGCGGGCAAAACTCATCTCGTGGGTGACGACGATCATCGTGCTGCCTTCCGATGCAAGGTCTTGCATGACCTTGAGTACGTCGCCGACCAGTTCGGGGTCGAGCGCGGAAGTCGGTTCGTCGAACAGCAACGCTTCGGGCTCCATCGCCAGGGCGCGGGCAATGGCTGCGCGCTGCTGCTGGCCGCCCGAAATATGTGCAGGGTAATAGTCGCGGCGTTCGTACAGGCCGACCTTGGAGAGCAGCGCGTTGGCCCGCTCGATGGCTTCATTGCGCGGCACGCCCAGCACGTGGATGGGCGCTTCGATGAGATTCTCCAGAATCGTCATGTGCGCCCAGAGATTGAAATTCTGGAACACCATCGACAGCCGTGCGCGGATACGCTCGATCTGGGCAGGGTCTTCCGCCACGCGCCGGCCGCGACGATCCACGCGCAGGCGGACTTGCTCGCCATCGAGCACCACATCGCCCTGGTCGGGCATCTCAAGAAAGTTGAGGCATCGCAGGAAGGTGCTCTTGCCGGACCCCGAAGAGCCGAGAATGGAGATCACGTCGCCCTTGCTGGCGGCCAGCGAGATGCCCTTGAGCACTTCATGTTGGCCGAAACGCTTATGGATGTCGCGCGCTTCGAGCATGAGGGGGCTGGATGGCATGGGGTCCTGGTGTTCTTAATGGATAGCGCGTTGAGACAGAGGACTCGACAGCCGGCACCTTTCGTGCGGAATCGCCAGCGCCTTGAATATCAGATTCAATCTGACATGCGACGGATCGCACAACCCGGCTCAGGCTCTGACGAGTCGCCCGGCAAATTCCGACGGGTTTGTGGGCATTGTCACCCGCCTCTGATCAACACGACTGAAAACAATAGCGGATGTCAATCTAGCAGCCATCGAGTGGCGTCAAAAGTTGGCGAGATCCCGCTTGCGGGACCGCGCCAGACATGCTCCACCCGGGTTTGCTGGACGCGTGCCTGCCGCCGAACTCGCTACACCCAATCCTTGGGGGGCAGGAATTGTTCGTACAACGCGGCCTCTGGCGAGCCGGGCAGCGGGTGCCAGTCATAGCGCCAGTTCACCGCCGGCGGCAGCGACATCAGGATCGATTCGGTACGTCCGCCCGATTGCAGGCCGAACAGCGTGCCGCGGTCGTAGACCAGATTGAATTCGACGTAGCGCCCGCGCCGGTAGGCTTGAAAATCGCGCTCCCGCTCGCCATAAGGCATATCGCGGCGTTGCTCGATGATGGGCATGTAGGCGTCGAGGAATGCGTCGCCCACGCTGGCCATCATCCCGAAGCTGTGCTGGAAGTCGCCTTCGTTGAAATCATCGAAGAACAGGCCGCCCACGCCGCGGGCCTCGTTGCGGTGCCTGAGAAAGAAGTACTTGTCGCACCAGGCCTTGAAGCGCGGGTAAAGCTCGGGGCCGAACGGCGCGACGGCACGTTGGCAGGTGCGGTGAAAGTGCCGCACGTCTTCTTCGAATGCGTAATAGGGCGTCAAGTCCATGCCACCGCCGAACCACCATGTCGGCGCACCCGCATCCGGTCGTGCCGTGCCGGACAGGCCTTGCGCCATCGCGCGACTATTTGGGCGTGGTGCGGCGGCGAAGCGGGGGCCGTCCTCCATCTGGCCTTGTGGGTGGGCCACAAAGTACCGCACGTTCATGTGGACGGTGGGGCAGTACGGATTGCGCGGATGCAGCACGAGCGACACCCCCATCGCCTCGAATCCGGTGCCGGCAAGGTCCGGACGATGCGCCGTGGCCGAGGGCGGCAAGCCCTTACCCATAACGTGCGAAAAATTCACGCCGCCGCGCTCGAAGAAATGTCCGTCTTCAATGACGCGCGTGATGCCGCCCCCGCCTCCCGGGCGCTCCCAGGCTTCCGTACGGAAGGGCTTGCCATCGAAAGCTTCGAGCGATCTGACGATGCGCTCCTGGAGATCGAGCAGGTAGTTGCGGACGGCGGTGACCATGGCGGTACTTGCGAATGAAAACAAATCGCAAGAATAGCGCGAAAGGGGCAGAGTGTTGGGGACAACGTTCATGGAGGCTGGCGTGCGACCTTTCCGTGCGTTCATGGCAGATGGCCTCCAACGGCGCGATGGCAACGATCCAAATCCGCCACAACGATGCCAAAACCGTTGTCAGCACGGCCTTTCGCCCAATAAGCGGTACACTTCGCCCCTCGAATCGAAAGCACAGCCATGTCCGAAACCTTCTTCTCCCCCTGTCCCCGCGGTCTTGAAGACCTCCTCTTCGACGAGCTCTCCGGACTGGGCGCCAGTGACATCGCCAAGGTGCCGGGCGGGGTGCAGTTCGGAGGAGACTGGGCGGTGGCGTACCGCGCCAACCTCGAAAGCCGCATCGCCACGCGCGTGATGTGGCGCGTCGGGCATACGCGCTATCGCAGCGAAGAAGAAATCTACAAACTCGCCTACGCGACCACCTGGGCAAAGTGGTTCACGCCGCAGGACACGATCCGCATCTATGTCACGGCCATTCGTTCGCCGCTCAAGAGCCTGAACTTCGTCACGCTGCGCATCAAGGACGGCGTGTGCGACCACTTCCGTACCGTCGCCGGCGCCCGGCCGAGCGTGGACACCGAAGCGCCGGACATGCGCATCCACGCCTTCATCACCGCCGAGACGTGCACGCTGTATCTCGATACCTCCGGCGAGCCGCTCTACAAGCGCGGTTTCAAGCGCGCCAAGGTCGAAGCGCCGCTGAAAGAGAATCTCGCCGCTGGCATCCTAAAGCTGTCGGGCTGGACCCCCGCCGAGCCGTTGCTCGATCCGATGTGCGGCAGTGGCACTTTCCTGATCGAAGCGGCACAGATCGCGCTGGACGTCGCCCCCGGACTGGGCCGCAGTTTTTCGTTCGAAAAATTCCGCCATTGCGAGCAGGCGGTGTGGCGCCGCATACGCACCATGGCCGAGCAGCGTCGGGCGCCCAAGCGCAAGCTGGACATCTACGGCGCCGACATCGACCGCAGGCAGATCGATGCCACCGGCCACAACCTCGCCGCGGCGGGCCTGGCAGATCTGGTGCAATTGCGCGTCGGCGACGTGCTGGAACTGGATGCGCCCGCGCCGGCCGGCGCCCTGGTGAGCAATCCGCCCTACGGTGTGCGTCTGGGCGAGGAAAGCGAACTGGTTGAGTGGTATCCCAAGCTGGGCGACGCGCTCAAGCGTCATTTCGCCGGCTGGCATTGCCATTTCCTGACCGCCGACAGCGCCTTTCCGAAACACGTCGGCCTGAAGGCCAGCCGCCGTACTCCCCTGATGAACGGCGAACTGGAATGTCGCCTCCTGGAATATCGGATCGTCGCCGGCTACAACCGGCGCGAGAAAGCCATGCCGGAAGGCGAGCAGGGCTGATCCTGCCATCCGCGCGGCTGGGCCAAAAACAGAAGGGCGCTCGTGGCGCCCTTTTTTCTTGCTTCGACGTGTGAGGGCTTGCTAGCGCAGTACGCCCCAGGCCAGCCAGCTTTCGCAAGGTGTGTTGGCACGCATGCCGGAGCCGAGATGTTCGGACTGGGGACGCAGGCAACGCCCGACGGACCCTGTCGATTCGATGATCGCGTATTGGCGAGTGAAATCCGGGCGGCGTTGGCCGTGCCAGTAATTGCATGTGCCGCAGCAGTGTTCAGCCTTGGTGTATTGAGGCATGGTATTCCCTCCAGAAGATTGCTCACTATGTACGAGCCCATGTGAGTACTTTCTGCGGCAAGTCAGTTTCCTACACACTGTTTGTGAATTCTCCCTCCGCGCTAACATTGCGTTCGACAAATAAGAACGGCCTGTCCAGGCCAACCGGGGGAAAGTCATGAAAATGCGGAATATGTGCGCGGCTGCCTTAATGGGCATGGCTGCCGCAGGGGCCGTGCACGCGGAGTCGGGGTTCGAATCGGGTGCGGCAGTCGTCGTACCGGCGCCGGAGCCGCAAGCCGCCGCGAATGCACCACAACGCTACCGCTGCACGCGAGAGCAGTGGAATATCGTCGGGACGGCCGCCAAGACTCACTATGTGTCGGTCAGCCTGGTGGGTCTGGGCGAGTTCTGGCTGTGGAGAGGTGACAAACCGTGCGGAACGATTCTGCTGGATGGCGCCCCGTTCCAGCACGACACAGCGACGGCCATGCTATTTCCCAAGCGGATCGCCAATGGGGCCGGGTGGCGCAACATGCTGACGGTGCAGTATGCGGGTGACGGCACGTATGTGCCCGAAACGTTGAATGCGCGCTATCACGTCGTGCCCAAGCGCGTCAGCAACACCATCGAATTGCGCATCGACGTGAAGTACGACCTGCATCGTGCCGGCAACGGCGCCTACAACGGCGTAGGGGAGCAGCTCACGGTGGTGTATGGCAGCGACGGCAGACTGTTGAGCCTGAAGATGGACGCCAGCCGGAGCGACCACGACAACGCCAAATACACTTTGCTCGATTGCCGTGATCCGGCGGCTCAGTGCGCCGCGCCCTGACGAAACCGGGGCGCTGTCCATGACGGCCCCCGAACGGTTTCAGATGATGTCCAGGTTCTGAACGCCGGCGAGCAAGTCCTTCGCCGCCAGCTTGCTGTTGAGTTTGATCTGCAGGCGCAGATCGTTGACCGAGTCGGCGTTGCGCAGGGCGTCCTCGAACGTGATGAGCCCGGCTTCGTAGAGATCGAACAGCGCCTGGTCGAAGGTCTGCATGCCCAGCTCGCGCGAGCGGCGCATCACTTCCTTGATCTCGTGGACCTCGCCCTTGAAGATCAGGTCCGAGATCAGCGGCGAGTTCAGCATCACTTCGATGGCTGGTACGCGGCCCTTGCGATCGCGCATCGGCAGCAGGCGTTGCGACACCAGCGCGCGCAGGTTCAGCGACAGGTCCATCAGCAATTGCGCGCGACGATCTTCGGGGAAGAAGTTGATGATCCGGTCGATCGCCTGGTTGGAACTGTTCGCGTGCAGCGTCGCCAGACACAGGTGGCCGGTTTCGGCAAACGCCACGGCGTAGTCCATGGTCTCGCGGTCGCGGATTTCACCCATCAGGATCACGTCCGGCGCCTGACGCAGCGTGTTCTTCAGGCCCGCTTCCCACGAGTCGGTGTCCAGCCCCACTTCGCGCTGCGTGATGACGCAGTTCTTGTGCTGATGGACGAATTCGATCGGGTCTTCCAGCGTGATGATGTGGCCCTGGCTGTTCTCATTGCGGTAGTCGACCATCGCCGCCAGTGAGGTCGTCTTACCGGTGCCCGTACCGCCCACGAAAATCACCAGACCGCGCTTGGTCATGGCGATTTCCTTCAGCACGGCCGGCAGGCCCAGCTCATCGAGCGTCGGGATCTTCTGCGCGATGGTCCGCGCCACCAGTCCGATGCGGCCCTGCTGTACGAAGGCATTCACGCGGAAGCGCCCGATACCCGACGGCGAGATGGCGAAGTTGCATTCCTTGGTCGCTTCGAATTCCGCCGCCTGCCGGTCGTTCATGATGGCGCGCGCCAACTCCGCCGTGTGCTGCGGGCTGAGCAACTGGTTCGACTGCGGCACGATCTTGCCGTCGATCTTGATCGCCGGCGGAAAGCCCGTGGTGATGAACAGATCCGACCCTTTCTTGCTCATCATGAGCTTGAGCAGGTCGTTCATGAATTTGATTGCCTGGTCGCGTTCCATCGCAGCGCATCCTCAGTTGGGTGTGGGGGCACATGGCGGCCCCTGTCGTCAATTGCCGGGGAACAGGTCCTTGTTCATCGCGCGCGGACGGGCTTCGGCCGACGAGATGACATTGCGGCGGACCAGATCCTGCAGGCACTGGTCGAGCGTCTGCATGCCGTACTGCTGACCAGTCTGGATCGCTGAATACATCTGCGCCACCTTGTTCTCGCGGATCAGGTTGCGGATGGCCGGCGTGCCGATCATGATCTCGTGCGCCGCGACGCGCCCCTGCCCGTCCTTGGTCTTGAGCAGCGTCTGCGAGATCACGGCGCGCAGCGATTCGGACACCATCGCGCGCACCATTTCCTTCTCTTCGGCCGGGAACACGTCGACGATACGGTCGATCGTCTTGGCTGCCGACGAGGTGTGCAAGGTGCCGAAAACCAGGTGACCCGTTTCGGCCGCGGTCAGCGCGAGGCGGATCGTTTCGAGGTCGCGCAACTCGCCCACGAGGATGATGTCCGGGTCTTCGCGCAGCGCCGAGCGCAGTGCGTTCGAGAAACTCAGCGTGTCGCGCGACACTTCGCGCTGGTTGATCAGGCTACGCTTGGATTCGTGCACGAATTCGATCGGGTCCTCGATGGTGAGGATGTGGCCGTATTCGTTCTCGTTGAGATAATCGATCATTGCCGCCAGGGTGGTCGACTTGCCCGAGCCGGTCGGCCCCGTCACCAGCACCACGCCGCGCGGCTGGTTGGAAATGTCCTTGAAGATGCGCGGCGCATTCAGATCGTCCAGCGACAGCACCTTCGACGGAATGGTACGGAACACCGCACCGGCGCCGCGGTTCTGCTGGAACGCGTTGACGCGAAAGCGCGCCAGGTTGGGCACGGCGAACGAGAAGTCGCACTCGAGGAATTCCTCGTACTGCTTGCGCTGCGCGTCGTTCATGATGTCGTACACCATCGCGTGGACCTCTTTATGGTCCAGCGGCGGCAGGTTGATGCGGCGTACGTCCCCGTTTACACGGATCATCGGTGGCAGGCCGGCTGACAGGTGCAGGTCGGAAGCCTTGTTCTTGACGGAAAACGCCAGCAGTTCGGTAATGTCCATGGGGCGGGTCTGGTTCGTTGTCGATGCAGCGCCGAGCGCGGGCAGCCTTGAGCGGACTGCTATACTCCCCGACGCTTCTGGATAGAAACGATGGATCGATTATATGCCCGGCATTGAGGCCAGCCTGAGGGCTGTTCGTGCCCGGATGGGTGCCGCTGAGCGGGAAAATGGACGAGCGGCGGGTAGCGCAGGATTGCTGGCGGTCTCCAAGACGGTGCCGCCCGCCGGGTTGCGCGAAGCATGGGAGGCGGGTCAGCGCGCCTTTGGCGAGAGCTACGTGCAGGAAGCGCTCGACAAATTTGCGGCGTTGGCCGATCTGCCCATCGAGTGGCATTTCATCGGCCCGCTTCAGAGCAACAAGACGCGCCCCGTGGCGGCGAATTTCGCCTGGGTGCACTCCGTCGACCGGCTGAAGATCGCGCAGCGCCTGTCCGAGCAGCGCGACGTGCATCTGCCGCCGCTCAACGTGTGCGTGCAGGTCAACGTCAGCGGCGAAGCAAGCAAGAGCGGCGTCGCGCCGGATGAAGCGCGCGCCCTGGTGGAAGCCGTCGCCGTACTGCCGCGATTGCGCTTGCGGGGCTTGATGTGCATCCCCGAGCCGAGCAACGATGCGCTCGTCATTCGTGCTCGATTCGCACTTCTGCGAAGTCTGCGCGACGACCTGAACGCCGCGCTCGGGCTCGATATGGATACGCTGTCGATGGGCATGTCGGACGATATGGAGATGGCCATCGCCGAAGGCGCCACGCTGGTCCGCGTGGGCAGCGCGATTTTCGGCGAGCGACCAGCGGCGTGACGACAGGGCGGCGCCATGCCGCCCGCGTGAGGCGTGGGTTTTGCCAGGCACCGCAGCCGGCAAAACCGACTCCTTACAGGATGAAAAAGCGCAACCGGTGCGACCGTGCCGGCGCTTTCGTACACATGAAGATCACTTTCCTCGGCGGCGGCAACATGGCCTCCGCATTGATTGGCGGCATGCTCAAGCAGGGTTTCGCGCCGCAGGACATCGCGGTCGTCGAACTCTCGGAAGAAGGTCGCGCCCGCCTGGCCTCACAGTTCGGCGTACGTACGGCGGGCTCGCTTACCGACGACGTCGTGGACTGCGACGTGCTGGTGCTGGCCGTCAAACCGCAGCAGATGCAGGCCGCATTGGTGCCGCTCGCGGGGCGCATGTCGCGCCAGACGGTGGTCAGCATCGCGGCGGGTACGCTGCTCGCCAGCGTGTCGAAGTGGCTCGGCGGGCACACGCGAATCGTGCGCGCCATGCCCAACACCCCGGCGCTGATCGGGCAGGGTGTCACCGGCCTGTTCGCCGATCCGAGCGTCAGCGCGGACGAGCGGGCGGCGGTCGAACGCATCATCGGCGCGGTCGGCACCAGCGTGTGGGTCGATGCCGAATCGCTCATCGATGTCGTGACCGCCGTCTCGGGCAGCGGCCCGGCGTACGTGTTCTACTTCATCGAAGCCCTGCAGGCGGCGGGCGAAGCCCAGGGCTTGCCGGCAGAGACGGCGCGTACGCTGGCGCTGCGGACATTCACCGGCGCCTCGGCGCTGGCGGCGCAGAGTACCGAGCCGTGCAGCGTGCTGCGCGAGCGCGTCACCTCCAAGGGCGGCACGACCGAAGCGGCGCTGCGCAGCATGGGGCAGGACGGCCTGCCGGCGCTGATCGGCCGCGCCGTGGCGGCGGCTACCGAACGCGGACGGGAACTCGGCCGTCAAAGTCAGGACTGAGTGTAGGGCGCCGCCTGCCGAACGCATGGCGGCACACAGACGATCAACGATTTTCCGGGGACAGCATGCTGGGTGGCCTACTCTCGATGATTCTCGTAACGGTTGGCGGCTTCATCACGATGATGTTGCTGATCCGTACCGCCATGCGCTGGATGCGCGTGTCTTTCGTCAACCAGCTCGGGCAATTCGTGCTCGCCACGACCAACTGGATCGTGCTGCCTGCGCAGCGCCTTTTTCCAAGCATGGGGCGCCTCGATCTCTCTGCGCTGATCCCCGCCTGGGGCATCCAGGTGCTGCTCACGGTGCTGACCGTCGTACTGGTCGGCGCGTCGTTCGGCAACCCGGTCACTGCGCTGGGCGGCGTGCTCGCCGTGGGCGCGCTGGACGTCGTCAAGAGCGCGTTGTACCTGCTGATGTTCGCCGTCATCGTGGGCGCGGTACTGTCCTGGGTGAATCCCCATTCACCGCTGGCGCCTGCGCTCAACGTGCTGACGCGGCCGTTCCTCGCGCCTTTCCGCCGTGTCATTCCGCCGATCTCCGGCATCGACCTTTCGCCGTTGGTCCTGCTGCTGGTGGTGCAGATCGCGCTCTACGTACTGCAGCACCTGCGCGGCGCATTCTTCATGCTGATCATTTCGTGAGCTGGCTGCGGCGCAATGATGACGGCATCTCGCTGACGCTGCACGTACAGCCGGGTGCCAAGCGCACCGAGTTCGCCGGTCTGCATGGCGACGCGCTGAAGATCCGGCTCGCCGCGCCGCCGGTCGAAGGCAAGGCCAACGCCGCGCTGCTGGCGTTTCTTGCCAAGTATTTCGGCGTGGCTCGTGCGGATGTCGAACTCGTCAGCGGCGACACATCGCGCCACAAGATCGTACGTGTGCACGGCGCGGATACCACCGCCGTCGCCGCGCTCGAAGCCAGCCTGACCTGAGCGGGAATGGGCGCGCTCGCCGCCTATGGCAGTCTCTTCGCTGCGGCATTCCTCGCCGCCACCATCTTTCCCGCGCAATCCGAAGCGTTGCTGGCAGGCCTGCTGCTGGCAGGGCATCAGCCCGCAATATTCCTCGTGCTGGTCGCCAGCGTCGCGAACGTCGCCGGCGCATGCGTCAACTGGCTGCTTGGCCGCTACATCGAGCACTTCCGTCACCGTCGCTGGTTTCCGGTGAGCGAGTCTCGGCTGGCGCAGGCCCAGCAGTGGTATCGCCGCTGGGGGCGTTGGTCACTTCTGTTGAGCTGGGCGCCGCTGATCGGGGACCCGATCACGGTTGCCGCAGGGCTGATGCGCGAATCCTTCGGCGTGTTTCTCGCCATCGTGACCGTCGCCAAGACCACGCGTTATGTCGTGCTTGCGGTGCTGATCCTGTGACTTACGCCGCGACCGCTATGCGGATCGGGATGCGACGGTTGCCGAAGTGCCCCGCATGCGCGCCGAAACGCCCCTCCAGCGGTGTGCCGCAGTCAGGGCAGCGGCCGGCGGCGTTGAGTCGGTAATCGACGATGGCGTAGCCATCACGCACGATCAGCGCCTTGCCGCAGCCCGTGCAATACGTAGTGGCGCCTTCGCGGTCGCGCACGTTGCCCACGTACACGTGGCGCAGCCCTTCTCGACGCGCGATGGCGCGAGCGCGCGTGAGCGTCGCATGCGGCGTGGGAGGCCGATCGGTCAGCTTGAAGTCCGGATGGAACGCCGTGAAGTGGAGCGGCACCTCTGGCGACAGTTCCCGTGCCACCCATTGCGACAGTGCTGTGATTTCCTCGTCGCTGTCGTTGGCGTCCGGAATCAGCAGCGTGGTGATCTCAAGCCAGGTGTCGGTGTGGTGGTGCACATAGCGCAGCGTGTCGAGCACCGGACCGAGGCGCGCACCGGTCAGTTGCGTGTAGAACGCCTCGGTGAATCCCTTCAGGTCAATGTTGGTGGCATCCATGGCCGCGAAGAATTCCTCGCGGGCCGCTTCGCCGATGTAGCCCGCCGTCACCGCAACCGTCTTTACGCCCGCGTGGCGGCATTCGCGCGCAATGTCGATGGCGTATTCGGCGAAGATCACCGGATCGTTGTACGTGAAGGCGACGCTGTCCGCGCGGGCCGCGATGGCGGCATGGGCGATGTGCGCCGGCGTAGCGGTGTCCATGAGCCGATCCATGTCGCGCGACTTGGAGATGTCCCAGTTCTGGCAGAACTTGCATGCGAGGTTGCAGCCTGCCGTGCCGAAGGACAGCACGCTCGAACCGGGCAGAAAATGATTGAGCGGCTTCTTCTCGATCGGATCGAGGCAGAAACCGGAACTGCGCCCCCACGTGGTCAGGACGATGGCATCGCCTTCGCGCTGACGGACGAAGCATGCCGCACGTTGCCCTTCATGCAGGCGGCATTGGCGCGGGCACAGATCGCACTGGATGCGTCCATCGGGTAATGCGTGCCACCAGCGGCCCGGATGATTCATGGTGTGCCTCGTACTGCTCGGCACCGATCAATGTCGCGTGTCGCTGTGTGTCTCGTGGAACTCGTGCACACGATAGCGGCCCAGCAACATGTCTTCCGGCCAATGCGTCATGCCCGCTTTGAGCATGAGCTGCTGCAGGAAAGTCCGCGCATCCGGCAGCTTGCGCCAAACCTGCGGCAGGAAGGTCGCGTGATTGCAACCGGCAATCAGCACGACACCGTCGACGTCCGGCTCGATGCACGCCAGCGCTTGCGCCATGTCGCGGCATGGTTCGAACGTCATCGGCCCGAGCAGCGAAACCTCCACGCCGATGTCCGGCCATTCATCGACCGTCACCACCGTGTAGCGCGGATCTCGCGTGGCGGCGGCCACCGCGTTGGTGCGGACATCCTGCCGTGTCGGACGGCTGGCTTCGAGTTGTCCAATGCAGCCACGCAATTGGCCGGCCTGGGTGAGCGTCACGAAGGTCGCACCAGGTTCGTCGAGGGCGGGATGTTCCAGCGGGGGCGTGCGCGGCAGGTCCAGGTACTCGGCGATGGCATCGCGAGCCTGTGAGATCAGCGCCTTGCCCAATGCCGCATCGGCGGCGGGGGCGTTTTCAGTGTGCGACACGGGATTCCTCCGAAAAGCTGAACGATGCATAGCCCACCACCCGCGTGCGATCGCCGGCCGTATCGCCGGAGTTGCGCACGTCGAGCAGGTGTGGCGTCAGATGATGTCGCTGAGCGGCGAGCAGCAGCGCGTTGATGGCGGTCGCCCCGCACGCTTGTTCATGGTCGAGGACGGGTTCGAGTTTCATCACGCGGTCCACGGTGTACGCGTCGATCTCGCGCGCGCGGCGATAGTCGTTGTAGTGAGACAGGTCCGAACTGATGATGAACAGGGTTTCCGGCCCGCCCCACAAGGTGTCGATCATCGCCGCGATCAACGGCGCTTCTGAAAAACCGACCGTGATCGGCGCGATGCGGAAGCGTTCCAGCACCGTCTGCAAAAACGGCAACTGGACTTCCAGCGCATGCTCGACGATGTGTGCGTCGTCATCGATCACTACCCCCGGCATGCTGGCCAATTGGTACATGGCCGCGCTGTCGATTTCGACGCGTCCCAATGGTGTCTCGAATGCATTGCAGCCAGGCAGGGCTGCGCCGCTCACGGGCACGCGATGGCTGGGGCCGAGCATCACGACGCGCGTTACCGTCTGGCGCAACGGCAGCAGTTGCGCGTAGGCCTGCGCGGCGATCGGGCCGGAATACACATAGCCGGCGTGCGGCACTATCAAGGCCTTCGGCGGATAGCCGCTGGCGACGTCGACGTGGGCCATCAGGTCGTGCAATTGCGAGGTGAGGGCCAGCGTGTCCGACGGATAGAACAGGCCCGCGACGGCGGCAGGCCGTATGAGCTCGGTGGCCATTGGGGGTACCTTGCTGCAAGAGGGGTAACTCCGATTATAGGAAAGCCCTCGCCGGCCTTGCCGGGGCGTAGAATCCCGCTCCATGCGTTATATAGCCATCGTTCCCGCCGCCGGCAGCGGCAGTCGCATGGGCGGAGACCGCCCCAAGCAATATTGGCCGCTCCACGGCCGCCCGCTCCTGTGGTATGCCGTCGAAACCCTGGTCTCCGTGCCGCGCATCGATGCCGTGTGCGTCGTCCTGTCGCCAGAGGACACGGAATGGGACCAGTACGACTGGTCGCCCCTGGGATCGAAACTGCGCACCTTGAGGGTGGGCGGTGCGACACGGGCGCAGAGCGTGGCCAACGCGCTTTCGCAATTGTCGGGCGACATGTCGGCGCAGGATTGGGTGCTCGTACACGACGCCGCGCGTGCCTGCCTGACCGTGCAACAGGTGGATGCGCTCATCGACACGCTGTCGGACGATCCGGTGGGCGGGCTACTGGCGATGCCGGTGGCCGACACCATGAAGCGCGCCGACGACGGTGGCCGCGTGGGCGAGACCGTTGCGCGCGACGGGCTGTGGCAGGCGCAGACGCCGCAGATGTTTCGTGGCGGCATGCTGATCGAAGCGCTGCGCGCCCGCACCGATGTGACGGACGAAGCCGGCGCGATCGAAGCGCTCGGCCTCCGTCCCCGTCTGGTCGCGGCCGATGTGACCAACTTCAAAGTGACCTATCCGCAGGATTTTGCGCTGGCCGAGCGTCTGCTCGCCACGCGCGGCAAGTGACAGAGCAACCATGAACATTCCATTCCGTATCGGCCAGGGCTTCGACGTACACGCGCTGGTCCCCGATCGCAAGCTGATCCTCGGCGGCGTCGAGATTCCCTACCACCTCGGATTGGCAGGCCATTCGGATGCGGACGCGCTGCTCCACGCGATCACCGATGCCATCCTCGGTGCGGCGGGCCTGGGCGACATCGGCCGCCATTTCCCGGATACGGACGCACGCTTTGCGGGCGCCGACAGCCGCGTACTGCTGCGCCACGCCATGCAACGCGTGGCAGAGGCCGGCTGGGCGGTGGTGAATGTCGACGCCACCATCATCGCGCAGGCGCCAAAGATTTCCCCCCACGCCGCCGCCATGGTGACCAACATCGCGGCCGATCTCGGCATCGACGCCAGTTGCGTGAACGTCAAGGGCAAGACGTCGGAAAAGCTCGGCTACCTCGGCCGCGGCGAAGGCATTTCGACCCAGGCGGTATGCCTGCTGGCGCGGTGCGAGCGCTGAACACGCACATGGATGGCATGCAGCGGGTCTTCCTGGCTCTGTGGCCGTCGACGCCGGTCGTCGAACGGCTGCGCACCGTCGTGCCGCTGCACGTCAGCGGGCGCCACATGCGGCCCGATACCTTCCACATGACCCTGGCCTTTATCGGCGCTGCGGATGAGGACTGCCTGGAGCGGATTGCGACCGCAGCCGACAGCGTGCAGGTGCCGCCCTTCACTTTGCGCCTCGATCATCTCGGATATTGGGCTGGCAATCACATTCTGTGGGCCGGGCCGTCACGGTCGCCGCGCGAATTGCTGGAGCTGGCCGGTGGCCTGCGCGATGCACTCGATGCACAGGCCGTGTCCTACGAACCGCATCGCTTCACGCCTCACGTCACGCTGGTGCGCAACGCGTCGGCGGTCGTCCCGGCGCGCCTGTCGGAGCCTATCGATTGGGACGTTGCCGGTTGGTGCCTGGTCAGTTCCCGTCCTGACGCTCACGGCCCGCACTACGAGCTTCTGGCGCGCTGGCACTGTCGCCCCTGAATCGACCGCGTCGGCGCACAAGACAAAAGCCCGATACGCCAGGTTGGCTGGCGTATCGGGCTTTTTCTTCAATCTTGGGGGGAAGGCTGCGTCGTCAGCCGGCGTGGACGCTCTCTGTCAGGCCCGCGCTGGCCGGCGTATTGGCGATCCATAGCGTATCGGCCTTTTCGAGCGCTTCCATCTTGCCGAGCAGTTCGCCCAGGCAACGATGAAGCGACTCCAGCGTTTCGGGTGCGAGCTTGTCCAGCGCATCCGGCAACAAGCCGCGCACCGGCGCGGGCGAATTCCTGACGCGTTCGATGCCGGCTTGGGTAGGGGTCAATAAAACTGTGCGGTTATCGCCCGAGCCACGGGTGCGGATGACGAGGCCGGCCTCGACCAGTTGGTCGAGCAGGTTGCTGGCGGTGGATTGGTGCACCGACATCAGGCGGGCCAGCTCAGTGACCCGTAGCCCCGGTTTATCCACGATGACGGCCAACGCCCAAAGCTGCGCACCGCTCACGCCCACTGCGTTTTCAATGGCGTGAAAGTGTTTTCGGATGGATTTGAAAATGACCCGGAATTGCTTGAGGACCGCCAGATCCTGCGTGGCGACGGGTGTCATTACGGTGTCCATGGTGCTGATCTCTCCAGTGGCAGATAGGGCCTGCTGGAAAGCAATAACGCGCCGGTCCGCGAAAGGATGACGCATTCCTACCTAAAATTCAGGGCAATCCTAGCCGTCGCCCAAGACACCGTGAAACGGCGTTCCGCCCGGAGCGCTCACGGTTGGGTTATCAACAACCTCAGGTAGGCGGTCTGGACCGATTCCAGGGTCAGCGCTTCCATGCAGCGTGCTCGCGGACATTGACCGGGCCCCGTGCCGAAGCCCCGTCCGCATCGACGCACCCACTCGATCCGGCGACGGAAAAGAATGCGCTGATCGCGGCACTCGATGTCGGCGGTCACCGCGACATAGGGCGCATCGCGCCAGAATTCGCCGGGTCCGCAGAGTAAGGCTGAGCCCGGTCCGAACAGCACCACGGTGGGGACGTTCACGACGCGTCCGAGATGGGCGATGCCGGTGTCCGGGCTGATCAGCAGGGTGGCGCCACGCAGCAGATGTGCCATCTGGAGCAGATCGAGGCGGCCCGCGTAACTGACGTAGTTACCATCCATGTCGGCGGCTGTGACGAGTTCCAGCTCTTTCGCGCCGGCGCTCCACACGGGCGTGATGCCCTGCGCGGCAAGTGAGTCCGCGAGTGCGCGCCAATGAGCGCTGTCCCAACGCTTGAGCTTCGTCGACGCACCCAGATGAAGCACCGCGTAGCGGCCGGTGGGCGCCTCGAATGGCCTGGCTTCGGCCAGCGGCCATTGTTCGGGGCTGAAGTGCCCGGGCTCGGCGCCATCTGCGAGCTGGGCGAAAGTCTCGACCAAGGCGGTCGGCGTGCCGGGCCAGGGGCGGCGCTCATCGACCAGCCAGTTCTTGTAACCCTTGTCGTCGCCTGCAAACCCCACGATGTGGCGTGCGCCCAGGGCGCGGGCAAGCCAGGCCATGCGGTTTTCCGCCGGCACGATGGCCAGATCGAATCCACGCTGACGCCACAAGGCGCGCAAGCTGGCCGCATCGCGCTCGGCATAGGGCAGCGCGATCACGCCGTAGGGCCGCGCCGAGAACAACGGCAGCGTGGCCGGCGGGCAGATCATGACGATCTCGGCGTCCGGATGGTTCTGCCGAAGCTTGGCAAGCAGGCCCGCGAGCATGAGCGTATCGCCCAGCAACAATTGATGCGCAATGAGGATGCGGCGCGGTCGCACGGCGCGACGCCGAGGGCGCGCGACCAGAGCGCTCCAGGCGAGCATCGGGAGTAGCGTCAGGCGGGTGGCGGTGCGGCTCAAGCGCGGGACTCGCTGACGACGTGGCGGAACACCGCTTCCATGCGGTCGAGCATGTGGTCGATGCCGCAGTGCTCGACCGCGTAGAGATGCGCTTGCTGGCCCAGGCGTCCGGCCAGCGCCGGATCGTTGAGCAGGCGACGCAGCGCCTCGGACAGGCGGATCGCATCCTGCGGCGGCACGATCAGGCCGGTTTCGCGGTCATGCACCACGTCGGTCATGCTGCCCACCGCCGTGGTGACGATCGGCAGCCCGACCGCCATGGCCTGCATGACGGCCTGCGAGACGCCTTCGTTGGCATAAGAGGGCAGGGCGAAGATGTCCATGGCCTGCAGCCAGGGCACGACATCGATCTGGTTTCCGGCGAAGTGCACGCGTTCGGTCAGGCCGAGCTCGCGCACGCGATCCTCCAGCGCCCTGCGCTGCGGGCCGTCGCCGACGATGGCCAGCCGCACGTCCGGATCGTTGAGCATCTTCACCGCGTCGAGCAGGAACCGATGGCCCTTCCACGAGCGCAGCGTGGCGACGATGCCGATCCAGCGCGCATTTTCTTCCAGCCCTAGCGCGCGACGGGCATCGACGGCATCGCTCGGCACGAAACGCGTGGTGTCGATGCCGGTGGCGATGGACGCGCTGGCGTCCGGGCGCACGCCCAGGTTGTTGATCAGCTCGGAGCGCAGGCGTTCGCCGGTGGTCACCACGAACTTCGCGGCCCGCGCGTAAAGCCAGCGATTGGGCGCGCTCGATGTCACCGGCGCCGAAATATGCCGGGTGCGGACGATCGGGGTGCGACCCCGCATGGTGTAGGTGGCGATGGCCGCCAGCCACGAATCGGTCGAGCTGTGACTGTTGATGACGTCGATGTCGCCTTGCGCGGCCAGCCAGTGGCGCAGCGCCATCAGGCACGGCAGGCGCTTCTTGCGGATGGGCAGGGCAATGGCACGGACGCCCCATGCATCGGCCCGCTGGTAGAGCTTGGACTCGCCCGGACACACGATGCTGACGCGATGCCCGCGTGCCTGCATGCCGCGCGCTTCTTCAAGGATGCGGATTTCCTGTCCGCCCCATCCGCACGACGACTCAGTGTGGACGATATGGAGTGATGTCGAATCGCTCATGATTGGCGCCGATTATAGCGGGCCGCGCTCGGCCGCCTCACTCAGGAGCAAGCGGTAGAGCGCCAACTGCCGGGTGGCCATGTCGTCGCTGCCCATCCCCGCCACGGCGTGGCGCGCGGCATCGCAGACCAGATCGCGTTGCGCCGGATCGGCCACGCGGGCCAGCAGGCGCGCCAGCTCGCGCGAGATACCGTCGACATCGAGCGCGTCGACCACCGCGCCGTAGGCTGGGCGGACCAGTTCCGCCGCGCCGCTGGTGTGCGAGGTCAGTACCGGCAGCCCACAGGCCAGTGCTTCCAGCGCCGCGTTGGGCATCGGATCGTACAAGGTCGGCAGGGCAAAGGCATCCGCCGCGCCGAGATAGGGCGTCACGTCTTTCTGCGGCCCAAGAAAGCGCACGCGGAACGACAACCCGCAGGCGCCGGCCCGCGCCACCATCTTCTTGGCATCGCGATCCTTGCCGATGATCCACAGTTCGGCTTGGGCCAGCGCCGGGCTGCGAAAGGCATCGATCAACTGCGGCACGCCCTTGCGGGCAAAGCCCGACCCGACATACACCACCACCGGCGTACGCCGGTCCACGCCCAGTTGAGCACGTACGGCGTCGCGATGCTGCTCGCGCAGATCGGGTGAAAAGCGCGCCAGATCGACGCCGTTGTGGATGACGTGCAGCTTGTGGGTAATGTCCGGGTAGCGCCGCGCGACGTCGTCGCGAACCATGTGCGAATTGCAGATCACCGCGCGCAGGCGTGCGTCGCGGAACATCGCGTCTTCGGCCGCCAGGGTGTAGCGGTGCCAGTGCGAACGCTTCTGCAGAAAGCGTTGCCACCGCGTCAGCGTACGTGAGCGCTGCTCCAGCCAGGTGGCATGCACGCCATCGCCCGCGCGGAAAATATCGCAGCCGGGAATGCGCTCGTGGCTCTGCACGAGGTCGTAGCCCTCCCGGCGGATCAGCCGCTGCACCGCTTCGGCAAAACGGCGATCGCGCGACAGCCGGCCAAAGTGGAACGGCCGGCATTTTTTCAGGTGGAATCCTGCGGCGGCGGGGCCGTCCCATTTGCGGGCGATGAGCGTGACATCCAGTCCGCTGCCCGCCAATGCGCGCAATGCGCGTTCAACGAAACGTTCCGCGCCGCCGAACGGGTTGTAGCGCTGGCGCACGATCGCCAGTCGCAGCGCACGTTTTTCGGTAGCGGCGGGCGCGTTCATGCGCGCTGCTCCAGCAATCGTTGCGCGGCGGCCAGCACCCGTGCAGCGGGCAGCGTTACGAGGCAGTCCGACACTTTGCCGCCACCGCAGCCATCCAGCCCACAAGGGCGACAAGGATGCACGTCGCTCGCGACGACCTCGTGCGGCACCATCCATGGGCCCCATTCCTTGTCACCGGAAGGCCCGAACAGGGCCACGGTCGGCGTACCCACGGCGGCCGCGATATGCATGGGGGCCGAATCGACGCCGACGAACAGCGCGGCGCGCGCCGACACCGCTCCGAGTTCCTTGAGCGACAGCTTGCCGGCGAGGTTCACGACCGGTACGCCGGCCTGCGCGAGGATTGCGTCGACCAGGGCCCGTTCCCGCGCATCGGGTGCAGCCGTCATCACCACGGTTCGGCCGGATTCGACCAGCGCGCGCAGCACGTCCGCATTGCGCTCGACCGGCCATGTCTTGAAGAACCAGCGCGATGCCGGATGAAAGTGCACGTAGCCGTTGGCCACGCCCGCTTCGCGCAGCAACGCATCGACGCGTTCGGTGGCGGCATGACCCGGCACCAGCGTCAGCGCGCGCTCGTTGGGCGCGGGTTGGATGCCGATGCGCCGCAGGGCGTCCAGATGCATCTCGACGGTATGGCGACGTCCGCCGCTGACGGTGCGGAAAATATGTGTGAAGGACTTCTTCCACCACTTGGCGCCCTTGGCGCGCTGTGGCGCCACCGACCAACGAGCACCCAGGAATCGCGCGAGCCACGCGCCTCGCGGATGATCCGTAAGATGAATGACAAGGTCGTAACCCCGCGCGCGCAACGTCCGGAACAGACCCCATTCAGCACGCGCCTGCGCCAGCGGGCCGAGCTTTTTCCAGTTGCGGTCGATGGTATGCAACTGCGCCAATGCCGGGTGCTCCGAGAGCATCGCAGCGGTATCGGCGAACACCAGCGCGTCGATTTCGCACTGGGGGGCGTGGCGCTTGAGCACCGAGAAGACGGGTGAGGTCAGCAGCACGTCGCCGTGGTGGCGCAGCTTGATGACGAGAGCCCGGCGCAGGGCACCAGCGGGAATCGCGTCGGGCAAGGGTGATAGGTCGGCCGAGGTCGGCATGCGGGAGAGGGAGTCAAAATCAACGGGGGATTTTAGCCCGGATGTATGGCGGAGTTGGTTTATCTGCGGGTTTCGGGGAGTTTTGGCTGTCGGGCGCCCTTTCTTGGGCTCTTGCCCCGGAGCTTGTGATGGGGTCGCGGGAAAGGCTCTTTGTTGCTTGGACTGTGGCTTTTCGGGCTTGGCCTCGACGGCTAATGCTCGGCAGCCGGGACGAACTCCTGGCCAACGAAATCGCGCAGTCAAGGCCAGCCCGGAAAACTGAGAAACGAGCAGGAAAGGGCTGTTTGCCCTTCCTAAACAAGCGCCGCCGTAGTTGATAACCCTCCTTCCCCCTGCCGCACGGTCTATTTCGGCGGAACACACATCATCAAGCGCAACCGCGGCAGATACACGAAAGCCTAAACAAGAAGGGGACTTCAAGTCCCCACTGACCCCGCCTCACCATGGGGCGACGATCCTCATGGCAACACCGCCATGACCATCAACCGCAAACCTCACCACCTCCCCAAACCCAAACCGCCGCGCCAACCAGGCGCCATGTTCGCTTTTCCACTCCCCAAGGAGCACCGCCGCCATCACCCGCATCGGCCCCCCATGCGTGACGACCACGACATCAGCCTCCGGCCGTTGCCGCAGATCGTCGAGCGCCGCGATGACCCGCTCCGCCATCTCGCGTGCGGTCTCTCCACCGGGCGGGCGGAAATCCAAGGGGCTCGCGGCCCAGGCGTCGATGTCCTCGCGCGCGATGTCGTCGAACAAGCGCCCCTCCCATTCGCCGAAGTCCATTTCGGCCAGGCGCGCGTCCACCTCTGGTGTGCCCAACGCCTCGGCCAGTCGCCGGCAGCGCGACAGGGGGCTCGTGATGAGCGTGCAGTCCGCAGGAAGAAGAGGGCGCAGGCGCTCTGCTGTGACTGCGGGATGTTCGGCGACGCTGATATCGAGCCGGCCGTAGCACACGCCTGGTGCGACATCTGGCGCAGCGTGGCGAATCAGATAGAGGGTTCGCACGGCGTCGTCGGGCTCACGCCCAGCGTACGCACAAGGCGACGTAACCGGCCAGTTCGCACAGTTGCTGGGCCATGCCGAGGCAGTCGCCCGTGTAGCCTTCCAGGCGACGGGCGAAGTAACGGCGGCAGAGCCAGGCGGTGAGGATGGTCGCCACCAGCACGGCAAGCCATGGCCGCAGGTCAAAAGGTCCGACCGCCGCGACGCATGCGAGGGGCAGGACGCCAGTGAGGAGCCCGATGCTGATTTCGGCGGTGCCGATGCCCTGCGCAACGGGTTTCGCGCGACTGTCTTCATCGCGCACGTAAGGCAGCACGGCCATGATCCATAGCGCTGCGGCACGCGAAAGTGGATGAATGGCGATGAGTGCGAGGCAGGGTAGCAGCGGCCCGGCTATCCCGAGTGCGTCGAGCGCCACGAACTTTGTAAGCAGCGCCATGATCAGCGCCATCGCGCCGAAGCTGCCGATGCGCGAATCTTTCATGATGCGCAGCACATCGGCGCGTTGCCAGCCGCCACCAAAACCGTCCGTGGCATCGGCCAGCCCGTCTTCATGGAATCCACCGGTCAGCATGAGCGAGGCGGCCATGCTCATCAGCACCGCCAGCGGCCATGGCAAGACCATCGCAGCGAGCCACGCGACGCACGCCGCGACTGCGCCGACGATGAGCCCGGCGAGAGGAAAGTAGCGTGCCGCGCGATTGAGTTCATCCGGCGCCCAGCCCTCCCATCGTGGAATGGGGATGCGGGTGAAGTACCCGATGGCCATGAACGCGCGGCGCAATTCCCGCATCGTTCAGGCGCGACTCACGCCGGCGTCATCGAAGCCCGCCATTTCGGAAGCGATGGCGGCAGCTGAACGCAGGAGCGACAGGCCCAGTGCGGCGCCGCTGCCTTCGCCCAGGCGCATGCCCAGTTGCAGCATCGGGTGAGCGTCGAGATAGGCGAGCTGGATGGCATGGCCGGTCTCGGCGGAGCGGTGCGCGAAGAAACAGTACTCGCGGACATTGGGCGCCAGTGCTGTGGCGATCAACAGTGCGCTGGTGGCGATGAAGCCATCCACCACGATGCCGATGCCTGCACGTGCCGCGCCGATGTATGCGCCCGTCATCATGGCGATTTCGAATCCGCCGAATTCCGCCAGCACCTCGTGTGGCGTCAGCAGCCGCGATCCGACGCGTTCCTGCGCCTGTCGCAGAAGGTTGCGCTTGCGTGCGAGCCCCGCGTCATCCAGCCCGGTGCCGCGCCCGACCACGTCATCCAGCGGCACGCCGCACATCAGCTTGGTGATGAGGCTGGCCGAAGCGGTGTTGCCGATGCCCATCTCGCCGAAGCCGATGGCATCGCAGCCGCCATCGGCCCATGACAATGCCAGTTCGACGCCACGACCGATGGCATTGTCGGCCTGAGCCGCGCTCATGGCGGGCTCGAACAGATAGTTGCGCGTGCCCGGGCCTAGCGCCGCGTCGACGTACTCGATACCTTCCACCGCGTCGGTGGCGTAATCGCTGGCAACCCCGGCATCGATGATCGATAGCGCCAGCCCGTTGGCGCGCGCCAGCGCATTGATGGCGGCACCGCCAGCGAGGAAATTGCTCACCATCTGGCCGGTGACCGCGGCCGGATAGGCAGACACGCCCGAAGCAGCCGCCCCATGGTCGCCCGCGAAGACCGCGATGCGTGGGTTATGGATACGGGGCGTAACGCTGCGCTGGATGAGGCCCAGGCGCAGGGCGAGATCTTCGAGCATGCCGAGGCTGCCCGGTGGTTTGGTGCGGCTGTCGATGCGCGCTCTCAGGTCGGCGCGAAGCGCATT
This sequence comes from Uliginosibacterium sp. sgz301328, assembly GCF_041807905.1. NCBI lineage: Bacteria > Pseudomonadati > Pseudomonadota > Betaproteobacteria > Rhodocyclales > Zoogloeaceae > Uliginosibacterium > Uliginosibacterium sp. sgz301328. The sequence goes on from NZ_JBGVSA010000011.1 coordinate 74,398, forward strand.
GTCCAGCGGTGGAACGTCGTAGTCTTTCATGCTGCGAGGGACCATCTGTTGCAGGGAGCAGGCGCCATCATCGCACAGCGCCGTTGTGCTTGAGTGGCATGGGGAGCCCGGCCACGACCAGCGTAACCGTGTCGCATACCGCGGCCAGCCTCTGGTTGAGGCGGCCCGCTTCATCGCGGAACTGCCGTGCCAATGCGTTTTCGGGAACGATACCCCAGCCCACTTCGTTGGCGACGATGATCAGTTCGCCCGGCGCGCGTGCGACAGCGTCCACCAGCACATCGCAGGCGTGTTCGAGTGTATCCGGCACACCGCACATGACATTCGACAGCCACAGCGTCATGCAGTCGATCAGTACGCAGGCATTCGGACGGCAGGTGGCGTCGATCGCGGCGGCAAGCGCCAGGGGCGCCTCGACGGTCTGCCAATGCGCGGGGCGGCTCTGGCGATGCAGGGCGATGCGTGCGCGCATCTCGTCGTCCCACGCCTCGGCGGTGACGATCATGCTCACGTCGGATGCGCGTGCGGCCATGTCCTGTGCATAGCGACTCTTGCCGGAACGCGCGCCGCCGAGTACGAGGTGGCGGCTCATCGCGGCGACCTCGCGTTGCGCGCGGCATCGACGGCCGAGCAGATGGCTTCGGCGCCGTCGATGATGCGAGGCCCCGCCCGGCTGATGGCATCTCCGGGGACCGTCCACAACTGGTCGCCACGAACGGCGCGCATTGAAGCAAAACGACGCCATGAGGCAATGTCCGAATCCTTGCCGGCTCGCTGCGCACCGGCAGTGGCATCGTGATCGATGCGCGAAGCGATGATCACATCCGGGTCGGCCGCGACCACGCTTTCGCTCGATAGCTGCGGAACGGTACCACTCTGCGTGTCGAACACGTTCTCGCCGCCGCACAGCGAGATGACATCCGAAATGACCTGCCCGGCGCCAATGGTCAGCAGCGGCTGCGCCCAGACTTGGTAGAAGACGCGTACGCGAGGCTTGCCGGCATATCGCGCGTGCAGATCGTTCAGGCGTTGGCGGAAGCTGCGGGCGGCGACATTGGCAGTCGATGAGGTGCCAAGGATCGCGCCGATGCGTTCGATGGCGCCGGGTATCTCATCGAGCTTGCGCGGTTCAATGTAGAACATCGGAATGCCGAGCGCGGACAGACGGTCGAGTTCCTTCTGGTTGCTGCCGTGGTACCACACCAGGATCAGTTCCGGGCGCAGCGCTGCGACACGTTCCAGATCGAGCCGACGATTGTCGCCCACGGGCGGGATGCGCAACGCGGCGGGCGGATAGTCGCTGTACGTGACGGTGCCCACGATGCGATCGCCAGCACCCGCGGCAAAGACGAGTTCAGTGAGGCTCGGTGCCAGTGTGACGACGCGTTGCGGCGTCCTGTCCAGCGAGACCACGTGGCCGGCGTCGTCGCGCCAGCTCGCGGCCAGTACGGGCGTCACCATTGCGCACAGCAGCGCGGCGATCAGAAGGCGTGTCATCTGCGGTTCTCCGCTGCGCCCAGTTCGACGCGGAACCAGCGCGCGCCATCCTCGTTTCGCACCGAAATGTCAATGTCGTACGCATTGCTGAGCAGTTCGGCGGTGAGGATATCCTCACGCGTGCCCCAACGGACGCGTCCGCGACCGTTGAACAACAGGGCGTGAGTCGCAATCGTCCAGGCGAGGTTGATGTCATGCACGGCGGTAACGATCGTGCCGCCCGCCGCGGACCAGTCGAACAGCACGTCGCGCAGCAATACCTGGTGCGCCCAATCGAGGTGTGCTGTCGGTTCGTCGAGCAATACCAGCGGCGCGCGTTGCGCGAATGCAGTGGCGAGCGCCACGCGCTGCCGCTCCCCACCGGACAGCGCGCGCACGTCGTTGTCGGCGAGCACGCCCATATCGAACTGCGCCAGCCATTCGCGCGCGGCGCGCTGGGTATCGTCGGCGCTCAGTTCGGGGTGTGTGGCTTCAATCGCGCAGGCCACGGTCTCCCACGCTGCGGCGGCGAACGGATCGAGCCAGAATTGCGGGCACCAACTGCGGCGTTGCGCCAACGCTTGCGCCCGTGCGCGCGCGATCGGCACGCCATCGATATGCACCGCACCGGCATGCGGCGCGGAGAGCCCGGCGAGCGCGGCGATCAGTGTCGACTTGCCCGCGCCATTCGGGCCCAGCACCACCCATCGCTCACCCGGTGCGAACTGCAGCGACAGATCGCTGCACAACACGCGGCCGTCCGCGCGGCCACCGGCATGCAGGGTGAGTGCGTCGAGGGAGCAGGTGGCGGGGGCGCCGTGAAAGAGCGTCGTCGTCATCGCGCGCTCCTCTGCCGCAACAGCAGCCACACGAACAGGGGAACGCCGACGCAGGCCGATACGACGCCAACCGGTAGCTGGCTTGGTGCCACGACCGTGCGCGCAACGGTATCGGCGACGACCAGGAAGGCGCCGCCGAAGAGCGCCGAGAAAGGCATCAGCAGTCGCGCGGAACGCAGCCCGCACAGGCGCACCACATGCGGCGCGACGAGGCCGACGAACCCGACTGCGCCGGCCGTCGCCACGGCCAGCCCGATGGCGAGGCTCGCCGCAGCGAGCGCGTGACGACGCCTTTGCGCGACCGGCACGCCCAGCGTCCACGCCCATGCGTCGCCGCGTGCGAGCCAGTCCAGTTCATGCGCACGCGGCAGTACCATCAGCAACGCAACGATCGCCGCCACCCAGACTGGCCACCACAGCGAAGCGCCGTTGAGATCGCCCAGCAGCCAGAACAGCAGGCCGCGCAATTGTTGTTCGCTGGCGATCGCGAGCAGGATCGCCACCAGCGCGCTGCTGGCCGCCGACAGCATCATGCCGATGAGCAACACGGTGACCGTGCCCGGCTGCGTGACGGGCGACAGTCCGCGACCGAGGGCCCGCCATGACAGCGTGAAGACCAGCGTCATCGCCAGCATCGCCCCGAGTATGGCGCCGCCTTCGGCAGCGAAGCGCGTGCCCATCGGCAGCAGCATGAGTGCGGCCAGCGCGCCCACCGACGCGCCCCCTGTGATGCCCAGCACGTGCGGCTCGCCCAGCGGATTGCGCGTGACGAGCTGGATGACGGCGCCACCCAGCGCGAGCGCTGCGCCCACGCCGAACGCTGCCATCGCACGAGGAAAACGCAACAGCCAAAGGATGTCGCTCTGCGGCCAACCCCATCCCGAGGTGCCACTGGTCAGCGCGATCAGCATGGCCGCCGGCACGCACAAGGCGGCCACCATCGATGCGCGTGCCAACGGTGGAGCGGATAGCCTCATGCGCTCACCTCGTCATGCAGCAGCGCGCGCAGGCGTGCGGTGTCCATGTGCTGTTCGATCATGTCGGCGAGCCGTTCGAGGCTTGCTTCTCGCAATGCCGCGACGTCGGGCGAGCGGGGCGCGGCGAGGCCCGCCCAGGCAAGCAGTGCATCGCATGCAGCGGGTGAATCGAACAGGCCGTGCACGTAGCTGCCCAGGATCTGGTTGTCATCGCTCAGCGCGCCGTCGTCGCGATCGTCGAGCCGGACGGCAGGCCTGTCGAGCGCCGGCCCGGTGCTGCGCCCTGCGTGAATTTCGTAGCCGCGCACGGGCGCATCGCCCAGCGCCAATGTTCCCTGCACGTTGTGCAACGTTTTGTGTGGCGTGAGTTGCGTCCGCATGTCGAGATAGCCGAGCCCTGCGCTGCTGCCCGCTTGGCCTTCGATTCCGTACGCGTCGACCAATTCCTGCCCCAGCATCTGAAAGCCGCCGCAGATGCCGATGAGCTTGCCGCCGTAGCGCAGGTGACGCGCGATGGCGGCGTCCCAACCCTGCGCGCGCAGGTGCCCGAGGTCCGCTCGTACGGCTTTCGAGCCTGGCAGAACGATGAGGTCGGCGGCAGGGATGGCTTGACCCGGTCCGATGAAACGAAAGTCGACCTGCGGATGCGCGCGCAGCGCGTCGAAGTCGGTGTGGTTGCTGATGCGCGGCGTGACGGGCACGACGACACGCAGACGGGATTCCGCCTTTGTATCTGGCGCGACGTTGCCGATGGCATCCTCCGCGTCGATGTGCAGGCCCGTCAGGTAGGGCAGGACGCCCAGCACCGGTTTTCCGGTGTGTGCTTCGAGCCAGTCCAGGCCGCTCTGCAACAATGCGATGTCTCCGCGGAAGCGATTGATCACGAAACCTTTGACACGGGCGCGCTCGCTCTCTGAGAGAAGCGCCAGTGTGCCGACGAGATGCGCGAATACGCCGCCACGATCGATGTCGGCCACGATGATCACCGGGCAATCCACGGCTTCCGCGAACCCCATGTTGGCGATGTCGTTGGTCCGCAGATTGATTTCCGCGGGCGAGCCGGCGCCTTCGACGATGACGTATTCGTAGGCGGCGGCGAGCCGTTGAAAAGAGCCGATGACGGCTGTGCGTGCCTGCTGTTTATATGCGTGGTAGTCCAGCGCATCCATGTTGCCGATGGCATGGCCGTGGACGATGACTTGCGCGCCGACGTCGGTATTGGGCTTGAGCAGTACGGGATTCATGTCGGTATGCGGCGCGATGCGACATGCCAGCGCCTGCAACGCCTGCGCGCGGCCGATCTCGCCGCCGTCGGCGGTGACTGCGCTATTGAGCGCCATGTTCTGCGGCTTGAATGGTGCCACCCGCGCGCCGTGCCGAACGAGCCAACGGCAGAGCGCAGCCACCAGCGTGCTCTTGCCGGCGTCGGAGGTGGTTCCTTGCACCATGAGCGCACTCATGGAGTCTCCTTCATGACGTTCGAGAGGATGCCCTGCAGGCGCTGCCAGTCGGCATGTGAGGCGGGTAGCCCGAAGCGTAGCGCCTGTGGCGCCGGCAGGTGGCGCACCAGCACGCCGTGACGGGCGAGGCCCCCGGCCAGGTCCGCGGCACGTGGCGTGGCGACCCACTGGAACAGTCGACATCCGCCCGTCGGAGTGAGCCCGCTGCGTGCCAGCAGCGTTGCCAGATGGGTCGATGCCCGCGCCAGCCGCAATTTTTGCACGCGTTGCCAGCTTGCGTCGCTCAATGCGTGACGTGCGACGAAGCGTGCGGGCGTGTTGACCGTCCAGGCGCCCAGCGCCGCGGACAGATTCCGCAGCAAGGCTCGCTGCGCGCATACGAAGCCGATGCGCGCGCCCGCGAGTCCGAAGAACTTGCCCAGCGAACGCAGGACGATGAGCCCTTCGGCATCCGAGTGCGCGGCCAGGCTGGGCTCGTCCTCGGCATCGAGAAAGGCCTCGTCCACGACCAGCCAGCCGCCACGTCGCTGCAATCGCCCATGCATGTCGAGCAGGGTGGCGATGTCGGTCTTGCGGCCAGTCGGATTGTCCGGGTTGGCCACCACCACGACGTCCGCATGATTGGCGGCCGACGGCAATGCCGCCAGCGGGAACGTCTCGACGTCATGGCCGGCGTCGAACCATGCCAGTGCGTGTTCCGCGTAGCTGCCCCGCGCGACGGCAACCCGGCTCGCGGCCCGCAGTCGGGGCAAGGCGAGGATGGCTGCCTGACTGCCCGCCACCGACAGAATGTGCGGTGCGCCGTAATGTGCGGCGGCAATGGATTCGAGACCGTCGCCCTCCGGGCCATCCTCGGGCAGTCGTTGCCAGCATTCGGCCGGCAGCAGGGGGACCGGCCATGCCCAGGGCGCGATGCCGGTCGACAGGTCCAGCCATTCGCTCATGGGAATGCCGTGCGCCAGTGCCGCGCGCCGGAGTGCGCCTCCGTGATCGCCGTTGCCCAGTGCCTCACGCATGGAGCCACTCCAGCAGGTCGACTGCTAACGAGAATGCACCGACAACGATGACCCAAAGCGCGACAGCGCGTCGCACCAGTGCGCGCGATCGAGCGATGTCCGAGGCGGCTGGGGCGCGTCCGCAGCCGAGATCCGGTCGTTGTTCCATGCAGCCCCCATACGACGCCGCGCCGCCGAGCCGGATGCCCAGACTGCCCGCACCTGCAGACATCACCGGGCCGGCGTTGGGGCTGGACCATCGACGGGCCTGCGTCCGCCAGCACGCCAATGCATCGGCGGTGCGTCCGACCAGGGCATAGCTCAACGCAGTGAGTCGCGCCGGCACATAGTTGAGGGCATCGTCCAGGCGCGCCGCGCACCAGCCGAAGTATTCGAAGCGAACATTGCGATAGCCCCACATCGCATCCAGCGTATTTGCCAGACGGAACTGCACGACGCCCGGCGCGCCCGCCACGAGTGCCCAGAACAGCGCGCCGAAAACAGCGTCGTTGCCGTTTTCAAGGACGGATTCGACCGTTGCGCGCGCGACGTCCGGTTCCGTCATCGCTGCCGTGTCGCGGCTCACCATGCGTGCGGTGTTGTGGCGCGCGGCTTCGAGGTCGTGTGCACTGAGTGCGGCTTGCACTGCATGCGCGTGTTCATCAAGGCTGCGAAGGCCGAGCGCGAGGTAGAGCGCCACCGCGTCGACCAGCAATGGTTGCAGCGGCCGCAAGAGCGCTGCCAGCGCCACCCATGGTGCGCATGCGATGAGGGCTGCGACGACGCCGGCGCAGCGCCGTCGGGCAGCGCTGCCGCGGTTGAGCTGTCGTTCGATGCTTGCGGCGAAGCGTCCGAAGCCCACCAACGGATGCCATGCACGCGGCTCACCAAGCAGGCGATCGAGAGCGATCGCAGCAACGAAGGCGAGTGCATGTCCGACCATCAAAATTCGATGCCTTTCTGCGCGCGCACGCCTGCACGGAAGGCATGCTTGATGTCATCGATCTCGCTGACGGTGTCGGCGATTTCGATCAATGGTTCGGGGGCGCCCCGGCCGGTCACGACCACGTGTTGCGACGCCGGCCGCGAGCGCAGCGTTCGCAATACGGTTTCGAGCGGCAGATAGCGGTACTTCAGTACCACGCACAGCTCGTCGAGGATGACGAGCCCCACGCTGTCGTCGGACAGCATGGCTTCCGCGCAGCGCCAGCCTTCCGCCGCCTTGGCGACGTCACGCTCGCGGTCCTGCGTATCCCATGTGAAACCTTCGCCCATGACATGGAAGTCGACGCCGTCGCAGCGACGGAAGAAGGCCTCTTCTCCCGTTGCTGCGGCGCCTTTGATGAATTGCACGACGCCGACACGCATGTCGTGGCCGAGTGCTCGCGCGGCCATGCCGAACGCCGAGGAACTCTTGCCCTTGCCGTTGCCGGTCACGACGACCAGTACGCCGCGATCGATGTAGGCCGCGGCGATGCGTTGGTCGATGATGGTCTTCTTGCGGACCATGCGCGTGGCATGCCGCGCATTGCTGCCCTCGTCGTCGTTGTTGTCGGTGTCGTGCACTGCGGGCTCCTTATAGCGCTGCGTAACGCAGTGTGATGAAGGCGCCGAAGCCCGGCTGGTTGTAGTAATAGGCGGTCTGGTGGCGTTTGTCGAAGAGGTTTTCGATGCGCCCTTGCACGCGCCATGTCTTGGTCAGCTCGTACTCGGCGCGCAGATCGACGGTTCCGTAACCACCCAGCTTGGTCTTGTTGGCGGCATCGTCGTAGCTCTTGCCCGCGCCGTACAGCGACCCCCCCAGGCTCCAGCGGCCGAAGTCATGATCGATATCCAGACGCGCTGATTGCTTGGGGCGGCGCGGCAACAGTTTGCCGTCGTTGGCGCCGCCTGAGTCGTCCTTCGGATCGACGTAAGTGGCGAACAGCGTGAACTGCGTGCCGGCCAGTTGCGTGCCGAGCGTGGCTTCCACGCCGCGGATGCGCGCCTTGGCGATATTCGCCAGCGGATAGCCAGCGATCAGATCGTCGACCTGTGTCTGGTATGCATTGAGCGACCAGTTGCTCGTCTGTGCGAACTTGCCGGAGGCGCCCAGTTCGAAGCTCTTCGATTTTTCGGGCTTGAGGTCGGGCGTGCCGTAACCGGGGTAGTACAACTGGTTGAAGGTCGGTGCCTTGAATGCGGTGCCCACGTTGGCAGTCAAGCGCAGCGCCGGCGAGAAGGTATAGCCGAAGGCTGCGCTCCCGGTGGCGTGATTGCCGAACTGCTCGTTGTCGTCATTGCGTGCGGAAAGCTGCACGTCGCTGGCGCCAAAGCTGCCGAGGTATTGCGCGAAGATGGCCTTGTTGTCGCGCGACGTGACCGTGTAGGCCGTGTCGCTCGAAACATGATCGTTCTGGTAGTCCAGCCCGACCGTGACCATATGGTCGTTGTTGATGGCGAAGTCGTTCTGCCAGCTGACCTGGTCGGTGCGGGTCAGGAAACGCGAAGCGAAGTCGCTGTAGTAATAGCTCTTCGAGCGATCCTGCGTCTGCCCCACGGTGAGTGAACTCTTCCACAGGTCGACGGGGTGGTAGCGCAGCGTGGCGCTGGCGACTTGTTGCACATTGGTGGAGTGATTCTGGAATCCACCGTCGAATTCGTTGTTGCTGTGCGCCTGCATGAACTGCACATCGGCATCGAGCGATCTGGAAAAGCGATATCCGCCGCGCAGGTTGTACGACTGATTGTTGTAGCCGTCGCGATCCGGTTCGTTGGCGAAGCAACCGGAGGACGTGCCTTCGCAGGCGTTGATGCCGTTGGTGGTGTCGGCGCTGATGCCGGCATTGAGCCAGGCCTTGTCAGTGCCCACTGCCGCGGTTGCCGCCACCTCGCCCGTACTGCGCGAGCCGCCGCCGATGCTGAAAGTGGGCCGCCATCCTCCATCGGGCGTACCCCCCTTGCGCGTGAATATCTGGATCACGCCACCGATGGCCTCCGAACCATACAGACTGGCTCGGGGGCCCCGCACGACTTCAATCCGGTCGATCAGTTCGATCGGCAGGTCCTGCAGCGCGGCCGCACCCGTGGTGGCCGACCCGATCTTCATGCCATCGATGAGCACCAGCGTGTGATCGGAATTGGTGCCGCGCAGGAAGACCGACGTGGCCTTGCCGCGACCTCCCGTGTTGGACAGTGTGACGCCCGGTACGCCGCGCAGCGCGTCCGGTACGGACACGGCCTGCTGTCGTTCGATGTCTTCGCGCGTGATGACGGTCACCGAGGCGAGCGTTTCGTCTGCGGTCCGTGCCACGCGGTCGGCGGTGACGATGATGGGATCGAGTTGCTGCGGCGCGCGTTGCGCCATGGATGCCTGCGTTGCGCCGAGCAGCACGGCTGCCGGCAGAAGAGGGTATTTCAAGATGTGCTCCTTCCGTGCTCACCCGCACGGAACGTTCGTGGGTCAATGCACGGCGGAAGGAGGACGAGGCTCGGCCAGGATGGGCGCAAACCGCAATCGCCCACCGCGATGCGCTTCAGCCACGCGCGCATCGGTTGGGACGTGCGTGCGAGGCCACGCCACAGGCCGGTCTCCGGGCTGACGAGCGGATGCCGTGGGCATCCAGGCGCGGTACCTTCCCATGCCGTGGGGCACAGTGGTTTGCTCTGAGGCTTATCGCCGCGCTTTGACTCGCTTACCGTTGCGGGGGCAGCGCCGGCCTTGCGATGAAATCGCGCACCGGCTTCCCGATTAACCCGGCAACATATGTTTGCCAGGCACCTGAAGCGAGGGCGGATGATACCGCAGAACGCGCCGTTGCCGGCAGTCGCCGCGGCTCGCGGGCGGGGCGCGAGCGCTGGCGCAATGTGTCGCGGAAGTCGTATTGACCGCACGCGAAAGGGGGCACTACCATCCTTCGCTATGGACAACGAAATTGCCGATCTCGACGCCCGCATCTCGCGGCTCATCGAAGCCTTCGCCGAAACGCGTCGCGCCAACGGTGAGCTCACCGATCGCGTGGCACGACTCGAAGCCGACAACCGCGTGCTGGCTGAAAAGCTCGCGACGGCTGTCGCGCGCATCGAAGCGGTGCTCGAAAAACTGCCGGTCACGGAGCCGTGATGGAATCGCTCGACATTCAATTGATGGGCAAACGTTTCGCCGTCTCGGTCAAACCGGAAGAGCGCGAGACCTTTGAAGCCGCCGTCGCTTTGCTCAACGAAAAGCTGCAGCAGGCGGCCGGCCGGAGTTCCGGCAGCGGTGAAACGCTCGCGCTCATGACGGCGTTGAACATTGCTCACGATTTTGTTGTGGCGCAGCGCTCGGCAGGGCTTGATCTACCGGGCCACCGGCGTAAAATCGCAGCCATGGGGCAACGTATCGAAGATGCGCTGGCCCAGCAGGAAAAACTGTTTTAGGCGGGGGCCTTCAAGCTGCGCACGGTGTCGTATCCCCCAAAGGTTTTCGGTTCGCGATAGCGGGCCACGAGTTATCCCCTGCGGTGTTCGTTAAGGTCTAATACTCCTTGAACCAATGTCTACGCGACATGGTTGCCAACCGATACACCGCTGTTGTGAGCGCTCCTTGTTGGGCGCACCTGATGCGGCAGGAAACGCAGCCCCCTGAACCCAGGTTCAGGATGATGACCTGACGGCACATGCGGGGGACCCTCTCTCAAAAAAAACGCGGCGCGATGCCGCGTTTTTTATTTGCGCGCGCCGCGCACCATCGGTATTCGCCCGGCTTGTCGACACACGCCCAGGCCGGTACGTTGCGAACTCATTCGTTCGTCATCGACCCACCGATGGATCTCTGGCTCATTGCATATTTCTTTCTCGGTACCGTCGCCGGGTTTCTTGCGGGCTTACTGGGCATTGGCGGCAGTGTGATCATCGTGGCCGTCCTGACGATGATTTTCGACGCGCAGGGAGTCGCCCATGAACATGTCTTGCGGCTGGCGTTGGGGACAGGCATGGCGACCGTCATCTTCACCTCGCTGGCGAGCCTGCGCGCGCATCATCGGCGCGGCGCCGTGCGTTGGGACGTCGTGCGCGACATGACGCCAGGCGTGATCATCGGCACCTTCATCGGCACCAGGATCGCTGGCATCGTGCCGACCCGGGGTCTGGCACTGTTTTTTTCCTTCTTTCTGATTTGCGTGGCGACCCAGATGGCACTGGATCTCAAGCCGTCCGCCAAGCGCAATCTGCCTGGGCGGTTCGGTGTTGCCGGCGTCGGTGTCGGTATTGGCGCCTTGTCGGGACTGGTCGCCGTCGGCGGAGGCTCTTTGACGGTGCCGTGGCTCAGTTGGTGCAACGTCCGGTTGCAGCACGCCATCGGGACATCGGCTGCCATGGGGCTGCCGATCGCATTCTTCGGTACGCTGGGCTACATCTGGCAGGGTTGGGGACGCTCCGGCCTGCCTGCCGCCACCCTCGGCTACGTGATGGTTCCAGTGCTTGCGACGATCGTCGTGGGGAGTGTTCTGACTGCGCCGTTTGGAGCCCGGATGGCGCACGCTTTGCCTGTGCCAACCCTCAAAAAGGCGTTTGCCCTGCTTTTGACGATTTTGGCGGTCAAGATGGTTTGGGGGGTATGGTCCTGAATAGAAAGAAGAAGTTCCCGTGTGCAGTGCACCATAGAAAACTTTTAAGTCCAAAAGTGCAATTGATAGGCGCATAAAACGATGTGATCTGTCACAATTCATTTCAACGGATCGCTGATCGCGTCAGACAGGCGCCAAGGCACACCGGGGGATGTTGGAGACATACGAAGCCGCAAGAAATGCGGCAAATAGCAAAAGTCGCGGGGCAGCAGGGCTGACCCCGCGATAAAAAACGCAGCAGACGCGTGGGCTCACAAAGCCACCGGCAAAAGAAAAAAATCGGCCGGATCGCGTTGAACGCGCCAAGGGACACCAAAGGACACTGGTTCGACAGAACCAAACGTAGGGGGAGGGAAACCCGCAAAACGGGTTTCCTCAATTGGGGACGGGAAGCTACGGGCGTAGCTTCCCGTTTTTTTTTATTGGCGGTCCGCCCGCCCGATGCAAGTCCCGCACGCAGTCAGCCTTTCTCCTCGCCTGCACGGGTGCCAGAATCCATACATCAGGATCGTTCGTCGCAGGCGGCGCACTTTTCCTGATCCCCGCCATCAACTAATCCTTCTCTGATTGACGCAGCCGATGGCGCTTGCCAATCTCCACGCCGAAGCGGTCGCTTGCCGGTGCGCGACGATTTCCTAAGGAGCAGGTCATGCGTTTTGAGGATGGGCAAGAGAGCAACAACGTTGAAGACCGACGGGGCGGCGGTGGCGGCAGACTGCCGATCGGAGGTGGCACGATCGGTGTGGGCACCGTGGTGCTGGCTCTGGTTGCCTGGTATTTCGGCATCGACCCCTCGGTGGTGCTCAACGGCGCCAGCATGGTGAGTGGTCCGACTGCCACGCAACAGGCGCCCGCCGACCCGAACGCGCCGGATGATCCGGACAAGCGCTTCGTGCGCCAGGTCCTGGGCGACACCGAACGGACCTGGTCGCAGATTTTCGCGGAAGGGGGCAGCCAGTATGCAGCGCCGAAGCTCGTACTGTTTTCCGGCGCCACGCCTACCGCCTGCGGGACGGGGCAAACCGCCATGGGGCCGTTCTATTGCCCGTCCGACCGCAAGGTCTATATCGATCTGGCTTTCTACGAGGAATTGCGCAAGCGGTTCCGCGCGCCGGGTGATTTTGCCCAGGCCTACGTGATCGCGCACGAGGTCGGGCATCACGTCCAGAATCTGCTGGGTATTTCGGACAAGGTTCGTCAGGCGCAGCAACGCGCATCAGAGGCCCAGGCCAACGCGCTGTCAGTACGGCTCGAATTGCAGGCGGACTGCCTGGCCGGCGTGTGGGCCGGGCGTTCGAACCAGCGGCACAAGTTGCTCGAAGAGGGGGACGTGGAGGAAGCGCTGGCCGCCGCCACCGCCATCGGCGACGATACTTTGCAGAAGAGCGCCCGCGGTTACGCGGTGCCCGACACCTTCACGCACGGCACGTCGGCTCAGCGCGTCCGTTGGTTCAAGCGCGGACTGGAAAGCGCCAACGTGCAGCAGTGCAATACGCTCTCCAGCAGCGCCCAGCTCTAGGCAGGTTCGGGCCTATTTCCGGTATAGCTCGTAGACTGTGTCGCTGAAATCGTCCGAAACATAGAGCGAGCCGGTGAGGGACGGCACGACGTCGACCGGCCGGCCCCAGCGGCTGCGCGCGGAGGCGTCGGTCATCCAGCCGGTGATCATGTCGACTTCATGGCCCGGCTTGCTCCCGTCGAAAGGCACGAAGACGACCGAGTGACCATTCAATCGCGTGCAGTTCCAGCAGCCATGCAAGGCGATTGCCGCCCCGTTTTTCCACGGTGCCGGGAGTGACGATCCCTGCAGGAAGCTCATTCCCAAGGGCGCCGAATGCGCGGGCAACGAAAGGCTCGCGCGATCCAGCGCCGCACAGTCGCGCTGGTTTCCGTCGGCGTTCGTATCGATGTCGCGTTCGAGCGGCAATGACTGGAATCTGTCTGCGCTGCGAGGCCCAGCGTTGCAGTACGGCCACCCGTAGTCGCCACCTTCGCGCACCGAAGTGAAGGGGTCGGGCGGGTTGTCATCGACGAAACGGCTCATCACGCGCCCGTAGTCGTCGCGCCCGTCGCCATCGAAGTCGCCGTGGTAAGGGAAGGGAATCTGGTCGCGATTGTTGACCGCAGCCCACAGTTGTCCAGTACCCGGCAGAATGTCCAATCCCTCCGCATTGCGCAGTCCGCGAGCATACAGGCGGCCGTTGCGGCCATCGGCGTCATAGACATAGATCGACCCGCGCACAGGGTCGGCCTTGGCGTCGGATTCGCACACGTTGCAGGTGGATGCGATGGCAACGAACAGCTTGCCGTCGGTCGACAATGCGATGTTCTTCAGTTGGTGGCCGTAGGAGCCGATGCCCGGGGTGCTGGCGTTGGGCAGGTTCGCGATGACTACCTGTGCGGCGCCAGCTTTTGTCATGCCGTCGGTCCACGCAAAGCGGCTGACCTGGTGCGCTTCGCTCACGTATAGCCAGGTGGCGTCGCCGCTACGGTAGAACACCATGTCGTGCGGCATTCGCAATCCGGCTGCAAAGTCGCTGGCGCGCCAGGTATTGCCGTCGCGACGCAACAAAGTGAGCTTGCCGGCATTGGGTTGCGACACCAGCAGGCCGCCGTCCGGCGTCACCGCCAGGAAGCGCGCGCCGTCTACCCGCGCAATCACGCGGATGACAAAGCCTTCCGGGACGTTGAGCGTACGGGCTTGGTTGAAGGGGGCTGAGTCGAGTCCGGACGGGACTTCGACGCTGACTGATTGCAGGTTGAGCGATGATGTGGGCGCGCTGACTGCCAAACTGCTGGACGAGGTCGCCGCAATGCTCGACGCGGCTTCGGAAGATGCGCTTGATCCGCCGCCGTTCGAGCCACAGGCTACCAGCGCGGCTGCAACCAACAGGCCGACGATGCCTGCCGATCGGAGGGGATTGCCGAGAAAGTGCTGCCGCATGGTGAGACTCCTCGACGAAGCTCGGAGTCGTTTAGTCAGCAGCCGGTGGCGGACGTTCCCATCCGCCACCGGAATACCGATCAGTGGTGCAGGATCTTGGACAGGAACTGCTGGGCACGCTCCGAGCGCGGTGTGCCGAAGAATTCGTCTTTCTGCGCGTCTTCAACGATCGTGCCGTGGTCCATGAAGATCACGCGATTGGCCACTTTGCGCGCGAAGCCCATCTCGTGCGTGACCACCATCATGGTCATGCCTTCGCGAGCCAGTTCGACCATGACGTCCAGCACTTCGTTGATCATCTCGGGGTCGAGCGCCGAGGTCGGCTCGTCGAACAACATGCAGATCGGGTCCATCGACAACGCGCGAGCGATCGCCACACGCTGCTGCTGCCCGCCGGACAACTGACCGGGGAATTTCTGCGCGTGCGCCTTGAGTCCGACGCGCTCGAGCAACTTCATGCCCTTGTCACGTGCTTCGTCCTTGCCGCGATTGAGCACCTTCATCTGGGCGATCGTCAGATTTTCGACGATGGTCATGTGCGGGAAGAGCTCAAAGTGCTGGAACACCATGCCCACCTTGGAGCGCAGCTTCGGCAGATCGGTCGCAGGGTCATTAACTTTGATGCCGTTGACGATGATGTCGCCCTGCTGGATCGGCTCGAGTGCGTTGACGCACTTGATGAGGGTGGACTTGCCCGAGCCCGACGGGCCGCATACCACCACCACCTCGCCCTTCGCGACGCCGGTACTGCAATCGGTCAGCACCTGGAAGTTGCCGTACCACTTGGAGACGTTTTTTATCTGAATCATGGATCTTTACCCGCGAAAGAATCGGTTAGCGGACGATGGCTATGCGCTTTTGCATGCGCTTGACGAGCAGCGACAGCGAGAAGCAGATGACGAAATAGATCAGCGCGACGAACAGGTACATCTCGACCGGCGCATGCTCGGTGTTGGCGATGTTTGTCGCCACGCGGAACAGATCCTTGGCCCCGATGGCATAGACCAGCGATGTGTCCTGGAACAGTACGATGGTCTGCGTCAGCAGCAGGGGAAGCATGTTGCGCACGGCCTGCGGCAGGATGATGTGGCCCATCGCCTGCCAGTACGTCATGCCGAGCGCGAAGCTGGCATTCACCTGGCCCGTCGACACGCTCTGGATGCCGGCTCGCATGATTTCGCCGTAATAGGCGGCCTGGAAAACCGTGAAGGTGATCAGTGCCGAATTCTCCGAGCCGATCGGATGACCGATGAGCGTCGGGATGATGATGAAGAAGCCCATGATCACCATCAGCAGCGGGATGGAGCGCATGGTGTTGATATAGGCCGTTGCCGCTGCCGCAAGCCACGGGCCGCCCGACAGCCTGGCCATGGCCAGCAGCGTGCCGAGGATGATGCCGCCGACCATTGCGGTGACCGTGATCTTCAGGCTGAACAGGAAGCCCGCCCACAAGAATGGGATGGAGGCCGGAATGATGCTGAAATCGAGTTCTGAAAGCATGGTCGGCGCCTTTATTTCGATGCGATGAATCCGGGCACCCGGGTACGCTTTTCGATTGTGGTCATCAGTCGGTTCGCAGCGTAGGCGAGTATCGCGTACAGGCCCCCCACGATGACCAGGATCTCCAGCGAGCGCGACGTTTCCTCATTGATCTGGTTGAACTGGTAGAAAAGTTCGATCACCCCGACGGCGTAGGTCACGGCGGAGTTCTTGATCACGTTCATGAATTCCGAAGTGAGCGGCGGCAGCACGATGCGATAGGCCATCGGCAGTAATACGTAGCGGTAGGTTTGCGCCAGGGTGAAGCCCATCGCCAGGCCGGCGTTGCGCTGTCCTCCCGACAGGCTCTGGATTCCCGCGCGCAGTTGCTCGGCGATACGCGCCGCCGTGAACCAGCCCAGACCCAGTGCGCCCGTGATGAATTCCTTGGCGGGCATGTCCTGCTTCATCCACATCTTCAGGTCGTGCGGCATCAGTTCGGGGACGACGAACATCCACACGAACAACTGAACCAGGATGGGAATGTTGCGGAAGATCTCCACGTATGCGTTGCCCAGCGCCGCGATATAGCGATTGGGCAACGTGCGCATGATGCCGACGATGGAGCCGATCACCAGTGCAATGATCCACGCCGTGAGCGACACGGCGACCGTCCAGCCGACGGCGGAGACGAGGGTGTCGAGATAGGTCTCATCACCTCCCATGATGTTCTGGAAGAGAAAGCTCCAGTCCCAGTGATAGCTCATATCGAAGCCCTAGAGTGCAGTCGGAGTCGGGATAGGCTCGCGCCCCGACCGATGGCCATGGCTGGCGCGCGAAAGGGCATGACAATACCGGGTGCGCAGCCGTTTGTGTGAACAGGCATGTAGACGAAACGGGCGGCGAGCACTGAATGCGTCGCCGCCCAGGTCAAGCGACGGACCTTACTTCTTGTACGACTCGGCCGGTTTGTCGTTGGGGCTGGCGATGGCTTCCTTGAGCGCTTCGCTCATGGGGAAGCTCAGGTTCACACCCTTCGGCGGGATCGGCGAGGTGAACCATTTCGCGTACAGCTTGGTCAGTTCGCCCGACTTGGCGAGATCGCCAACCGTCGTATCGACGAGTGCCTTGAACTGCGGATCGTCCTTGCGCAGCATGATGGCGATCGGCTCGGTAGACAGCGGCTCACCCGCCAGCGTGTACTCGGACGGGTTCTTCGAGCTGGCGATCAGGCCCAGCAGCAGGTTGTCGTCCATGACGAACGCCACGGCGCGGTCGGTTTCCAGCATCAGGAACGAGTCGGCGTGGTCCTTGCCGTAGACTTCCTTGATGTCGAGGTTCTTGCCCTTTTCGTTGGCGCGGATCAGCGCCACGCTGGTCGTGCCGGTGGTGGTGGCAACGGGCTTGCCGTTCAACTGGGTGATGCTGTTGATGCCGGAGGCCTTCTTGACCGCCATGCGCACTTGCGTGACGTAGGTCGTCGGAGCGAAGGCGACCGACTTCTGACGGTCGAGGTTGTTGGTGGTCGATCCGCATTCGAGATCAACCGTGCCGTTGGTGGTCAGTGGAATCCGGTTCTGCGAGGTCACCGGGACCATGTCCACGGCGAGGTTCGGCGCGTTGATGCGCTTCTTCACTGCATCGACGATCTTCAAGCAAATGTCGATGTGGTAGCCGATCGGCTTCTGGTTGGCGTCCAGGTACGAGAGCGGGAAGGAGGATTCACGGATGCCGAGCGTGATCTTGCCGGTGTCCTTTGCCTTCTTCAGCGTACCCGTCAGTTCCTGGGCCGATGCAACGCCCACACCTGCGCCCAGCATCACGGCCGCGATAATGGCCTTCTTGAACATACATGTCCTCCTGTTCGTTATCCAAAAAAAACGGGGCCACGCTCACGGCGCAGTCGTCTCCTCTCCCGTATGCGAAAACTGTACCAATTACTAAAAACGTCCAATCCGTAGAACCACGTATTTGACGGAAATCAGTTGCCGAAAATTTCAGCGATGCGACGGACGGTGATTCGATTGATATCGAGCAGAAAGACTCTGTCGTTGGTGCGACGGCTGACGCGGCATGACAACGGCAATCCCGGAAAGACGTGCTCTGCGTGGATGCGAAAGCGGCAGTCGCTTCAAGATGGGGCGCGCGTTTGACTGCCAGTTGCACCAATATGGTGCATTTGCGACGGCCAAAAACCGTGCAGCCACTCAGGGTTCGCGGTCGTCTCGAACGATTTCTCAGCGCTGCGCCGTGCTGGCGCGAGGGGGCGGCCCTGACGCTTGTCCGGCGTCGGCTTCGGGAGCGGACTCGTCGGCGCTGTCTTCCTGCACTACGCGCTTCTTGCGATTGGCGGGCAAGGAAGGTTCGACCTGCGGCTTGACGATCTCCAGCTTGTTCTCGGTCATGTAGTCGTTCATCTCACGCCAGCCGGTGAAGATGGCCGCCTTCGTCGCATTCGGATTGAAGGCGTAGCAGTCTTCGAGCGCGCGGCCGGACTGACGACAGGCGCCGCCGATCGCCTTGCCTTCGGCTTCTTTCTGCTGCGCGTCCTTGCGCGGATCGGGAATGCCGAG
This sequence comes from Uliginosibacterium sp. sgz301328, assembly GCF_041807905.1. Lineage (NCBI taxonomy): Bacteria > Pseudomonadati > Pseudomonadota > Betaproteobacteria > Rhodocyclales > Zoogloeaceae > Uliginosibacterium > Uliginosibacterium sp. sgz301328. Next base: position 92,726 of record NZ_JBGVSA010000011.1, read on the forward strand.
CTGCTCGCAGGCGGTCAAGGTCAGCACAACGATGAGCGCCAGACAGATGCGGGACATGATCGCTTGATCGAATGGGATGTAAGGAATAACGTCACCCGTCCCCCCAACTTGAGCCCCGCGCTCGTCCCGCTTGTCGAAGATCTCTGGGCGCAGTGGAGGGATTTCCTATAATGCCGCATCGTTTCACCACGCTGGAGCTCGACCCACAATGCAGCAAGTGTCCCCCATGAAAATCTCCTGCGCCGTTCTGGCCGCCGCCCTGGCGGCGTGTGCCACGGCAGCGCCCAAGCAGGCCGCCAAACCTGCCGCCAAGAAGCCGGCCCAGCCCACCATGGTCGAGCTCGAATTCGTTCATCAACTGGGTGCCGACAAGGGCGAACAACTGGCAAAGCTGGTCCAGCGGTTCAACGAAGCCAATCCCAACATCAAGGTCACGCTGAGCGACGGTGACTGGACCGAGGGCAAGCAGCCGGCGCTGATCCTGCCGAACCAGGAAGGCGAAGATCGCCTCGTCACCACCAAGCGCTACAAGCCCCTGTGGGATGTCATGCGCGGTGCGGGCCAGCCGCTCAAGACCTTTCCGGTCCTGAAGATGGTCACGCCGATGCCGGTCGACTCCAAGGGCCGTCTCGAAGCGCTGCCGGTGGCTCTGTCTACTCCTGTGCTTTTCTACAACAAGGAAGCACTGGCCAAGGCGGGCCTGGACCCGAACAACGTGCCCACGACCTGGATGGACTGGCAGGCCGCGCTGGGCAAGGTCTACGCATCGGGTAACGCCTGCCCGTTCACGACCGTGCAACCGGCATGGATTCTCATCGAGAACACCAGTGCATGGAACAACCAGCCCTTCGTGGCCATGAATGGCAAGCAGGAAGCGCTGGCTGCCAACGGACTCATCCAGGTCAAGCATCTGGCGATGATGTCGAGCTGGTACAAGGCACGCTATCTGCAGATTTTCGGCCGTGGCGACGAGGCGCTGGAACCGTTCGCCAAGGGGGCCTGCGCAGTCCTCACCGCTCCGTCGGACGACTACCCGACGCTGCAGCGCATGGCATCCTTCGACGTTGGCGTCGCGCCCTTCCCCTTCCATGGTGACGCCTACGGTGCGCCACAGAACACGGTTGCCGACGGTTCCAGCCTGTGGATCGGCGCTGGCAAGACGGCAGCCGAATACAAGGCGGTGGCCAAGTTCGTGAACTTCTGGCTGACGCCCGAGACCCAGGTCGAATGGCAGGTCAACGCCGGCTATTTGCCGCTCAACACGGCAGGTGCGTTGGCGACTGGCAGCAAGCTACTGAGCGACAAGCTCGTGGCACAGCAGATCGCCCTTCAGGAACTGACCAACAAGCCCGTGTCGATTGCTTCGTCCGCCTCCACGTATGGCCGTCGTGCCGGCGTGCGCCGCATCCTCGATGAAGAAATCGAGTCTGTCTGGGCCAACAAGAAGCCGGCCAAGCAGGCGCTCGACGACGCCGTCAATCGCGCCCGCGCCGGCGAGGATGGCTGCTGCCGCGCGATGGTTCGTCCGTAACCATGCCGGCCTTGGCTGACTGGCCCTATCCGCGCGTGATGGCGCACCGCTGCGGCGGTGCGCTGGCGCCGGAGAACACGCTGGTCGGCCTGGATCTCTGCGTGCTGGCAGGCGTGAAAGGCGTCGAATTCGACGTCATGCTTTCTGCAGCCGGCACGCCGTATATCATCCACGACGAAACGCTCGAACGCACGACCACGGGAGTCGGTCGTGTGAGCGACGCCACCGATGCGCAGCTCGATGCGCTCGATGCAGGACAACCCTTTCATAAAGCGTTCGCCGGCGAACCTCTGCCGCGCTTTGCGGCGGTCGCCGCGCGTTGTCGGGCGCTGGACCTTGTGGCCAATGTCGAAATCAAGCCGGCCGAGGGGTTCGAGGCCCTGACCGGCGCCGTGACCGCCGAATTTGCTGCCGCGTTGTGGCGCGATGCCTCGGTGCCGCCACTGCTGTCTTCGTTTTCGGAAGTCGCGCTGCAGGCTGCCGCCAAGGCAGTCCCCGCCTTGCCGCGTGGCTGGCTCGTTGACCGCGTGCCGTCGGACTGGCTGGTCCGTTGCCAGGGCCTGGACGTGATCGCCGTCCACACCAACTGCAAATATCTGGACGAGGCCTGCTGCCGCGCCATCAAAGCCGCCGGTTATCGCGTGGCTGTCTATACCGAAAACGACCCGCAGCACGCCATGACCCTGCTTGGCTGGGGCGTCGACACCGTCATCACGGATCGCCCGGATCGCTTCGGGCCCTTGTGTTGACGCTGTCTCGCGGCGTGAAGCCGCGATAGCGGCAAGCCATCGTTTGCATGGCTCGTGCTGCGGAAGGGGATGCGATGCTAAACTCCGCGATTCCTCTTTGAAATCAGGCCGTAGCGAGCGTCGCGTATCCATGAAAGCCGCCGAGATCCGTTCCAAGTTCCTCAAGTACTTCGAGTCGAAGGGTCACACCATCGTCCCGTCCAGCTCGCTCGTGCCGGGCAATGACCCCACGCTGCTGTTTACCAATTCGGGCATGGTGCAGTTCAAGGACGTGTTCCTGGGGGCCGACAAACGCCCGTATTCGCGCGCCACGACCGCCCAGCGTTCGGTGCGCGCCGGCGGCAAGCACAACGACCTGGAGAACGTCGGCTACACCGCGCGTCACCACACCTTCTTCGAAATGCTGGGCAACTTCAGCTTCGGGGATTACTTCAAGCGCGACGCTATCCACTTTGCGTGGGAGCTGCTGACCGAGGTCTACAAGCTGCCCAAGGACAAACTGTGGACGACGGTTTACGCCGAGGACGACGAAGCCTTCGACATCTGGACAAAGGAAATCGGCGTGCCGGCAGAGCGCTGCGTGCGCATCGGCGACAACAAGGGCGCGCGCTACGCTTCCGACAATTTCTGGCAGATGGCGGACACCGGCCCGTGCGGCCCGTGTTCAGAGATCTTCTACGACCACGGTGCCGATGTGTGGGGAGGCCCTCCGGGGAGCCCGGACGCCGACGGTGATCGCTACATCGAAATCTGGAACCTCGTGTTCATGCAGTTCGAGCGTTATGTCGAAGGCGAGCAGCTCTTCGACAGCGAACAGGCTGCGAATGCCGCAAAGGACGCCGCCGAATCGGCCGGCAAGATCGGCGCGGTGAACAAAGAAGGCGCGCAGTTCAAGCTCACCACTTACGCCCAGAAGCCCCTGCCCAAACCGTGCGTCGATACCGGCATGGGCCTGGAGCGCCTTGCCGCGATCCTGCAGCACGTGCATTCCAACTACGAGATCGATCTGTTCCAGACGCTGATCGCCGCTGCCGCACGCGAAACCAACGTCAAGGACCTGAGCGTTCCGTCGCTGAAGGTCATCGCCGACCACATCCGCGCCTGTGCCTTCCTGGTTGTCGACGGCGTCATCCCGAGCAATGAAGGCCGTGGCTACGTGCTGCGCCGGATCATCCGCCGCGCCATCCGCCACGGCTACAAGCTCGGCGTGCGCGCCCCGTTCTTCCACCGCCTCGTGGCCGATCTCGACCGCGAAATGGGTGAAGCCTATCCGGAGCTCACGCAAGCAGCGCCCCGCGTGACCGAAGTGCTGCGCCAGGAAGAAGAACGCTTCTTCGAGACCATCGCTCACGGGATGGAAATCCTCGAAGCCGCCCTGACTCAACTGAACGGCGGCAAGGTGCTCGACGGCGAAGTCGCTTTCAAGCTGCACGATACCTACGGCTTCCCGCTCGACTTGACGGCCGACGTCTGCCGCGAGCGTGGCGTGACCGTCGATGAGGCTGCCTTCGATGCCGCCATGGCGCGCCAGCGCGAGCAGGCTCGTGCAGCAGGCAAGTTCAAGATGGCGACCGCGCTCGATTACACCGGCGCCGCAACGCGCTTCTTCGGCTACGAATCGCTGCATGTCGACGGCGCCAAGGTGCTGGCGCTGTATCGCGACGGCGCGGCCGTCGACAGCATTGCTGTGGGCGATGCCGCGGTGGTCGTGCTCGACAACACGCCGTTCTATGCCGAATCCGGCGGCCAGGTCGGCGACTCCGGCGCGCTGTCCGCCAACGGTGTCGAGTTCCGCGTCGACGACACGCAAAAAGTCCAGTCCAGCGTTTTCGGCCATCACGGCACACTCGAGCGTGGCACCCTGAAGGTCGGCGACACGCTGACCGCGCAGGTCGACGCCGAGCGCCGCGCATCGACCATGCGTAACCACAGCGCCACGCACCTGATGCACAAGGCTCTGCGCGAGGTACTGGGTTCGCACGTGCAGCAGAAGGGTTCGCTGGTCGATGCCGACAAGACCCGTTTCGATTTTGCGCACACCGCGCCGCTGAGCGATGACGAAATCCGGCGTGTGGAAGACATCGTCAATCGCGAAATCCTGGTGAACGAATCCACGCTGGCGCGCGAGATGGCCATCGACGATGCGCAGAAGCTCGGCGCAATGATGCTGTTCGGCGAAAAGTACGGCGACACGGTGCGGGTGCTCGACATCGGCACCTCGCGCGAACTGTGCGGTGGCACGCACGTTGCGCGTACCGGTGATATCGGCTTCTTCAAGATCGTGGCTGAATCCGGCGTCGCCGCCGGTGTGCGCCGGGTCGAAGCGGTGACGGGTGTGAATGCGCTGCGCGTCGTGCAGGAACATGAGGCCGTGCTCGATGGCGTCGCCGCTGCGCTCAAGGCCCCCGTTACCGAAGCCGCACAGAAGATTGCCCAGTTGCTCGAACATGTCCGCGCGGCCGAGAAGGAACTCGCCCAACTCAAGGCCAAGCTGGCTGGAGGTCAGTCGGAACAGCTCGCAGGCAAGGCGATCGACGTCGGCGGCATCAAGGTGCTGGCGGCCACGCTCGACGGCGCGGACGTGCCGGCGCTGCGCGAGGCGGTCGACAAACTCAAGAACAAGCTGGGTTCGGCAGCGATCGTGCTGGGTGCCGTTGCCGATGGCAAGGTCTCGCTCATTGCCGGGGTGACGCCTGATCTCACCGGCAAGATCAAGGCCGGCGAGCTGGTGAATTTTGTCGCACAGAAGGTCGGCGGCAAGGGCGGTGGCCGTCCTGACATGGCACAGGCCGGCGGCACCGATCCCGGCCAATTGCCGGCAGCGCTTTCGGCGGTTGCCGAGTGGGTCGGTGCCAAGGCCTGATTGATCGTCGCCAGGCATCGACGTTCGCCGTGCCTGTCCATGTGGGCAAGCACGGCGTAACCCGGCTGCGCGCATAGGCAGCCAGGGGCAAGTCTGGTTTACTTGCCGAATCACTTTGGGGCGTGACGTCCGTCGCGTTCCTGCATTTCTTTCTGTTGTTCGTCGGTAAAGTTTGCGCAACCCCGGTCGTTGAGCATTCAACGACCCCGGGTTTTCCCATTGCGGTTCCTCTTGGCAGGCCGTTATGTCGAACGCATTCGTGCTGGTGGTAGTGGTGGCGTGCGCTGCGAGCCTTGGCCTCCTGGCGTATGTCGTTGCGCGCTGGCGACGCGATGCTCTCGAAATCCTTGCCTGCCTCGACCACGCGGTCGTCGTCCTGGATGGGCAGCGTCGCATCGAGACCTTCAACGCGGCCTTTCTCTCGTGGTTCGGCGGGCCCGTGCGGCGGGGCGATGATTTCGCCGGCATCCTCGCCCGCAAGCACGACGGCAACGGCATCGACAGCGAAGACCTGCAGCTCATCAATGGACTCGCTCCCGTGCACGGTCAGGTGCGCGTGGTGATCGACGGTCATCCGGTCGGTGTGCGTTGCATTGTCCTGCGCGGCAGGCGCATAGCGTATGTCATGGAAGATCGATCGGCGATAGAACGTCTATCGCATGCCATTCGCCGCGTGGAAGCCGAGCGCACCGCGCTGCTCGACATCGTGCCGGTCGGCCTGACGATTGCGGCGTCTGGCTCGGGCGAAGTCCGCTACGCCAATCAGCGTGCGGCCACCTATCTGGGCTTCGATAACGCGCAGGAATTGATCGGCCGCAGCGGCCTCGAGTTCTGCCATTCCGATACCCAACGCGACTATATGCAGCAGCGTCTGCGGGACGAAGGCATTGTCGAAGGTGCCGAACTCGAATTGCGCACCCGCGATGGCACGCCGCTGTGGGCGCTGGTTTCTGCGCGGGCGATCGAACTGGACCATGAGCGACTTATTTTCGCCAGCGTCAGCAATATCACTCACAACAAGCGCACCGAGCTGGACTTGCGCGACAGCGCGCAGAAGCTGCGGCATTTGCTGGACGCTGCACCGTGCGCCATCTTCATGATCGATCTGCAGGATGGCCGGCTTGTGTTCTTCAACCGCCATGCGGACGATCTGTTCGGTTTGCAGGATGGCGACATGCCGAGAGTTGAAGCCGACTTCATGCCGCCTGACGATCTGCTGCTACTCATGAACACGCTGCGGCGCGTCGGTACCGTCGCCGATCGCGAAATGCAGTGCCAGACTTCGCTGGGCGAGGTGCATTGGTTCCACGTGTCGGCCGCGAGGGTCGAACATGACGGTCGGGCCGCCATGTTCTGCGCATTACTGGACATCGACGCACGCCGACAGGCCGAAGTGGAGGTGCGTGTGGCGCGCGCCGAGGCCGAAGAGGCCAACCGCGAACTGCGCCTGCTCAACATGGAGCTGGAGCAGCTTGCCAACACCGACCGCCTGACGAGTGCGTTCAACCGGCGGCATTTCGAGGAAGTCGCCTTGCGCGAAATGAGCCGGGCGCGACGGTACAACCTGCCGCTGGCGCTCATCATCATCGACCTCGATCACTTCAAGCTCATCAATGACGACTTCGGCCACGCGGCGGGTGACCGCGTGCTCGTCGAGTTCACCCAGCTCGCGCGCCAGCATCTGCGCTCGTCCGATGTGCTGGCTCGTTGGGGTGGAGAAGAATTCGTCGTGCTGGCGACATCGACGGCGCTGGACGAAGCGCTGGTGCTGGCGGACAAGCTGCGCGAGCTGCTCGAGCTGCACCCCTTCGACGGGCTGCGGACGGTCACGCTATCGGCTGGCGTCACGAGCCTGAGCCTGCGCGACACCTTCGACGCCTTTGTCCGCCGCGCCGACAAAGCGCTGTACGCGGCCAAGAGCGAGGGCCGCAATCGCGTCGTGGCGATCGGGCAGGAATTGGCCGCGTAAAGGCTGCGACGGCCGTGCCCGATACAAAAAAACCGCGCCGAAGCGCGGTTTTCTTGTCGCGTGGTGTTCGTTCAGAACGGCAACTGCACACCCGGCCACGCTTGTGTCAGCGCGCGGCGGAAATCGGCCTGGATGCGGGCGATCGCCGCTTCATTGTCGGCTTCGAAACGCAGCACGACGACCGGCGTGGTGTTGGACGAACGCGCCAGACCAAAGCCGTCGGCGTATTCCACGCGCAGGCCGTCGATGGTGATGCGCTCGACTTCACCTTCGAACTTCTCGCTCTTGAGCTTTTCGACCAGTTTGACCGGCTCACCTTCGTTCATCTTGATGTTCAGTTCCGGCGTGCTGACTGCGTTGGGCAGCGCCTTGAGCACGGCCGACGGGTCCGCGCTGCGGGAGAGGATTTCCAACAGCCGTACGCCCGTATAGAGGCCGTCGTCGAAGCCGTACCAGCGTTCCTTGAAGAACATGTGGCCGCTCATTTCGCCGGCCAGCGGGGCACCGGTTTCCTTGAGTTTGGCCTTGACCAGCGCGTGGCCGGTATTCCACATCACCGGCTCGCCGCCATGGTCACGCACCCACTTGGCGAGATTGCGCGTGCACTTGACGTCGTAGATGACCTTGCCGCCCGGCACGCGCGAGAGCACGTCCGCGGCAAACAGCATGAGTTGACGGTCCGGATAGATGATCTCGCCGTCCTTGGTCACCACCCCCAGGCGGTCGCCATCGCCGTCGAAGGCCAGGCCCAGTTCGGCGTCGGTACTCTTGAGGGCGTGGATGACGTCTTCGAGGTTCTCGGGCTTGGAGGGGTCCGGGTGGTGGTTGGGGAAGTTGCCGTCGACGTCGGTGAACAGTTCCACCAGTTCGCAGCCGAACTTCTTGTACAGCTCGGGTGCCGTATTGCCGGCTACGCCGTTGCCGCAGTCGAGCACGATCTTCATCGGGCGGGCCAGCTTCACGTCGGACAGAATGCGCTCGATGTAAGCGGGGCGAACGTCCGTCTGCGTGACTTTGCCAGCGCCGTGGGCGAGGTCGTTCTCAACGATGCGGCGACGCAGATCCTGGATGAGGGCGCCATAGAGGGTCTCGCCGCCGAGCACCATCTTGAGGCCGTTGTATTCGGGCGGGTTGTGGCTGCCCGTGATCGACACGCAGCTATTGGCGCCAAGGTGATACGCCGCGAAATAGGTGATCGGGGTGGCCACGCTGCCGATGTCGATGACGTCCACGCCGGCGGCGGTGATGCCCTCTGCCAGCGCCTTGGCGAACTCGGGGCCGGACAGGCGGCCGTCGCGGCCGATCACAATGCTCTTTTGCTGGCGCGCCACCGCTTCGGAGCCAAGGGCGTGGCCGATTGCGCGCACCACGTCGGCCGTCAGCGTCTTGCCGACGATGCCGCGGATGTCATACGCCTTGAATATTTCCTGTGCGGGGTTCTGCATGCTGTGCTCCAGTGTCATTCGAAAGTTTCGGGGTTCGGGCGGGGCCGCCTCGCGGGCCTCCGGGCCCGGCCAATCGCAAGCGCCGTGCCCGGGATGTTCGTTACGTCCGTTGTTGGTTCTACAGGAATAGCGTAAGCGCGCCGGTCATGCCGAAGAGCCGGTTGCCGACGATCTCTCCTGCCGAGAAGAAACCGGTCAGCGGCATGTCGCCGAATACGTCGGCGATCATTTCGATTTCGGTCTCGTCCCGTTCGAACAGCGCGCCGCCGCGCGCAAGGCAACTCACGTAGATGCCGCCGCGCGGTGGACTGGGGCAAGCATCGCGCAGCTCTTCGAGCATGTGCCCGAGGTCGTCGCGCGCGCTGTCGTCATCCTGCCGTACGAACAGGATGTGCTGTCCCTGTTCGATGTTGTCCGCCAGCGCCAGCTTGCCGCCGCGCACATCGACGCCGACGATGCGCCGGACGGCGAACAGGCGGCGGTCCTCGGGTCCGTCGGTGAGGCCGACCTGCACGTTGCGCACGGCGCGCCGCAGGTCTGCGCCCAATGCCGGGCCGGCTGCCTGCCGGAAGACTTCGAGCGCGCTGCGCGCATCGATGGACTCGATCAGGTTGTCTCGCGAGCGCGTGACGCGCCAGTGACCAGGCAGCGGCACGCACCCTTGGCTCACGCCGGTGACGAACTGTACTTCTTCATTGAAGACTGCGCCGGACATGCCGCCCGACAGGACGTCCCCGGCCACCTGCAGTGCCGTGGCGCGCGCGCTGGCCAGGCCGCCGGCCAGCGTTTCGCCGCGCAGCTTGGATGTCATGTCCTGCACCAGTTCGGCCATGTCGGCGGTGTGCGGGTCGCCGTGGACGATCGCTGCCCAGGGCTGGAAATCACGCGGTACGGGGCGCCGACCGGAAAACACGCGAAAGCTGTCGGCCGGCAATTGCGCCAGCATCAAGCTGATGCCGCCGGCATCCAAGGCTGCGCCTGCGTTACCCAGGACACCGACAGCGCTGGCGCCGATCCATTCATGCACGCCCGTAGCGCGGCGCAGACGGGCCAGCAGGGCGTCGGCGGCCGACGAAAACTGATCCGAGAAGTAGACGATGCCAAGGTTGGATTGCGCGCCGGCACCCGCAGGCAATTGGCGCAGCGCATGTTCGAGTGCGCTGCTCCAGTCGCTGCCCGCGGCATACGCTGCGTGGAAAGGAGGAAGACTCATCGTGCTCGGCTATTTGCTGCGGCTGCGTGAAGAGCGGTTCTTGGTCGGAGGCGGTTCGGGCTCCTGCGCATTGTCGCTCTCGTCGGCGGCCGGCGATGGCGAGAAGGGCCATGCCCACAGCGCTGGATTGGCAAAGGGATTGGACGCTGGATCATTGCCGGCCGCTTCGTGCGCCTGGCCCATGGCTCGCACCGCTTGAAGCGTGGCGCGCTGTACTTCCAGCCCCTGGATTGTCATCTGCAACATGCCCAGATTCATTCTGAGCCATCCTTCGACGGCCTTGAGGTCATTGACCCGGCGATCGAGTTCATCGACGTCGAGCGTGGGCGTGACCATGCCAGGCATGCCGAAGCCCATGTTGCCCCACATTTTGCGAAGGAATTCGCGCCCCTCATCAGGCGACGGGGTAGTGCCAGTCATAGCAGCCTCCGGTGGGTGATGGTCCAACAACGAATCATACATGCCGCAGCAGCGCCCCGCAGACGCTGCTGCGCTCACACTTCGCGGCTGATGATGTCGGGGCCGGTGTCGTTGATCAGTCGCGTGACTGCCGCGCGCAGGCGTGCGGGACGTACCGGTTTGTGCAAGAGAGGAATACCGTACTCGGTCGCCCGGCGAAGCGTGTCCGGTCCTGTATCGCCCGACAGCAACAGGCCGGGCAGGCGGGCGCCGTAACGCTCGCGGACGGCGCCGATCACCTGCAGACCGTCAAGTTCGCCGGGCAGGCGGAAGTCGCTGATCACGATATCGGGTTTGACTTCGAGGTCATCCATGTCGGCGATGAGTTGCTCGACGTTGTCCGCCGCGATGACAAAGCAGCCCCATGCACGCAGCAATCCGGCCAGACTTTGCTGTGCAAGGCTGTCGTCGTCGATGGCTGCGACGACCAGGCCGGTGAGATCCATGTGCAGCGGGGTGGTGGCGTCGCGCATTTCCACCGGGCTGGCGACAGCGGCTTCAACGGCGAAGACCGACCCCCTGTTCGGTGCCGAACGCAGTGTGACGGTGTGCCCCAGCAAGTCCACCATGCGGCGCACGATGGCCAGGCCGAGCCCGAGCCCTTTGCTGCGGTCCCGCGCAGGGTTGTCGAGCTGGACGAATTCCTGGAACACGGCTTCCTGTTGCTCTTCCGGGATGCCCAGGCCGCTGTCGCGTACTTCGATCCGGATGCGCTTGCCACGCCGACGCGCCGCAAGCATGACGCAGCCGCGCGGTGTGTAGCGCAGGGCGTTGCCGATGAGATTGAGCAGGATGCGCTCGAACAGCAGCGGGTCGGATTCGATCCAGGCCGTCGTCGGACGTACCCGTAGCTGCAGTCCGCGCTCGCTCGCGGCGGGGCCATAGTCGGCGGCGATGCGTTCGAACAGCGGACCGAGCGCGAACGGACGTGGGTTGGCCGTGACCACGCCGGCATCGAGTTTGGAGATGTCGAGCAAACTGTCGAGCAGGTTCTCCATCGCCTCGGCCGATGCGGAGATGCGATCGATGAGCAGCCGGTTGGCGGGCACGTGATCCTTGCGCGCAAGATCGGCGATGAACAGGCCGAGCGCATGCATCGGCTGCCGCAAGTCGTGGCTCGCGGCGGCGAGAAAGCGCGACTTGGCGAGGTTGGCGAGTTCCGCTTCTTCTTTGCGGGCACGTAGTTCGACGGTGGCGTCCTCGACGCGCTGCTCCAGATCGTCGCGCGCCACGGACAGGCGCGCCGCCATGTCGTTGACACCTTCGGTCAGGCGACGCAGCGTGCCGCCGCGCTCGACCGGCACGCGCGTGGCGAGCTGGCCGCGGCCGATTTCCGTCACGGCATGCGCGATGCGCCGGATCGGCGCGCTGACCGAGCGGCTCATCAACAGCGCCAGCAGACCGCTGCCCGCCAGCACGACGAGCAAGGTCAACATGGCGGCGAGCATCTGCGCGTGCTTGCGGGCTTGCAAAGGTTCGAGCGATACCAGTACGACGATTTCGCCCAGACGGGTCGGTTGGCGTGTGCGGGCCGGCTTGCCCCGTGTTTCGGTGTAGGGATCGTCTTCGAGGGCCGAGGTGTACAGGACGGGTTCGGTGATGCGCAGCATGTTGCCGCCGACCTGTTCGACCTGCGAACGATCCTGCGGCAAGTGCGAGGTATGGGCCTGCAGGCCCGCCACGGCCATGAGTTCGCCGTCGTGATCGAGGATGGCGATGCCCTGCAGGTCGGCGTTGACCATCGTGGAGTTGGCCAACTGCTGCAGTGCGTCCCGGTTGCCGGCAAACAGGCCGTATTCGGAGGCCGCCGCCAACTGCTTGGCGAGCGCCTGCCCGCGTTGCACGAGGGCCTCTTCCAGGTCCGACAGGCGCGAGAAAGTCAGCAAGGCGGTCAGCAGAAGGCCCAGCACCAGCGTCGGCACCAGGGCGACCACGAGAACCCGCGTACGAATGTCCCAGCCGATTTTCATGGCCGCTCCAGTCGTTCGAGTTTGTCGCGGATGCCCGTTTCGCTATCCAGCTGATAGCCGAGCGAACGCGCGACGTGAGTGTTGATGCCCACGTTGAAAAGGCGTGGATACTGCGGGGCCGGTACCGATCCGCCGGCCAGCACGTTGCGAGCGATTTCAGCCGACTGAGTGCCAATCTGCTCGGGCGTCGAATACAGTGCTATCAATGCACCGGCCTTGACGTAGGCCTGCGAAAACCCCACGACCGGCACACGAAATCGATAGGCCGACAGCAGCAGGTTGGGGATGGTCTGCGAATTGAAGACCGCGGTATCCGGTACAGCCATGAGCACGCCCCCTTCGCCGAACATGCGCTGCAAAGCGGGGAAGATGTCGCTGTCGCTGGCGATGTTCTCCTGCATCGGGCGCAGCTTGCGGTCGCGCGCCACCTGCATCAGCCGCGCCACGGTGTCGCGGCTGTCCGGGCCCGCCAGCATGCCGATCCGCTCGGCATCCGGAAGCGCTACGCGGACCAGGTCGATGTAGCGCGCGGGGGGTTGATCGATGAAGAGCGCCGAAACCCGTTTGTCATCACGTTTGCCGGCGGCGATGCGGTCGTAGGCGCTACGGGGCAGGAGTGCCAGCAGCGTGGGCGCCTTGATGTCGCGATTGACGAGAATCTGTGCTGCGCGATTGCCCGCACCGATGACGAACTGAGCCTCGGGCAAAGGTTTGGCGCCGACCTGGTCGCTGTGCATCTGGATGACCTCGATGCCCGAGGCGTCGCGTCGCAATTCGCTGGAAACGGCGTTGGCGAACTCCTGATAGATCGGCGAGGGCTCGGACAGCAGGACGAGCACCGTCGCTGCCGCGGCCACATGGGTGGCGGCACACAGTACGAGCAGTATCAGCAGGCGGAGGAAGCTACCGAATGACAACATCGCGCGCTGTCAGTACTCCCAGCGCAGCCCGGCGTAATAGCGGGCGTCGGCCTGATAGATGGGTTTGTATTCGGCGTTGGACTGGCCGAGATACTGGCCTACGGCATAGATTTCGGCGCGGCTCCTGCCGATGAAGAATTCATAGCCGATGCGGATGTCGGTGCGGTGGTAGGGCGGGATGGTCTCCTGCTCTGTCTGCTGCCAGTTCATCCTGCCGTAACGGTAGTGCGAGAGGCTCAGGTTGATACCTGCATCAAAGCGATGTGCCGCCGTGATGACGGTGGCGACGTGTGGGGCGGACATCGAGTTTTTCGGGTTGTCGCTGCGTATGTTCATAAAAGTCTGAGCGAGCGAAATCCAACTGGTCTGCAGCGGCCTCCACATCAGTTGATACTCCAGACCCGTCATGCGTGCCCAAGAACCATTGACCGACGTGCGAACTTCGCGGCGCGACGGGTCCAACTGGTCTTGCGGAATCCGGATGGGAATCTTCAGATCCTGGATAAGACCTTCGACCTTTTCGTCGAACGCCCGCGTATCCAGCGACAGATTGGCTGTTCGCCACTCCCCCAGGTATCCCAGCTCGATGCCGGTTATTCGTTCTGGATCCAGATTGTCGGCAGGCTTGTCGGTCCAGCGCAGCACAGCCCCGTTATAGGTGTACTTGGTGTCCGACAATTGTTCGTAAGGCGTCGGCGCACGGTAGGCGCGGCTCCATGCGAGGCGGACAGTCTGCTCATCGTCAAGATGGTAATTGACGGCTACCCGGGGGGCGGTGTTTGTGCCCGAAAGAGAAGCATTTTCAATCATGGCGCCGGCGTTGACGGTCCAGTCTCTGCCGGGCCGCCATTCCAGGTTTCCGAACGCCTGTATGTCTTGCACGGTCACGGTCTGTAACGTGTTGAACTGGAGCGGTGCATGGAGCCGATCCTGCCGCCATGCCGCGCCCCATACGACGCGGAGGTGCTCGTTGATTGTCTGGGTGCGCTGGATTTCGACGTCGTCACGGGTGGTGTCATAGCTCGAATCAATGGTCAGCGTCAGCGATGATGGCAGCCCGTAAGCGGCCAGGACAGCGGGGCTGAGAATGCGCGAGAGCGGGTAAGTCTGGACGAACGCATCGCTCTGGCTTTGATCCTGGTGGTAATACATGACCGACCATTCGTCGTCGGCTCCGTCACTCATCCGCCAGCGTAGCAAGCTGTACGACGTTTGCATGTTGGTTGTGCGGGGCGGATCGCCCGCCTCGGCGGGGTAGCCGCGTCGAACCTCGGCGTCGGTCTTTCCCGCGTGGAATTCGAGGCGCTGGGTGGTGTTGATCTGATAGTCGCCGCGCAGGTCGAACATCCGGATGCGACGGCCATCGTAGGAATCCTTGAAGCCGTCATCCTGCTGTTCGTGTGCGCGCAGGCGAAGTCCCAGCCCGCCATTTTGCAGGCTACCGGCGACCGAAGTATCGAGAATGCCGTCGTTGCCTCTCTGCTGACTGGCCGAAATGCGTTCGCTGTCGTAGGCGCTCCGCGTGGTGATGCTGACCACGCCAAGCACGGCATTAGCGCCATAGGCGGCAGAGTTCGAGCCCCGGAAGACTTCGATCCGTTCGATGTCGTCGATATCGACGCCCAACTGATTCCACTCGATGCCACCCAGAAAGTACGGTGAGTAAGCAGAGCGTCCGTCGATCAGTACCTGCATGCGCGGTGATCGGTCCCGCGTCAGGCCGTGGTAGCCCACGGCGGGATAGCTGCCATATGCCAGCGTTGCGACGAAACCCGGCACGAGCTTGAGGATGTCTGAGATGTCGCGTGCGCCGGAGGCCCTGATCTGGTCCCGGTCGATGACGGTGACCGATCCAGGGGCATCCCGCAGGGGCTGCGACAGGCGCGAGGCGGACAGGACTACCGGCATGTCGCCGAAGAACGCCGATTCATCCGTTGCCGCCAAGGCCGTGGTAGTTGGCGCGGCGATCAGCATCCAGAGCGCGCGTCGACAGCCATTTTGGTGCAGATGCTTCATCCAGGTCCTGTCAGGGTGTCCGCCCTATTCTGTGAGGGCGTGGCGGCGATGGGTCATTGATCGATGAATAGGTTTGTGTAGATTGCCCTGACAGGAAGAGTCCGGCAATACGACAAGAAGTCTGGAGGAATCTTAGGGCTTTTCGGAGAAGGGGGCGTGATATCCTGACCCCCGCATTCCTTTCGCTGCATGCGTATCGCCCTCCGCCACATGGATCTGTTTCGGGTTCTCGTTGTTGAAGACCACGCCCTGGTGCGCCAGGCGCTCATCGGAATGTTGAGTCCGCTGGCCAAGGACATCGAGTTCTCCGAGGCCGCTTCCGCTGAAGAAGCGTTGGCATTCCTGCCTTCGGGTCACGAGGTCGATCTGGTTGTCACCGACCTGGTCCTGCCCCAGATGAGCGGTTTCTCGCTGGTATCGGAGCTCGCCCGTCGGTTTCCCAGCCTTCCTCTTGTTGTGTTGTCGGCCCAGGAAGACTCCGCTTCGGTCGATCGCGCCATGCGTGCCGGCGCGTCGGGCTACCTGGGCAAGAATGTATCCCCTCACCAGTTGCTCGCGGCGCTGCGTTCGGTGCTTGCAGGGGATGCCTTGCCCGGTTGCCTCTTTCGGGCCGGCAGCGTTGCACGCAAGCAGCGCCCCCCTCTCGATCTCGCCGAGCACTATGGATTGACGGCGGCTCAGATCAGGGTGGTCCAACTGATGGTCGAAGGCCGTACGAACCGAGAGATCGCAACCGCGCTGGGGATCACCGAGGGAACCGTCAAGGTCCATTGCTCAGCAATCCTCAAGGCGCTCAACGTGTCGAACCGGGCTCAGGCGCTGGTCGCCCTGTCGCGGCTGGGTTTCCTCGGCTGACCTTCCTGGTTTTTCGCCGGTTTCAGGCAGCCGCTTCCCTCAAGCTCGCTTCCACGGCGGCCACGTCGTCCCCGAGGATGTCGATGACCTGGCAAGCCACGGCCTTGGCCGCGTTGTTCAGGGCCGCTGGCAATGCTTCGGGCGGCGTGCTCTGCAATAGCAGCTTCGAAGCCGAAACGGCGTAAGTCGGAGACAGCACGCGATCCTGCATGTCGGCGGGCATGGTTGCGATCAGCTTGGCGGCTGCTTCCTTTTGCCACTTGTTCTTCGGCCATTGCGAGGGCAGGGCGAAGGCGCGCGGGAACAGTTCCAGGTCGTGCATGACCGTGCGGAGGTCCTCTGGCGAGTCGCGGAAGGGCAGGAGAACCAGATCCGACATCTCATATAGCGAGATGTCGGTGTCCGTACGGTTGGCGCCGCCGTCCAGCACGCCCATCCATCCCGGAAGCTCTTTGAGCTTTTCAACAACCTTGGTGCGGGCCTGGGGCGAGCGGGCGTCCGCCATGATGTACCGGCGGCCCTGTGGGGGAAGCGGATCCCGGTACTCGTCGGTCATCACACACGCCGTCCGACGCCCGAGCAAGCCTAATCCGTGGCACAGCAGATGCGACAGCGTGGTCTTGCCTGTGCCGCCCTTGGTGCCGATGATGCAAATGATCTCCGCCATGTGTTTCGCCCTTGGCGCTCCCGTCCCTTGAGGCAGGCACCCCAGGGCGCCTCGCCGAATAACAAGGGTTCACGGCAGGAACGGGCTTCACTTAAGGGAACGGCGGCGATCCCTGGGTGTCTCCAGCAAGGCGCCTATTGCGCTACGCCGGGTTTGGGGCTTTTTCTCCAGAAGGCGCTTGACTTGTTCTTTTGCGGTCTCTATAGTGCTGCGTCTCACGTGGAGGGATTCCCGAGCGGTCAAAGGGATCAGACTGTAAATCTGACGGCTCTGCCTTCGAAGGTTCGAATCCTTCTCCCTCCACCAGAATTTGAATGCCGTGCCTCTGTGTGCGGCGCGTGGGTAGTAAGTGCGAACCGCGTGTTTCTTCAAGCGGCTCGTTGTACGCGGGTGTAGCTCAATGGTAGAGCAGAAGCCTTCCAAGCTTACGACGAGGGTTCGATTCCCTTCACCCGCTCCAGCTTCTGGTCGTGCCCATGTAGCTCAGTGGCAGAGCACTCCCTTGGTAAGGGAGAGGTCGCGTGTTCAATCCACGCCATGGGCACCATCGCATTTTTGTTGAACCGCCTTTTGCTCAGTTTGAGGTATAGACATGGCCAAGGAAAAATTCGAGCGGACGAAACCGCACGTGAACGTTGGTACGATTGGTCACGTTGACCATGGCAAGACGACGCTGACGGCGGCGATCGCGACGGTGCTGTCGGCGAAGTTCGGCGGTTCGGCGAAGAAGTACGACGAAATCGACAACGCGCCGGAAGAAAAGGCACGTGGTATCACGATCAACACCTCGCACGTGGAATACGAGACGGCCAGCCGTCACTACGCGCACGTTGATTGCCCGGGCCACGCCGACTACGTGAAGAACATGATCACGGGTGCTGCGCAGATGGACGGCGCGATCCTGGTGTGTTCGGCTGCTGACGGCCCGATGCCGCAGACCCGCGAGCACATCCTGCTGGCCCGTCAAGTGGGCGTGCCCTACATCATCGTGTTCCTGAACAAGTGCGACATGGTGGATGACGCCGAGCTGCTGGAACTCGTCGAAATGGAAGTGCGCGAGCTGCTGTCCAAGTACGAATTCCCGGGCGATGACATCCCCATCATCAAGGGTTCGGCCCTGAAGGCGCTGGAGGGCGACAAGGGCGAGCTGGGCGAAGTGGCCATCATGGCCCTGGCCGATGCGCTGGACTCCTACATCCCGACGCCGGAGCGTGCAGTTGATAAGCCGTTCCTGCTGCCGATCGAAGACGTGTTCTCGATCTCGGGTCGTGGCACCGTTGTGACGGGTCGTGTCGAGCGCGGCATCGTCAAGGTCGGCGAAGAAATCGAAATCGTCGGTATCAAGCCGACCACCAAGACCACCTGCACGGGCGTGGAAATGTTCCGCAAGCTGCTGGATCAAGGTCAGGCCGGTGACAACGTCGGCGTGCTGCTGCGTGGCACGAAGCGCGAAGAAGTCGAGCGCGGCCAAGTGCTGGCCAAGCCGGGTTCGATCACGCCGCACACGCACTTCACGGGTGAAGTGTACGTGCTGAGCAAGGACGAAGGCGGTCGTCATACGCCGTTCTTCAACAACTATCGTCCGCAGTTCTACTTCCGTACGACCGACGTGACGGGTTCGATCGCGCTGCCGGAAGGCACCGAGATGGTGATGCCGGGCGACAACGTGTCGATCACGGTGAAGCTGATCGCCCCGATCGCCATGGAAGAAGGTCTGCGTTTCGCGATCCGCGAAGGTGGCCGCACAGTGGGTGCCGGCGTCGTCGCCAAGATCATCGAGTAATTTGTCTGATTGCGGTGGCCGTCCAGTGACGGTTGCCGAAGGCGCCCGGCGGTGGAAATGTCGTCGGGCGCTTTACAGTTCTGCTGCAGGGGCATAGCTCAATTGGCAGAGCGTCGGTCTCCAAAACCGAAGGTTGGGGGTTCGAGACCCTCTGCCCCTGCCACTTTCACTTCACATGGGCTGCAAGTTCGATGGCCGATAAAATCAAGTTCGTGATTGCGCTGCTGTTGCTGGTTGCCGGCGTGGCGGGCTTTTACCTGCTTGGCGAATACGCAACCATCTATCGCGTGCTGAGCGTGCTGGCTGGTGTCGTGGCCTGTGCCCTGGTGGGCTGGTCGACGACGCCTGGTCGTCGATTTGCGGATTTCGCCCGTGAGGCAGTGACCGAGACCAAGAAGGTCGTCTGGCCCACGAAGAAAGAAACCGTCCAGACTACCGGTGCCGTGTTTGCCTTCGTGGTGGTCATGGCGTTGTTCCTGTTCATCGTGGACAAGGGCCTGGAGTGGCTGTTCTACGGTGTGATTCTGGGGTGGAAGTCATGAGCAAGCGTTGGTACGTGGTTCACGCCTACTCGGGCTTCGAGAAGTCGGTCAAGCGTGCGCTCGTTGAGCGCATTGCGCGTTCTGGCGTACAGGATCTGTTTGGTCAGATCCTGGTGCCCGTCGAAGAAGTGGTCGAAATGAAAAGCGGCCAGAAGAGTGTGACCGAGCGGAAGTTCTTTCCGGGTTACGTTCTGGTCGAAATGGAGATGAACGACGAGACTTGGCACTTGGTCAAGAGTACGCCCAAGGTGACTGGTTTCGTGGGCGGCTCCGGCAACAAGCCGACGCCGATCTCCGAGAAGGAAGTCGAAAAGATCCTGCATCAAATGCAGGAAGGCGTGGAAAAGCCGCGCCCCAAGGTGTTGTTCGAAGTTGGCGAGTACGTTCGCGTAAAGGAAGGCCCTTTCACCGATTTCAACGGGTCGGTCGAGAGCGTCAACTACGAAAAGAACCGTCTGCACGTTTCGGTGACCATCTTCGGCCGTGCAACGCCGGTCGAGCTTGAATTCAGCCAGGTCGAAAAGGCCTGACAGTCTTGACGGGCGCCGGGGCCGTTCTTCCCCGGCACGAGGAGCGCTGTCACTAGTTGGCGGTGCGCTATCACTCACTCACAGGAGCCATCATGGCAAAGAAAATCGTCGGCTATATCAAGCTGCAAGTGCCGGCGGGCAAGGCTAATCCTTCGCCCCCGATCGGTCCCGCGCTAGGTCAGCGCGGCCTGAACATCATGGAGTTCTGCAAGGCGTTCAACGCCCAGACCCAAGGCGTCGAGCCGGGCCTGCCGCTGCCGGTCGTGATCACGGCCTTCGCGGACAAGAGCTTCACGTTCATCATCAAGACCCCGCCGGCAACCGTTCTGATCAAGAAGGCCGCTGGTGTGCAAAAAGGTTCGCCGAAGCCGCATACCGACAAGGTCGGCAAGGTGACGCGTGCCCAGTTGGAAGAAATCGCCAAGACCAAGATGAAGGATCTGACCGCTGCCGATCTGGACGCGGCTGTTCGCACCATCGCCGGTTCCGCCCGCAGCATGGGCATTACGACGGAGGGCGTGTAAATGGCCAAGCTGTCCAAGCGTGTTCAGGCGCTGCGCGCCAAGGTTGATCGCAACAAGGTCTACGCCGCCGCCGAGGCTCTGAGCCTGGTCAAGGAAATCGCCAGCGCCAAGTTCGACGAATCCGTCGACGTGGCCATCAATCTTGGCGTCGATGCCAAGAAGTCGGACCAGGTGGTGCGTGGTTCCGTGGTGCTGCCTGCCGGTACCGGCAAGAGCGTCCGCGTTGCCGTGTTCGCCCAAGGTCCGAAGGCTGAAGAGGCTCGCGCCGCTGGCGCCGACGTCGTCGGTTTCGACGATCTGGCTGAGCAAGTCAAGGCTGGCAATATCGACTTCGATCTGTGCATTGCCACCCCGGACGCGATGCGTGTCGTGGGTGCCCTGGGCCAGATCCTCGGTCCGCGTGGCCTGATGCCGAACCCCAAGGTCGGCACCGTGACCATGGACGTGACGACTGCAGTCAAGAACGCCAAGGCGGGTCAGGTTCAGTACCGCACCGACAAGGCCGGTATCGTTCATGCCACCATCGGCCGTGCTTCCTTCTCGGTCGAAGCGCTGAGCCAGAACCTGGTCGCGCTGGTTGACGCCCTCGTCAAGGCCAAGCCGGCTGCGTCGAAGGGTCAATACCTGCGCAAGATGGCTGTGTCTTCGACGATGGGCGCTGGCGTCCGCGTTGAACCGACCAGCATCCAGCAGTAATTTTCAAAGCCGGGCTGGCCTATGCCAGCCCGCACAGAACTTTGGGCCTGGCTTTGACTGTCGAAGACAGTCTGGGCCAGGGTTGTCAAAGACCGCAGGGGTCCTCGGCACACGCTACTTGGCATGTACCGGACTTAAACAGCGTGGAAGGCATCTCCGATGTCTGATGCGAACGCCCTGCGCAGATGGCGCTACCCGAAAACAGGTTTGTGTCCTTTGTCCGGCTTGCCGGGCAAAACGTGTTCCTGAATTTGAGGTCGCCGTGGTGGGGAAGGGTGAAAGCCTGGACCCGTAATAGTTAGGAGCTGACCTTGAGTCTCAATCTCGATGACAAGAAGGCCGTCGTGGCCGAGGTGTCAGCACAAGTGGCGAACGCGCAGACGATCGTCGTGGCCGAATACCGTGGCATGGAAGTGGGCGACCTCACCGTGCTGCGTGCCAAGGCCCGCGAACAAGGCGTGTATCTCCGTGTGCTGAAGAACACCCTGGCACGTCGTGCGGTGGCTGACACCGCGTTCGCCGGCCTTGCCGAGCACATGAGCGGCCCGCTGATCTATTCGATCGGCTCGGACGCCGTTGCGCCCGCCAAGGTGCTGAGCGAATTCGCCAAGTCCAACGACAAGCTGGTGGTCAAAGCCGGTTCGTACAGCGGCAAGGTGCTCGATACGGTTGGCGTGCAAGCGCTTGCCTCCGTCCCGAGCAAGGAAGTCCTGCTGGCACAACTGCTGGGTCTCATCCAGTCGCCGATCTCCGGTCTGGCCCGCGGCATCGCTGCCGTGGCCGCGAAGAAGGGCGAGGCCGTCGCGGCCTAATACTGGCTTGATCGCTACCAATCACTGCAAATCAATTCATATTCAGGAATACGAAAATGGCATTCGATAAAGACGCTTTCCTGTCCGCGCTGGACAGCATGACGGTTCTGGAACTCAATGACCTGGTCAAGGCCATTGAAGAGAAGTTCGGCGTGTCCGCCGCTGCAATGGCCGCTCCGGCCGCTGGTGGTGCCGCTGCTGGCGGCGCCGCTGCTGAAGAGCAGACCGAGTTCACCGTTGTCCTGGCTGCCGCCGGCGACAAGAAGGTTGAAGTCATCAAGGTGGTTCGCGCTGCTACCGGCCTGGGCCTGAAGGAAGCCAAGGATCTGGTCGATGGCGCGCCGAAGCCCGTGAAGGAAGGCATCGCCAAGGCCGACGCCGAAGCGCTGAAGAAGCAACTGGAAGACGCTGGCGCCAAGGTCGAAGTCAAGTAATTCGACTGAGCGAACAGCAGGGTTGGCGGCAAATTGTCGCCAACCCTTTTGTGCTTTGTAGTACCGCGCGGACCCTGACGATGGCGTGGGGATTCGCGTTTTGTCGCGTGTTGTCGCAACACGCAGGCCATAAGACAGCGTTGTTGCCGGAGTTCATCTCTGTGCCCTGGACAACGCTGCCTTCTGTCCTCTGCCGTCGGACTTGACCCGGAGCTTGTATGGCGTACTCCTACACCGAGAAAAAGCGCATTCGCAAGAGCTTTGCCAAGCGTGCAAACGTTCTGAATGTCCCCTTCCTGTTGGCGACTCAACTGGAGTCTTACACTGGTTTCCTGCAGGCGGATGTGCCGCCGGCAGCCAGGCGGAACGAAGGCCTGCAGGCCGCGTTCACATCGATCTTCCCGATCGTGTCGCACTCAGGTAACGCTCGGTTGGAGTTCGTTCATTACATCCTTGGCGAGCCGGCGTTCGACGTCAAGGAATGTCAGCAACGCGGTCTGACCTTCGCGTCGCCGCTGCGCGCCCGCGTGCGTCTGGTGATTCTCGATCGCGAAGCACCGAAGGAAACCATCAAGGAAGTGAAGGAGCAGGAAGTCTACATGGGCGAAATCCCGCTCATGACGACTACCGGCTCGTTCGTCATCAACGGCACCGAGCGTGTCATCGTGTCGCAGTTGCACCGTTCGCCGGGCGTGTTCTTCGAGCACGACCGCGGCAAGACGCACAGCTCCGGCAAGCTGCTGTTCTCGGCGCGCATCATTCCTTACCGTGGCTCGTGGCTTGACTTTGAGTTCGATCCGAAGGACTTCCTGTTCTTCCGTGTCGACCGTCGCCGCAAGATGCCGGTCACCATCCTATTGAAGGCCATTGGGATGACGCACGAGGAAATCCTCGCCACGTTCCATGACTTCGACTCCTTCGAACTGGCCGGTGACAAGGTCCGCTTCGAGCTGGTGCCCGATCGTCTGCGCGGTGAAGTCGCCCGCTTCGACATCGTCGACAGCAAGGGCAACGTCATCGTCGCCAAGGACAAGCGCATCAACGCCAAGCACATTCGTGACGTTGCCGCCGCCGGCATCACAACGATCGAAGTGCCTGAAGATTTCGTCGCCGGCCGCACGCTGGCGCACGATGTCATCGATCCGGCCACTGGCGAATTGCTGGCCCGCGCCAATGACGAATTGACTGAAGACCTGCTCAACAAGCTGGCGATCGCGGGCGTCAAGCAGTTCAAGACGCTGTACATCAACGACCTGGATCGCGGCGGCTACATTTCGCAGACGCTGCGTTCGGACGAAACCGCCGACCAGTGGCAAGCGCGTGTCGCCATCTACCGCATGATGCGTCCGGGCGAGCCGCCGACCGAAGACGCCGTGGAATCGCTGTTCCAAGGCTTGTTCTACTCGGAAGAGCGTTACGACCTGTCGACGGTCGGCCGCATGAAGTTCAACCGCCGCGCCTACCCGGAGAAGCTGGATGAGCGCGCGCCGGAATGGCTGAAGCGTTTCTACGCCAACGCCGGTGAGCACGGCGACGACGGCGCGGGCGTGCTGTCGAACGAAGACATCCTGTCGGTCATCAGCGTGCTGGTGGAACTGCGCAACGGGCGCGGTGAAATCGATGATATCGACCACCTGGGCAATCGCCGCGTGCGTTCGGTGGGTGAGCTGGCCGAGAACCAGTTCCGTGCCGGTCTGGTGCGTGTCGAGCGCGCAGTGAAGGAACGCCTCGGTCAGGCCGAAAGCGACAACCTCATGCCGCACGACCTGATCAACGCCAAGCCCATTTCGGCCGCGATCAAGGAGTTCTTCGGCTCCAGCCAACTGTCGCAGTTCATGGACCAGACCAACCCGCTGTCCGAAATCACGCACAAGCGTCGTGTTTCGGCGTTGGGCCCGGGCGGTCTGACGCGCGAGCGCGCGGGCTTTGAAGTCCGCGACGTGCATCCGACGCACTATGGTCGCGTGTGCCCGATCGAGACGCCTGAAGGTCCGAACATCGGCCTGATCAACTCACTCGCCGTCTATGGCCGCACCAATCGCCACGGCTTCCTGGAGACGCCGTACCGCCGTGTGGATGCGGGCGTTGTGACCGACCAAGTGGACTTCCTGTCGGCGATCGAAGAAGGCCAGTACATCATTGCTCAGGCGAACGCCGAAATCGGCGCTGACGACAAGCTGACCGGTGAGTTGGTGTCCGCCCGTTACAAGGGTGAAGCCATGCTGGTCGAGCCGAGCCAGGTTCAGTACATGGACGTGTCGCCGTCGCAGATCGTGTCGGTTGCTGCTTCGCTGATTCCGTTCCTGGAGCACGACGATGCAAACCGCGCGCTGATGGGCGCCAACATGCAGCGTCAGGCGGTGCCTTGCCTGCGTCCGGAAAAGCCGCTCGTCGGCACCGGCATTGAACGTACGGTGGCGGTTGACTCGGGTACCACCGTGCAGGCGCTGCGTGGTGGTGTGGTTGACTACATCGACGCAAATCGCGTGGTGGTGCGTGTCAATGACGATGAAACCGTTCCGGGCGAAGTCGGCGTCGATATCTACAACCTGATCAAGTACACGCGTTCGAACCAGAACACGAACATCAACCAGCGCCCGATCGTGAAGATCGGCGACCGTCTGGCCAAGGGTGACGTGATCGCTGACGGCGCGTCGACCGACCTGGGTGAACTGGCTCTTGGCCAGAACATGCTGGTCGCGTACATGACGTGGAACGGCTACAACTTCGAAGACTCGATCCTGATCTCCGAGCGCGTCGTCGCTGAAGACCGCTTCACGTCGATCCACATCGAAGAACTGACGGTCGTTGCCCGCGACACCAAGCTGGGGCCTGAGGAAATCACCCGTGACATCGCCTCGCTGGGCGAAGCGCAACTGTCCCGACTGGACGAGTCCGGCATCGTGTACATCGGCGCCGAAGTCGACGCTGGCGATGTGCTGGTCGGCAAGGTGACGCCGAAGGGCGAAACCCAACTGACGCCGGAAGAAAAGCTGCTGCGCGCGATCTTCGGCGAGAAGGCCTCCGACGTTAAGGACACCTCGCTGCGCGTGCCCTCCGGCATGAACGGCACCGTCATCGACGTGCAGGTGTTCACGCGTGAAGGCATCGAGCGTGACAAGCGTGCTCAGTCGATCATCGATGACATGCTCAAGAGCTTCCGCCTCGACCTGGCTGACCAGATGCGTATCGTCGAGCGCGACACCTTCGAGCGTATCGAACGCCTGATCGTCGGTCAGACCGTCAACGGTGGTCCGAAGAAGCTGGCCAAGGGCGCCAAGGTCACCAAGGAATACCTGGCCGAACTCGAAGCCTATAACTGGTTCGACATCCGTCTGGCCGACGACGCTGTCGCGCAGCAACTCGAGCAGTTGAAGGAAGGTCTGGAAAAGACCCGCAAGGACTTTGACCTCGCTTTTGAAGCGAAGAAGAAGAAGCTCACCCAGGGCGATGAACTGCCCCCGGGCGTCCAGAAGATGGTCAAGGTCTACCTGGCTGTCAAGCGTCGCCTGCAGCCCGGCGACAAGATGGCCGGCCGCCACGGTAACAAGGGTGTGGTCTCCAAGATCGTCCCGATCGAAGACATGCCGTACATGGCTGACGGCACTCCGGTCGACATCGTGTTGAACCCGCTCGGCGTGCCGTCGCGGATGAACATTGGTCAGATCCTCGAAACTCACCTTGGCTGGGCCTCGAAGGGCCTGGGCAAGAAGATCGATGCCATGCTGTCGGCGCAAGCCACCGCGAAGGAAGTCCGTGGCTTCCTGAACGATATCTACAACGGCAACGACAACGGCGAAAACGTCGGTGAGCTGAGTGACGGCGAAGTGATCGAACTGGCCAGCAACCTGCGCAAGGGTGTGCCGTTCGCGACGCCCGTGTTCGATGGTGCTTCGGAAGACGACATCGAATCGATGCTGAAGCTCGCGGACATGCCGGTGTCCGGTCAGGTAATGCTGTTCGATGGCCGCACTGGCGATCCGTTCGAGCGTCAGGTGACTGTCGGCTACAAGCACGTTCTCAAGCTGCATCACCTTGTCGACGACAAGATGCACGCACGCTCGACTGGCCCGTACTCGCTGGTGACGCAACAGCCGCTGGGTGGTAAGGCGCAGTTCGGCGGCCAGCGTTTCGGTGAAATGGAAGTGTGGGCGCTGGAAGCCTACGGCGCGGCTTACACGCTGCAGGAAATGCTGACCGTGAAGTCGGACGATGTGTCTGGCCGTACCAAGGTGTACGAAAACATCGTCAAGGGCGAACACAAGATCGATGCTGGCATGCCGGAGTCGTTCAACGTGCTGGTGAAGGAAATTCGCTCGCTGGCGATCGATATCGATCTCGAGCGTTTCTGAGCCGCGAACTGGACTGGAGTAAAGAATGAAAAGCTTGCTTGCTGATCTGTTTAAGCAAACGCTCCCGAACGAAGAAGAGTTCGATGCGATTACCATCGGCCTAGCTTCGCCGGAAAAGATCCGTTCGTGGTCTTACGGCGAGGTCAAGAAGCCTGAAACCATCAACTACCGCACCTTCAAGCCGGAGCGCGATGGCCTGTTCTGTGCCAAGATCTTCGGCCCGGTCAAGGACTACGAGTGCTTGTGCGGTAAGTACAAGCGCCTGAAGCACCGTGGCGTGATCTGCGAAAAGTGCGGCGTCGAAGTCACGCTGTCGAAGGTTCGCCGCGAACGTATGGGTCACATCGAGCTGGCCTCGGTGGTGGCGCACATCTGGTTCCTGAAGTCGCTGCCGTCGCGTCTGGGTATGGTGCTCGACATGACGCTGCGCGATATCGAGCGCGTGCTGTACTTCGAAGCATTCGTCGTGGTCGAGCCCGGCATGACGCCGCTCACGCGCGGTCAGCTGCTGACTGAAGACGACTACCTCGCCAAGGTCGAAGAATACGGCGATGAGTTCGTGGCGCTGATGGGCGCGGAAGGTATTCGTGGCCTGTTGCGTTCGATCGACATCACGTCGGAAATCGAACGTCTGCGCTCCGAGCTGGAAACCACGGGTTCTGAGGCCAAGATCAAGAAGATCGTCAAGCGCCTCAAGGTGCTGGAGGCCTTCATGCAATCCGGCATCAAGCCGGACTGGATGATCATGGAAGTGCTGCCGGTGCTGCCCCCGGATCTGCGTCCGCTGGTGCCGCTGGATGGTGGCCGCTTCGCGACTTCGGACCTGAACGATCTGTATCGTCGCGTCATCAACCGCAACAACCGCCTGAAGCGCCTGCTCGAACTGAAAGCGCCGGAAATCATCGTGCGCAACGAAAAGCGCATGCTGCAGGAATCGGTTGACTCGTTGCTGGACAATGGCCGCCGCGGCAAGGCGATGACGGGCGCCAACAAGCGTCCGCTCAAGTCGCTGGCCGACATGATCAAGGGTAAGGGCGGTCGTTTCCGCCAGAACCTGCTCGGTAAGCGCGTCGACTACTCCGGTCGTTCGGTGATTACCGTGGGCCCGCAACTCAAGCTGCATCAGTGTGGTCTGCCCAAGCTGATGGCGCTGGAGCTGTTCAAGCCGTTCATTTTCAACAAACTCGAGCTGATGGGGCTGGCCACGACCATCAAGCAGGCCAAGAAGCTGGTTGAATCGCAAGAGCCGGTGGTGTGGGATATCCTGGAAGATGTCATCCGCGAACACCCGGTCATGCTCAACCGTGCGCCGACGCTGCACCGTCTGGGGATCCAGGCATTCGAGCCGATCCTGATCGAAGGCAAAGCGATCCAACTGCACCCGCTGGTCTGCGTGGCCTTCAACGCCGACTTCGACGGTGACCAGATGGCCGTCCACGTGCCGCTGTCGCTGGAAGCGCAGATGGAAGCCCGCACGCTGATGCTGGCCTCCAACAACGTGCTGTCGCCCGCCAACGGCGAGCCGATCATCGTCCCGTCGCAGGATATCGTGCTGGGTCTGTACTACGCGACCCGCGCTGGCGTGAACGTCCCGGGCGAAGGCATGGCCTTCGTTGACGTGTCGGAAGTCAAGCGTGCCTATGAGTCGGGCCAGATCTCGTTGCACGCCAAGGTGTCCGTGCGTATCCGCGAATACGACGTGACCCCGGCTGGCGAAAAGATCGAGAAGATCACGCGCTACAACACGACCGCGGGCCGCGCACTGCTGTCCGAAATTCTGCCTGCCGGACTGCCGTTCTCGGTGATCGACAAGGCGCTGAAGAAAAAAGAAATCTCGCGCCTGATCAACACCTCGTTCCGCCGCTGCGGCCTGCGTGAAACCGTGATCTTCGCCGACCGCCTGATGCAGTTCGGTTTCGGCCTGGCCACGCGCGCCGGCATCTCCATCGCCATCAAGGACATGCTGGTCCCCGAGGCGAAGGAAAAGATCATCAGCGCATCCGAACACGAAGTGAAGGAAATCGCTCAGCAGTACGCGTCCGGTCTCGTGACCGAAGGCGAGCGCTACAACAAGGTGGTCGATATCTGGGGCCGCACCGGCGACCAGGTTGCCCGCGCGATGATGGAGCACCTCGGTCAGGAAGACGTGGTCGACCGTCACGGTGCCAACGTCAAGCAGGAGTCGTTCAATTCCATCTACATGATGGCTGACTCCGGCGCCCGTGGTTCGGCCGCCCAGATTCGTCAGCTGGCGGGTATGCGCGGCCTGATGGCCAAGCCGGACGGCTCGATCATCGAGACGCCGATCACGACGAACTTCCGCGAAGGCTTGAACGTTCTTCAGTACTTCATCTCGACTCACGGTGCTCGTAAAGGTCTGGCCGATACGGCACTCAAGACCGCGAACTCCGGTTACCTGACTCGTCGCTTGGTCGATGTGACGCAGGATTTGGTCGTGGTGGAAGAGGACTGCGGCACCAATGCCGGCTTCGTCATGAAGGCACTGGTCGAAGGCGGTGAAGTGGTCGAACCGCTGCGTGAACGTATCCTCGGCCGTGTCGCGGCTGACGACGTCATCAACCCCGAGACGCAGGAAACCGTGCTGGACGCCGGCACGTTGCTGGACGAAAACGCCTGCGACCTGATCGATTCGCTGGGTGTGGACGAAGTGCGCGTGCGCACGCCGCTGACCTGCGAAACCCGTTACGGCATGTGCGCCAAGTGCTACGGTCGCGACCTGGGCCGTGGTCATCTGGTGAACGTCGGCGAGGCGGTCGGCGTGATCGCCGCCCAGTCGATCGGCGAGCCGGGCACTCAGCTTACGATGCGTACCTTCCACGTTGGTGGTGCAGCATCCCGCGCAGCGGTTGCGAGCTCGGTCGAAGCCAAGTCGGCGGGTACCGTACGCTTCACCGGCAACATGCGTTACGTCACGAACGCCAAGGGCGAGAAGATTGTCATCGCACGTTCGGCCGAAATGGTCGTGGCGGATGATGTCGGTCGTGAGCGCGAACGTCACAAACTGCCGTACGGCGCCACGCTGCTGGTCGACGATGGCAGCGCCATCAAGGCCGGCACGCAACTGGCAACCTGGGATCCGCATACGCGTCCGATCATCACGGAGTACGCCGGTACCATCAAGTTCGAGAACGTCGAAGAAGGCGCTACCGTTGCCAAGCAGATCGACGAAGTCACGGGTCTGTCGACGCTCGTCGTCATCGACGCCAAGCGTCGTTCGGGCGGCGCTGCAAGCAAGGGCGTGCGTCCGCAGGTCAAGCTGATCAACGACGCCGGCGAGGAAGTGAAAATCGCCGGTACCGAACAGTCCGTCACGATTACCTTCCAGGTCGGCTCGCTGATCACCGTGAAGGATGGCGAACAGGTTGCCGTGGGTCACGTGCTTGCACGTATCCCGCAGGAATCCGCCAAGACCCGCGACATTACCGGGGGCCTGCCGCGCGTGGCCGAACTGTTCGAAGCGCGTGCTCCGAAGGATGCCGGCATGCTGGCCGATGTGACGGGTACGCTGTCGTTCGGCAAGGACACCAAGGGCAAGCAGCGTCTCGTGATCACCGAGCCGGATGGCACGGCGCACGAATTCCTGATTCCGAAGGACAAGCACGTGATGGTGCACGATGGTCAGGTCGTCCAGCGTGGCGAACTGATTGTCGACGGTCCGGCCGATCCGCACGACATCCTGCGTCTGCAGGGCGTCGAAGCGCTGGCTCGCTACATCATCGACGAAGTGCAGGACGTCTATCGTCTGCAGGGCGTGAAGATCAACGACAAGCACATCGAAGTGATCGTGCGCCAGATGCTGCGTCGTACGGTGATCTCCGATCCGGGCGATACGCGCTTCATCCGTGAAGAGCAGGTCGAGCGTTCGGAACTGCTGGACGAAAACGATCGCGTGATCGCCGAAGACAAGCAGCCGGCCACCTTCGAGTACATGCTGCTGGGTATCACGAAGGCGTCGCTGTCCACCGATTCGTTCATCTCCGCCGCTTCCTTCCAGGAAACGACGCGTGTGCTGACCGAAGCGGCCATCATGGGCAAGCGCGATGAACTTCGCGGCCTGAAGGAAAACGTGATCGTCGGTCGCCTGATCCCGGCCGGTACCGGTCTGGCCTACCACCGCACCCGTCGGGCGCAGTCGGCAGGGCTCGATCTGGGCGGCGGCATCACTGGCGAAGCGGCGCAACTGCCGAGCGAGGAAGTCTCCGAGACATCCCACGCAGGTTGACGGGTGGCGCGGGGGGCGTTTATACTCCCGCGTCTTTGAATGGGTCGACCAATCGCAGTCGACTCCTGTGTTTTATTCGTCGAGCGGCGGCGAGTCCGCGGCTCGACATCAATAAGAAATGTACTATGCCTACAATTAACCAGCTGGTACGCCAAGGGCGTCAAGTTGCGCAGGCCAAGAGCAAGGTCCCTGCGCTGGAAGCCTGTCCGCAGAAGCGTGGCGTTTGCACTCGTGTCTATACGACGACCCCGAAGAAGCCGAACTCCGCGCTTCGTAAGGTCGCCAAGGTTCGTCTGACCAATGGCTTCGAAGTCATCTCCTATATCGGCGGTGAAGGCCACAACCTGCAAGAGCACTCGGTTGTCCTGATTCGCGGCGGTCGTGTGAAGGACTTGCCTGGTGTGCGTTACCACATCGTGCGCGGTTCTCTCGACCTGCAGGGCGTCAAGGATCGTAAGCAGTCCCGCTCGAAGTACGGCGCGAAGCGTCCGAAGCAGGCTTAATTGTCCGGTATTGTTGAATAGAGGTTTGCCATGCCACGTCGTCGCGAAGTACCCAAGCGTGAAGTTCTGCCTGATCCGAAATTCGGTAGCCAGGACGTTTCCAAGTTTGTCAGCGTCATCATGATGTCCGGTAAGAAGGCTGTTGCCGAACGCATTGTCTACGGTGCGCTGGATGTCATTGCTGCCAAGTCCGGCAAGAACCCGATCGAGGTCTTCCAGTCGGCAGTCGGCAATGTTAAGCCGGTGGTGGAAGTGAAGAGCCGCCGCGTCGGTGGTGCCAACTATCAGGTTCCCGTGGAAGTGCGTCCGAGCCGCCGCATGGCGCTGTCGATGCGCTGGATTCGTGAAGCTGCTCGTAAGCGTTCGGAAAAGTCGATGGCTCAACGCCTCGCCGGCGAGCTGATCGAGGCCGCTGAAGGCCGTGGCGCTGCCATGAAGAAGCGCGACGAAGTCCATCGCATGGCCGACGCCAACAAGGCGTTTGCCCACTACCGGTTCTGATCGTCAGCCGCATTTGGCCCTTATGGGCAAGCTTCGGGCCCTGTACAGGGCTCGAATGCTTTTGGCGGCGACCCCAGTCCCTCTCCTGATTTGCAGGGTTCATTCAATTAAAGGTTAATACCGTGGCACGCAAGACCCCGATCGAGCGCTATCGCAATATTGGTATTTCTGCTCACATCGACGCCGGCAAAACGACGACGACCGAGCGGATTCTTTTCTACACCGGCGTCAATCACAAGTTGGGCGAAGTGCACGATGGTGCAGCGACGACCGACTGGATGGAGCAGGAGCAGGAGCGTGGTATCACCATCACCTCGGCTGCTGTGACGACGTTCTGGAAGGGCATGGCTGGCAACTTCCCGGAACACCGTGTGAACATCATCGACACCCCGGGGCACGTGGACTTCACGATTGAAGTGGAGCGCTCCATGCGCGTGCTGGACGGTGCCTGCATGGTGTACTGCGCGGTCGGCGGTGTTCAACCGCAATCCGAAACCGTGTGGCGCCAGGCCAACAAGTACGGCGTGCCGCGTCTGGCGTTCGTCAACAAGATGGACCGCACCGGTGCCAACTTCTTCAAGGTCTACGACCAGCTGAAGAAGCGCCTGACCGCTAACCCCGTGCCGGTTGTCGTGCCTATCGGCGCTGAAGACAACTTCAAGGGCGTGGTCGATCTGATCAAGATGAAGGCGATCATCTGGGACGAGGCATCCCAAGGCACCAAGTTCACGTACGAGGACATTCCCGCTGAGCTGATTGATTCGTGCAACGAATGGCGCGAAAAGATGGTCGAGGCTGCCGCGGAATCGTCGGAAGACTTGATGAACAGCTACCTCGAAAATGGTGAGCTGTCGGAAGCCGACATCATCAAGGGGCTGCGCGATCGTACGATCGCTTGCGAGATCCAGCCGATGCTGTGCGGGACCGCCTTCAAGAACAAGGGTGTTCAGCGCATGCTGGATGCCGTGATCGAATTCCTGCCGTCTCCGGTCGATATTCCCCCGGTCAAGGGCGTGGACGATCGCGACCAAGAAGTCGAACGCAAGGCTTCCGATGACGAGAAGTTCTCGGCGCTGGCGTTCAAGCTCATGTCCGACAAGTACGTCGGTCAGCTGACCTTCATTCGCGTGTATTCCGGTGTGGTGAAGTCTGGTGACACCGTATACAACCCGGTGAAGGGCAAGAAGGAGCGCATTGGTCGCTTGGTGCAGATGCACGCAAACGATCGTCAGGAAATCGAAGAAGTGCGCGCAGGCGATATCGCGGCGGCGATCGGTCTGTCGTCGGTGACGACGGGTGAAACGCTGTGCGATCCGGACGCAGAAGTGACGCTTGAGCGCATGGAATTCCCGGAGCCCGTGATTCACGTGGCCGTCGAGCCGAAGACGAAGGGCGACCAGGAAAAAATGGGTCTGGCTCTTGGCCGTCTGGCACAAGAAGATCCGTCGTTCCGCGTGCGCACCGACGAAGAGTCCGGCCAGACCGTGATTTCCGGGATGGGCGAGCTTCACCTCGAAATTATTGTCGACCGCATGAAGCGTGAGTTTGGCGTTGAAGCCAACGTTGGCGCGCCGCAGGTTGCTTACCGTGAGACGATCCGCAAGGTCGTCGAAGACGCCGAAGGCAAATTCGTCAAGCAGTCCGGCGGTCGTGGTCAGTATGGT
Source organism: Uliginosibacterium sp. sgz301328 (assembly GCF_041807905.1). Classification (NCBI taxonomy): domain Bacteria; kingdom Pseudomonadati; phylum Pseudomonadota; class Betaproteobacteria; order Rhodocyclales; family Zoogloeaceae; genus Uliginosibacterium; species Uliginosibacterium sp. sgz301328. The sequence goes on from NZ_JBGVSA010000011.1 coordinate 125,967, forward strand.
CACGTCGTGCTCAAGATCGAGCCGAACGAAGCAGGCAAGGGTTACGAGTTCGTCGATGCCATCAAGGGTGGTGTCGTGCCGCGCGAATACATCCCGGCGGTTGACAAGGGCCTGCAGGACAGCCTGCCGAACGGCGTGCTGGCCGGCTTCCCGGTGGTTGACGTCAAGGTTACGCTGCATTTCGGTTCGTACCACGATGTGGACTCGAACGAAAACGCGTTCAAGATGGCAGCTTCGATGGCCTTCAAGGAAGGCTGCCGTCGCGCCAGTCCGGTGATTCTCGAGCCGATGATGGCCGTGGAAGTGGAAACGCCGGAAGAGTACATGGGCAACGTGATGGGCGATCTGTCGAGCCGTCGCGGTATCGTCCAGGGGATGGAAGATCTGCCTGGTGGCATCAAGGCCATCAAGGCCGAAGTGCCCCTGGCGGAAATGTTCGGCTACTCGACGACGATGCGTTCGCTGTCGCAGGGCCGCGCCACGTACTCGATGGAATTCAAGCACTACGCCGAAGCGCCGAAGAACGTCGCTGACGCCATCATTAACAAGAAGTAATCACACTCTACTGACCGAGGATATTGGGAAATGGCCAAGGAAAAATTCGAGCGGACGAAACCGCACGTGAACGTTGGTACGATTGGTCACGTTGACCATGGCAAGACGACGCTGACGGCGGCGATCGCGACGGTGCTGTCGGCGAAGTTCGGCGGTTCGGCGAAGAAGTACGACGAAATCGACAACGCGCCGGAAGAAAAGGCACGTGGTATCACGATCAACACCTCGCACGTGGAATACGAGACGGCCAGCCGTCACTACGCGCACGTTGATTGCCCGGGCCACGCCGACTACGTGAAGAACATGATCACGGGTGCTGCGCAGATGGACGGCGCGATCCTGGTGTGTTCGGCTGCTGACGGCCCGATGCCGCAGACCCGCGAGCACATCCTGCTGGCCCGTCAAGTGGGCGTGCCCTACATCATCGTGTTCCTGAACAAGTGCGACATGGTGGATGACGCCGAGCTGCTGGAACTCGTCGAAATGGAAGTGCGCGAGCTGCTGTCCAAGTACGAATTCCCGGGCGATGACATCCCCATCATCAAGGGTTCGGCCCTGAAGGCGCTGGAGGGCGACAAGGGCGAGCTGGGCGAAGTGGCCATCATGGCCCTGGCCGATGCGCTGGACTCCTACATCCCGACGCCGGAGCGTGCAGTTGATAAGCCGTTCCTGCTGCCGATCGAAGACGTGTTCTCGATCTCGGGTCGTGGCACCGTTGTGACGGGTCGTGTCGAGCGCGGCATCGTCAAGGTCGGCGAAGAAATCGAAATCGTCGGTATCAAGCCGACCACCAAGACCACCTGCACGGGCGTGGAAATGTTCCGCAAGCTGCTGGATCAAGGTCAGGCCGGTGACAACGTCGGCGTGCTGCTGCGTGGCACGAAGCGCGAAGAAGTCGAGCGCGGCCAAGTGCTGGCCAAGCCGGGTTCGATCACGCCGCACACGCACTTCACGGGTGAAGTGTACGTGCTGAGCAAGGACGAAGGCGGTCGTCATACGCCGTTCTTCAACAACTATCGTCCGCAGTTCTACTTCCGTACGACCGACGTGACGGGTTCGATCGCGCTGCCGGAAGGCACCGAGATGGTGATGCCGGGCGACAACGTGTCGATCACGGTGAAGCTGATCGCCCCGATCGCCATGGAAGAAGGTCTGCGTTTCGCGATCCGCGAAGGTGGCCGCACCGTGGGTGCTGGCGTCGTCGCCAAGATCATCGAGTAATTCGTGATATGCTGCGCGGCCCGCAAATCTTGCGGGCCGCGTTGTTTTATCCGGAAGCTGCACTTTTCATTACGCTCTTTCGCTCTTTAGGACACACATCATGCAAAACCAGAAAATCCGTATCCGCCTCAAGGCTTTCGACTATCGTCTGATCGACCAGTCGGCCCTGGAAATCGTCGATACGGCCAAGCGCACCGGCGCCGTCGTTCGTGGCCCCGTTCCGCTGCCGACCCGCATCGAGCGCTTCAACGTTCTGCGTTCCCCGCACGTGAACAAGACTTCGCGTGACCAATTCGAAATCCGCACCCACCAACGCCTGATGGACATCATCGATCCGACCGACAAGACGGTTGACGCGCTGATGAAGCTGGATCTGCCGGCGGGTGTTGACGTGGAAATCAAGCTGCAGTAAGAGCTTGCGTTTCAACGGGTTGGTAAGTTAGAATCCAAGGCTTCGCGTCTTTTTGGGCGCGGAGCTATCGTTTTTATGCGTCGGCTCGGTCAATCGCAACCGGGTCATAGGAGAAAAACATGAGTCTGGGCCTTGTTGGTCGCAAGGTCGGCATGACTCGCATCTTTGCCGAGGACGGTGCTTCCGTTCCGGTGACGGTGCTTGACGTGTCGAACAATCGCGTGACCCAAATCAAGACGCCTGATCTGGATGGCTACTCGGCTGTTCAGGTTACGTACGGCGAACGCCGTGCGAGCCGCGTTTCGAAGGCGCTGGCCGGTCACCTCGCCAAGGCGGGTGTCGAGGCTGGCAGCATCCTGCGCGAATTCGCTGTTGCCGCTGAAAAGCTCGAGAGCCTGAAGGCTGGTGACGTGATCAGCGTCGATATCTTTGCCGTGGGCCAGAAGGTCGATGTGACGGGTACGTCCATCGGTAAGGGCTACGCCGGCGTTATCAAGCGTCACAATTTCGCTTCCAACCGTGCTTCTCACGGTAACTCGCGCAGCCACAACGTGCCGGGTTCGATCGGTATGGCGCAGGATCCGGGTCGTGTGTTCCCGGGTAAGCGCATGACCGGTCATCTGGGTGCGGTCAAGGCGACCGTGCAAAACCTGGAAGTGGTGCGTGTCGATGTCGAGCGCGGTCTGCTGCTCGTCAAGGGCGCTGTGCCCGGTCATGACGGCGGCAACGTGGTTGTTCGTCCGGCTGTCAAGGCGTGAGCGGAGGCGTCATGGAACTGAAACTGATCAACGACCAGGGCCAGGCTGCATCGACGGTGCAAGCTTCGGATGCCCTGTTTGGTCGTGAGTACAACGAGGCGCTGATTCACCAGCTCGTGGTGGCTTACCAAGCCAACGCCCGCTCCGGTAATCGTGCTCAGAAGGATCGCGAGCAAGTCAAGCACACGACCAAGAAGCCGTGGCGTCAAAAGGGTACGGGCCGTGCTCGTGCCGGTATGACGTCCTCGCCGCTGTGGCGTGGTGGTGGTCGCATTTTCCCGAATAGCCCGGAAGAGAACTTCTCGCAGAAGGTCAACCGCAAGATGTATCGCGCCGGTATTGCCGCGATCCTGTCGCAGTTGGTGCGTGAAGAGCGTCTGCTGGTGGTCGAGAACGTTGCGCTGGACGCCCCGAAGACTCGCCTGCTGGCCCAGAAGCTGAAGGGTTTTGGCGCCGAATCGGCGCTGGTCATTACCGACGAGATGGATGAGAACCTCTATCTGTCGTCGCGTAACCTGCCGAACGTGCTGGTGCTCGAGGCGCATGAAACGGATCCGGTGTCGCTGGTTCGTTATCCGCGCGTGCTGATCACCCGTGCTGCGGTCGCCAAGATCGAGGAGATGTGGCAATGAGCGTGAATCAAGAGCGCCTGCTGCAGGTGCTGCTCGCACCGCAGATTTCGGAAAAGGCAACGGCTGTTGCTGAGAAGAATGAGCAAGTGGTTTTCCGCGTGGCGTCGTCCGCGACCAAGCCCGAAGTGAAGGCGGCTGTTGAGCTGCTGTTCAAGGTTGAAGTGCAGTCCGTGCAGATCCTGAACGTCAAGGGCAAGGTGAAGCGTTTCGGCCGTATCGTCGGTCAGCGCAAAGGCTGGAAAAAGGCCTTCGTGAGCTTGAAGCCGGGTCAGGAAATCAACTTCGTTGATGGAGGGGCCGCATAATGCTGGTCAAAGTCAAGCCTACGTCGGCAGGTCGTCGCGGCGTCGTCAAGGTTGTCAACCCGAACCTGTACAAGGGTCGTCCGGTTGCTTCCCTGGTCGAGAGTCAATCGCATACGGCAGGTCGCAACAACAACGGCCATATCACTACGCGTCACAAGGGCGGCGGTCACAAGCAGCACTATCGCGTGGTCGACTTCAAGCGCAACAAGGATGGCATCGTGGCCAAGGTCGAGCGTATCGAATACGACCCGAACCGTACCGCGAACATCGCGCTGCTGTGCTACGCCGACGGTGAGCGTCGTTACATCATTGCTCCGAAGGGCGTGCAGGTCGGTCAGGAAATCGTTTCCGGCTCTGAGGCTCCTATCAAGGTGGGCAACGCATTGCCGATCCGTAATATTCCCGTCGGCTCGACGATCCACTGCATCGAGATGCTGCCTGGGAAGGGCGCGCAACTGGCGCGTTCGGCCGGTACGTCGGTGCAATTGCTGGCTCGTGAAGGCAGCTACGCACAGCTGCGCCTGCGTTCGGGCGAAATCCGTCGCGTGCACATCGAGTGCCGCGCGACGATCGGTGAAGTCGGTAACGAAGAGCACAACCTGCGCAAGATCGGCAAGGCCGGTGCGCAACGTTGGCGTGGTATTCGTCCGACCGTTCGCGGTGTGGCGATGAACCCGGTGGATCACCCGCACGGTGGTGGTGAAGGCCGTACCGGTGAGGGTCGTGTGCCTGTCAGTCCGTGGGGTACCCCGACGAAGGGTTATCGCACGCGCAGCAACAAGCGCACGAACAGCATGATCGTTCAGCGTCGTCACAAGCGATAAGAGGTAGTCATGGCACGTTCTATTAAAAAGGGACCGTTTGTAGACGCCCACCTCATCAAGAAAGTGGACGCTGCGGTCAGCTCGAATGACAAGCGGCCCATCAAGACCTGGTCGCGCCGTTCAACGGTGCTGCCTGAGTTTGTGGGTCTGACGATTGCCGTGCATAACGGTCGCCAGCACATTCCCGTGTATGTCACGGAAAACATGGTCGGCCACAAGCTCGGCGAGTTTGCTCTGACGCGTACCTTCAAGGGTCACGCTGCGAGCAAGAAGGCCAAGAAGTAAGGGGTGATTATGGAAACTAATGCCAGTTTGCGCGGCGTTCGCCTCTCGGCCCAGAAGGGCCGTCTCGTGGCTGACTTGGTGCGCGGCAAGTCCGTTGATCAGGCGCTGAATATCCTGACGTTCTGCCCGAAGAAGGGCGCCGGTATCGTCAAGAAGGTGCTCGAATCGGCAATCGCCAACGCCGAGCATAACGACGGCGCTGATATCGACGCGCTGAAGGTCAAGACGATCCACGTGGAAAAGGGTACTTCCCTGAAGCGTTTCACGGCCCGCGCAAAGGGTCGTGGCAATCGCATCGAGAAGCAGACCTGCCACATCTACGTGACTGTTGGGGAGTAAGGAGAGCGTATGGGACAGAAAATCCATCCGACCGGCTTCCGCCTTGCGGTGACCCGGGATTGGGGCTCTCGTTGGTTCGCCAACAGTCAGAGCTATGCAAAGATGCTGCACGAGGACATCAAGGTCCGCGAGCATCTGAAGAAGAAGCTGGCTCACGCTTCGGTTGGCCGCGTGCTGATCGAGCGCCCGGCGAAGAATGCCCGCATTACCGTTTTCAGCGCCCGTCCGGGTGTTGTGATCGGCAAGAAGGGTGAAGATATCGAGCAACTGAAGGCGGATCTTCAGAAGATCATGGGCGTGCCGGTGCACGTCAATATCGAAGAAATCCGCAAGCCCGAAATCGATGCGCAGCTGATCGCCGATTCGATCGCGCAACAGCTCGAAAAGCGCATCATGTTCCGTCGCGCAATGAAGCGCGCGATGCAGAACGCCATGCGTCTGGGTGCCCAAGGCATCAAGATCATGAGCTCGGGTCGCCTGAACGGTATCGAAATCGCTCGTACCGAATGGTATCGCGAAGGTCGTGTGCCGCTGCACACCCTGCGCGCCGATATCGACTACGGCTTCTCGGAAGCCCGCACGACTTACGGCGTCATCGGTATCAAGGTGTGGGTCTACAAGGGTGAATACCTGGGCCGTAACGAGCAGGCCGCTGTCGAAGCGAAGGAAGAAGAGGGTCGTCGTGGCCGTCGTCCGTCGCGCAATGACGGCGACAAGCCGGCCCCTCGCCGTGCCGTGCGCAAGCCGGTGAGCGGTGCGAAGAACGCAGGAGCGAACGATGCTGCAGCCGAATAGAAGAAAGTATCGTAAGGAACAGAAGGGTCGCAACAAAGGTATCGCGACTCGTGGCGCGAAGGTCAGCTTCGGCGACTTCGGCCTCAAGGCGATCGGTCGCGGTCGTCTGACGGCGCGCCAGATCGAATCCGCCCGTCGTGCCATGACGCGTCACATCAAGCGCGGCGGTCGCATCTGGATTCGCGTGTTCCCGGACAAGCCCATCTCGAAGAAGCCTGCCGAAGTCCGTATGGGTAACGGTAAGGGCAACCCGGAATACTGGGTTGCAGAAATCCAGCCCGGCAAGGTGCTGTACGAGATGGATGGTGTTGATGAGGCGCTGGCTCGCGAGGCGTTCCGCCTGGCCGCTGCCAAGCTTCCGTTGGAGACCGCGTTCGTGACGCGGCAAGTGGGGTGATCATGAAGAGCAATGATCTTCGTGCAAAGAGCACCAGCGAACTGAACGATGAACTCGTGGCGCTGCTCAAGGAGCAATTCTCCTTGCGCATGCAACACGCGACGCAACAGCTGACGAACAGCGCTCAGCTGGGTCGCGTTCGCCGCGATATCGCGCGCGTTCGTACCATTCTGCGTGAGAAGGCGGTGGCCCAATGAGTGAACAGAATCAAGTCATGCATCGCACGCTGGTCGGCCGTGTCGTCAGCGACAAGATGCAAAAGACGGTGACGGTCCTGATCGAGCGCCGCGTCAAGCACCCGCTGTATGGCAAGGTGATCGTACGTTCGCAGAAGTACCATGCGCACGTTGAAGATGGCGTTGCCGCTGCCGGCGACCTGGTGGAGATCGAGGAATGCCGTCCGATCTCGCGCACCAAGAGCTGGAAGGTAACGAAGGTCGTCGAAAAGGCCCGCGCCTGATCGACTGATCGATAAAAGAATGCAAGGCCGGCGCGAGCTTGGCCTTGCATTATTATTTGTGCTTGGCTATACTGGCCGACTCATCACCCTGCTGCTTGGCAGGGTTTTTCACCCGGACGGGATCCAATACTGAGCGCTTTCTTCGGTTTGCGCGTCAAGTTGGATGGAGTTTAAAAAATGATCCAAATGCAGACGGTACTCGACGTCGCCGATAACACCGGTGCGCGTTCGGTTATGTGCATCAAGGTGTTGGGCGGCTCCAAGCGTCGGTATGCCGGCGTGGGCGACATCATCAAGGTGAGCATCAAGGATGCGGCTCCTCGTGGTCGCGTCAAGAAGGGCGATGTATACAGCGCTGTGGTCGTGCGTACGGCCAAGGGCGTGCGCCGTCCGGACGGTTCGCTGGTCAAGTTCGACAAGAACGCAGCGGTGCTGTTGAACAACAAGTTGGAGCCCATCGGGACCCGTATCTTCGGGCCGGTTACGCGCGAGCTGCGTACCGAGCGTTTCATGAAGATCGTCTCGCTGGCACCGGAAGTCCTCTAAGGGGCGAACATGAGCAAGATTCGCAAAGGGGACGAGGTTGTCGTCCTGGCAGGTAAGGATAAGGGTAAGCGCGGCACGGTGCTGAGCGTTTCGCCGGTTGACGATCGCCTGGTCGTCGAGGGTGTGAATCGCGTCAAGAAGCACACCAAGCCGAATCCGATCAAGGGGCAGGTGGGCGGTATCGTCGAGCGCGAAATGCCGATTCACGTGTCGAACGTGGCGCTGTTCAACCCGGCGACGCAAAAGGCTGACCGCGTTGGCTTCAAGACGCTTGAAGGCGGCAAGAAGGTTCGCGTGTTCAAGTCGAACGGCGAACAAGTCGGCGCTTAAGAGGGAACACCATGGCTCGCTTGCAAGAGTTTTACAAGTCGACGGTGGCGCCTGAGCTGATCAAGCAGTTCGGCTACAAGTCCGTCATGGAAGTGCCCCGCATCACCAAGATCACCCTCAACATGGGTGTCGGTGAAGCAGTGGGCGACAAGAAGGTTCTGGACAACGCTGTCGGCGATCTGACCAAGATTGCTGGCCAGAAGCCCGTTACCACGAAGGCCAAGAAGTCGATCGCCGGTTTCAAGATCCGCGAAGGCTATCCGATTGGCTGCATGGTGACGTTGCGTGGTCCGCGCATGTTCGAATTTCTGGATCGTCTGGTTTCGATCGCGATGCCGCGTATCCGCGACTTTCGTGGTATCCAGGCCAAGGGTTTCGACGGCCGTGGCAACTACAACCTCGGTGTGAAAGAGCAGATCATTTTCCCCGAGATCGAGTACGACAAGATCGACGCTCTGCGTGGTTTGAACATCAGCATCACCACGACAGCGAAGACGGACGAAGAAGCGCGCGCGCTGCTGACCGCGTTCAAGTTCCCGTTCAAGAACTGAGGCAGACATGGCAAAAGTTGCTCTTATCAATCGCGAAGAAAAGCGCCGCAAGACGGTCGAGAAGTTTGCCGCCAAGCGCACCGCGCTGCTCGCCGTGATCAATGACGTGAATGTCTCGGACGAAGAACGCGCCGAAGCTCGTCAAAAGTTTCAAGCGCTGCCGCGCAACGCCAGCCCGTCGCGCCTGCGCAATCGTTGCGAACTGACTGGCCGCCCGCGTGGTGTGTTCCGTAAGTTCGGTCTGTGCCGCAACAAGCTGCGTGAAGTGGCTTTCCGTGGCGAAGTGCCTGGCATGACCAAGGCTAGCTGGTAAGGAGATCGAGCGATGAGTATGTCTGATCCGATCGCCGATATGCTGACGCGTATTCGCAACGCGCAACAAGCCCAGAAGGGCGCTGTGGCCATGCCGGCCTCGAAGTTGAAGGTTGCGATCGCCCAAGTGTTGAAGGACGAAGGTTATATCGACGATTTCGCCGTTCGCGGCGAAGGTGCCGAGCGCGAGCTGAACATTGCGCTCAAGTACTACGCTGGTCGTCCGGTTATCGAACGCATCGAGCGCGTGAGCCGTCCTGGTCTGCGTGTTTACAAGGGTAGCGGCGACCTGCCGCGCGTCATGAACGGTCTGGGTGTGGCTATCGTGTCGACCCCGTCCGGCGTGATGACCGACCGCCGCGCGCGCGCCAGCAATGTTGGCGGCGAAGTGCTCTGCATCGTGGCGTAAGGAGATATCGATGTCACGTGTAGCTAAGAATCCGATCGCACTGCCCGCTGGCGTGGACGTCACGCTGGCCGCTGGCGAGATCACGGTGAAGGGGCCGCTGGGTACGCTCAAGCAGCGCCTGCATCCGTCGGTCAGTGTCGAGCGCGAAGGTGCGAATCTTCAGTGCAAGGCGCTGGACGGTGCGGTGAATGCGAATGCCATGTCCGGTACGACCCGCGCGCTGGTGAGCAATATGGTCACCGGCGTGAGCAAAGGCTTCGAGCGCCAGCTGAACCTGGTGGGCGTGGGTTATCGTGCCCAGGCTCAAGGCGACAAGCTGAACCTGTCGTTGGGTTTCTCGCACCCTGTGGTGCACCAGATGCCGGCTGGCATCAAGGTTGAAACCCCCACGCAGACGGAAATCGTCATCAAGGGCGTCGACAAGCAGGTTGTTGGTCAAGTGGCGGCCGAAATTCGCGCGTACCGCGCACCTGAACCCTACAAGGGCAAGGGTGTTCGTTATGCCGACGAAGTGGTGGCGCTCAAAGAGACCAAGAAGAAGTAAAGGCGGACGATTATGAACAAGAAAGATGCGCGTTTGCGCCGAGCCCGCAAGACCCGGGCTCACATCGCCGAACTGCGGAAGGTTCGTCTGACGGTGTTCCGTTCGAACCTGCACATTTATGCGCAGGTGATCTCCGCCGAAGGCAATCAAGTGCTGGCCTCGGCTTCGACCGTCGAAGCCGCCGTCAAGAGCCAAGTCGCCAATGGTGGCAATGTCGCCGCAGCAGCGGCAGTTGGCAAGCTGATCGCCGAGCGTGCGGTGGCCAAGGGTATCGATACCGTGGCTTTCGATCGCGCGGGTTTCCAATATCACGGTCGCGTCAAGGCGCTGGCTGAGGCCGCCCGCGAAGGCGGTCTGAAGTTCTAAGCGAGAGTCCTATGGCTAAGCAACAGACTAAGAAGGTTCAGGCCGCTGACGAGCGCGATGATGGCCTGCGCGAGAAAATGGTGTCGATCAATCGCGTCACCAAGGTGGTGAAGGGTGGCCGTATCCTCGGCTTCGCCGCACTGACCGTGGTGGGCGATGGCGACGGTGGCGTCGGCATGGGCAAGGGCAAGGCCCGTGAAGTGCCGGTGGCCGTGCAGAAGGCGATGGACGAAGCCCGTCGCAAGCTGGCGCGTGTTCCCCTGCGCAATGGCACCCTGCAGCACTCGGTGATCGGCCGTCACGGCGCATCCGAAGTGCTGATGCAGCCGGCTCCGAGCGGTACCGGCATCATCGCCGGTGGCGCAATGCGCGCGGTGTTCGAAGTGATGGGCGTCACCGACGTCATCGCCAAGTGCATCGGTTCGACCAACCCTTACAACGTTGTCCGTGCGACGCTGAACGGCCTCTTCGCCACCAGCACGCCGGCGGAAATTGCTGCCAAGCGCGGCAAGTCCGTTGAAGAAATTCTGGGGTAAGCGTCATGGCTGACAAGAAGATTCGCGTCACGCTGGTGAAGAGTCTCATCGGCACCAAGCAGCCGCACCGCGCCACCGTGCGTGGTCTGGGTCTGCGTCGTCTCAACCATACGGTCGAACTCGTTGATACGCCCGAAGTGCGCGGCATGATCAACAAGGTCTCGTATCTGGTGAAGTGCGAGGAATAAATGGAACTGAATAACCTCAAGCCGGGCGAAGGCGCCAAGCACGCTTCGAAGCGTGTCGGCCGCGGTATCGGTAGTGGTCTCGGCAAGACCTGTGGCCGCGGCCACAAGGGTCAGAAGTCGCGTTCGGGCGGTTTCCACAAGGTTGGCTTCGAAGGCGGTCAAATGCCGCTGCAACGTCGTCTGCCGAAGCGCGGTTTCGTGTCGCTGACGGCTGCTCGTAATGTCGAAGTTCGCCTGTCGGAAATTGCTGCGCTGCCGATCGAAGAAATCGATCTGCTGTCGCTGAAGCAGGCCGGTGTCGTACCGGCGGACGCACTGTCGGCCAAGGTGATCCTGTCGGGCGAAATCGCTCGCAAGGTGAGCCTGCGTGGCCTGACGGCGACCAAGGGTGCCCGCGCTGCGATTGAAGCGGCCGGCGGCTCGGTGGCTGAATAAGCCTTAGCGGACAAAGCAAGGGAAGCGAAGCGTGGCAAACCAATCTGCGGTGCTCGGGAAGTCTGGCAAGTTCAGCGATCTCAAGCGGCGTCTGTGGTTCCTGCTGGGCGCGTTGGTGGTGTATCGCATCGGCGCGCACATTCCGGTTCCGGGTATCGATCCCACCGAGCTTTCTCGCCTCTTCGAATCACAGAAGGGCGGGATCCTCGGCGTGTTCAACCTGTTTTCGGGTGGTGCGCTGTCGCGTTTCACGATCTTTGCCCTGGGGATCATGCCGTACATTTCGGCGTCGATCATCATGCAGTTGCTGGCGATCGCGTCGCCGCAACTGGAGGCGCTGAAGAAAGAAGGCGAAGCGGGTCGTCGCAAGATCACGCAATACACGCGGTACGGCACGGTTCTGCTGGCACTGTTCCAGGCCTTCGGTATCTCGATGGCGCTGCAGGGGCAGGCAGGCTTGGTATTGAATCCGGGCGTGGTTTTCGAAATCACGACTGTCGCGACGCTGGTGACGGGCACGTTGTTCCTGATGTGGCTGGGTGAGCAGATCACCGAGCGCGGTCTGGGCAACGGTATCTCGATCATCATCTTCGCAGGTATCGCTTCCGGCTTGCCGAATTCGATCGGCGGACTGCTGGAGTTGGTGCGTACAGGTTCGATCCACCCGCTGTCGGGTATCGTCATCGTCGCGTTGGTGGTGCTGGTGACTGCCTTCGTGGTGTTCGTCGAGCGTGGTCAGCGCAAGATCCTGGTGAATTACGCCAAGCGTCAAGTAGGCAACAAGGTGTATGGCGGGCAAAGCTCCCATCTGCCGCTGAAGCTGAACATGTCGGGCGTGATCCCGCCGATCTTTGCGTCGTCGATCATCCTGTTCCCGGCAACGCTGGGCCAGTGGTTCGGAACGTCGGACAACATGCGTTGGCTGCGTGATTTCGCCAGTACGCTGTCGCCCGGTCAGCCGATCTATGTGCTGCTGTATTCGGCCGCGATCGTGTTCTTCTGCTTCTTCTATACGGCGCTGGTGTTCAACGCCAAGGAGACTGCAGACAACCTGAAGAAGTCCGGCGCTTTCGTGCCGGGGATTCGTCCGGGTGAACAAACGGCGCGTTACATCGACAAGATCCTGATGCGTCTGACGTTGGTCGGGGCCCTTTACATCACGTTGGTGTGCCTGTTGCCGGAACTGCTGATCCTGAAATGGCAAGTGCCTTTCTATTTCGGTGGCACGTCATTGCTGATCATCGTGGTCGTGACGATGGATTTCATGGCCCAGGTGCAGGCCTACATCATGTCGCACCAGTATGAGAGCCTGCTCAAGAAGGCGAACTTCAAGGGTGGCTCGGCGCTGTCGGCCAAGTAGTCGAGAAGCGGAGGTCCGCGGATCTCCGCCAGCAGGTTAGGGTGCGACGTCGATTGTTATAGCTCGCTGGCGAGCAAGAAGGTTTTGAGGAGTTGAGAGATGAGAGTTCAGGCCTCCGTTAAGGCGATCTGCCGCAAGTGCAAGGTGATCCGCCGCAAGGGTGTTGTGCGCGTGATCTGCGAAGACCCGCGTCACAAGCAACGCCAAGGTTGATAGGCGTTACGATTTAATATAAAATTCTGAGTTCCGCCCAATTTGTGTCGGGCGTAGCCAGGGTAAGCAAAAGGTAATTTCATGGCCCGGATTGCTGGTGTAAACATTCCGAATCACAAGCACACCGAGATCGCTCTGACCGCCATTTATGGCATTGGTCGCTCTCGTGCGCAGAAGATTTGCGATACGGCGGGTATTACCCGTTCCGCGAAGATCAAGGATCTCACCGAAGAGCAGATGGATCGTCTGCGCGAAGAGGTGGGCAAGTTCACGGTTGAAGGCGATCTTCGTCGTGAAATTACCATGAACATCAAGCGTTTGATGGACCTGGGCAGCTATCGCGGTGTGCGTCATCGTCGTGGTCTGCCGTGTCGCGGTCAGCGTACCCGCACGAATGCGAGAACTCGTAAGGGTCCGCGCAAGCCGATCGCTGGCAAGAAATAAGAAGCTGGGATAGAACATGGCAAAGACTGCTGCGAAGGTTCGCAAAAAGATCAAGAAGAACGTTGCCGAGGGTATTGCCCACGTGCACGCTTCGTTCAACAACACCATCATCACCATCACCGATCGTCAGGGCAATGCGTTGTCCTGGGCCACGTCGGGTGGTGCTGGCTTCAAGGGCTCCCGCAAGAGCACCCCGTTCGCGGCACAGGTCGCGGCCGAGGCTGCCGGCAAGGTTGCCCAAGAGTGTGGTGTGAAGAACCTGGAAGTGCGCATCAAGGGTCCCGGCCCAGGTCGCGAATCCGCCGTGCGTGCTCTGAACGCGCTTGGTCTGAAGATCACGTCGATCACCGACATCACGCCGATTCCGCATAACGGCTGCCGTCCGCCGAAGCGTCGTCGTATCTAACAGTTTTTGAATGGCGTGTTGATGACGGCATCGACCGTCCGTTTGCAGAGCAAACGAGATGGGCGATGCCGGCGGTCTTGAGGAAGCGACTGGCGACCTCGGGGCCCGGCAATAGGACGCGGGTGATTGACCGCTGATGGTCCGAATGCCTTCGTCATCAAGTGAAGGTCTGGTTGTGGAAATGTGGATGCGTCGGTCACTAACCGGTGCATGCTGACCCCTCAGGCTCGTGAGAAGGATAAACAATGCAGAGTAACAGCCTCCTGAAGCCCCGCATCATTGACGTCCAGAACGTATCGCCGGTGCATGCCGTCGTCGTGATGGAGCCGTTCGAGCGTGGTTTCGGTCATACGTTGGGCAACGCGCTGCGCCGCATTCTGTTGTCGTCGCTGCCGGGTCACGCCGTGACCGAGGTGTCCATCGACGGCGTGCTGCATGAGTACTCGACGCTCGATGGCGTGCGTGAAGACGTAGTCGACATCCTGCTGAACCTGAAGGGCGTCGTGCTGAAGTTGCACAATCGTACCGAAGCGGTTCTGCGCCTGTCGAAGTCCGGTGAGGGCGTGGTGAAGGCCGGTGATATCGAAACGTCGCACGACGTTGAGATCATCAACCCGGATCACGTGATTGCCCACCTGGCACCGGGCGGCAAGCTGGATATGCAGTTGAAGGTCGAACAAGGCCGCGGCTATGTGCCGGGTAACGTGCGCCCCGCAGCTGAGAACAAGATCATCGGTCGTGTTGTGCTGGATGCTTCGTTCAGCCCGGTTCGCCGCGTGAGCTATCAGGTTGAAAGCGCTCGTGTTGAGCAGCGTACCGACCTGGATCGTCTGGTGATCGACATCGAGACCAACGGTGCGGTCGAACCTGAAGAGGCGATCCGCTATGCGGCCCGCGTCATGATGGACCAACTGTCGGTGTTCGCCGACCTGGAAGGTACGCCGACGGCTCCGGAAGTGCAGCGCGCTCCGACCATCGATCCGATCCTGATGCGTCCGGTGGACGATCTCGAACTGACCGTTCGCTCGGCCAACTGCCTGAAGGCGGAGAACATTTACTACATCGGCGATCTGATCCAGAGAACCGAAACAGAATTGCTCAAGACCCCGAACCTCGGTCGCAAGTCGCTGAACGAGATCAAGGATGTGCTGGCCTCCCGTGGCCTCACGCTTGGGATGAAATTGGAAAACTGGCCGCCGGCGGGCCTGGAAAAGCAAAGCTGACCGGCAAAGGTAGAGGAAAACTGAAATGCGTCACGGTAACGGCCTTCGCAAGCTCAACCGCACCAGCAGCCATCGTTCGGCAATGTTCCGCAACATGGCCAACTCGCTGCTGCGCCACGAAGTCATCAAGACCACGCTGCCCAAGGCGAAAGAACTGCGCCGCGTTGTCGAGCCCCTGATCACTCTGGGCAAGCAACCGACGCTGGCGAACCATCGCCTGGCGTTCAATCGCCTGCGCGACCGCGAGATGGTGGTTAAGGTCTTCAAGGAACTCGGCCCGCGCTTTGCTACCCGCAACGGCGGTTACATCCGTATCCTGAAGTGCGGTTTCCGCAACGGCGACAATGCTCCGATGGCTTACATCGAACTGCTCGACCGTCCGGAAGGCGACGTGGAAGGCGCGGTCGAAGCGTAAGCAACGACTCGTTTCCTGCCAGTTCCAAGGATTAAGGCCTGCAACGAAAGTTGCAGGCCTTTTTCTTTGGCATTGTCCGGCCTCGCATCAATCGTGCGAAGACCGGCTGAATGAGCCAGCCTGGCAGAACCTCGCGCTCACATTCGTTAGCTCGAAAGCCGAATGGCACCAGCGCCCTGTCGAGGGTGTAGGGCAGATGCGATGCGCATCGCTGGGCGCGAGTCTCCTCCATCTTCTGCGGACCATGCACCGGATAGCACGCAGTGGGCAATAAGCCACGCCATGACGTGTGATGGCGCATGGCCACGTGCGTCACCCCAAGCTGTCTCGTGCGCCTAGGCCGCCGCCGTTTTCGCGCGGCGTGACTTCAGCAGCGGCGCGAGGTAGCGCCCAGTGTGACTCCCTGGGTGTTTCGCGACGACTTCAGGCGGGCCGCTGACAAGAATGCGGCCACCACCACCGCCGCCTTCGGGACCCAGGTCGATCAACCAGTCTGCAGTTTTGATCACGTCGAGGTTGTGTTCGATGATGACGATGGTATTGCCGTGCTCGCGCAGCCGGTCGAGTACCGCCAGCAGCAGTTCGATATCCTGGAAGTGCAAACCGGTGGTCGGTTCGTCCAGGATGAAGAGCGTCTTCCCCGTATCCCGTTTGGATAGCTCCAGCGCCAGCTTGACGCGCTGCGCCTCGCCCCCTGAAAGCGTTGTCGCGCTCTGTCCCAGCCGGATGTAGCCGAGGCCGACTTCGATCAGCGTATCGAGCTTGCGCGCGACGACCGGCACAGCGTCGAAGAAGCGTTGAGCCTCCTCCACCGTCATCTCCAGTACATCGGCGATGGTCTTGCCCTTGTACCGGATCTCGAGCGTCTCGCGGTTATATCGCTTGCCATGGCAGACGTCGCAAGGGACGAACACGTCGGGGAGAAAGTGCATCTCCACCTTGATCATGCCGTCGCCCTGGCAGGCCTCGCAGCGTCCCCCCTTCACGTTGAACGAGAAGCGCCCCGGCCCATACCCGCGGCTGCGCGACTCCGGCACGCCCGCATACAGTTCGCGGATCGGCGTCAGCAGGCCGGTGTACGTGGCCGGATTGGAGCGTGGCGTGCGACCGATGGGCGATTGATCGACGTTGATGACTTTGTCGAACATGTCCATGCCTTCGACTTCGTCGTAGGGCGCGGGCTCGGTCGAAGAACCATAAATCTGCTGGGCGGCGATGGCATAGAGCGTGTCATTGATGAGCGTCGACTTGCCCGATCCCGACACCCCTGTGACGCACGTCATCAGACCAGCGGGGATTTCCAGCGTCACATTCTTCAGGTTGTTTCCGCGAGCGCCCTTTAGCCGAAGAGTCTTCTCCTCGTCGGGCTTGCGCCGTTTGGTCGGTACGGCGATTTCGCGCCTGCCGGAGAGAAAGGCGCCCGTGACAGAAGCAGGGTCGTCGGCAACTTCGCCCGGCGTGCCGGATGCCACGATCTGGCCGCCATGCTCGCCCGCACCCGGTCCCATGTCGATGACATAGTCCGCCGTACGGATGGCATCTTCGTCGTGCTCGACCACGATCACCGTGTTGCCCAGGTCGCGCAGGCGTCTCAGCGTGCCAAGCAGTCGATCATTGTCGCGCTGGTGCAGTCCGATCGATGGCTCGTCCAGCACATACATCACGCCTGTCAGTCCCGAGCCGATCTGCGAGGCAAGACGAATGCGCTGCGCCTCGCCGCCCGACAGCGTGTCCGCCGAGCGATTGAGCGAAAGGTAATCCAGGCCAACGTCGATGAGGAACTGAAGCCGCGCGGCGACTTCCTTCATGATCTTGTCTGCTACTTGCCCCTTATGGCCGGTCAGCGTCGTCTGCGCAAAAAAGTCGCGACATTCGCCGATCGGTAGCGACGTCAGCTCCGGCAGCGTGCGGTCGCCAATGCGTACAAAGCGCGCCTCCGTCCGCAAACGGCTTCCGCCGCAGGCGCGGCACGGTTGGGTCGAGCGGTATTTGGCCAACTCCTCGCGCACCGCGATAGAGTCCGTTTCGCGATAGCGCCGTTCCAGGTTCGGCAGAATCCCTTCGAACGCGTGCTCCTTGGTGACCATGCGTCCGCTCTCGGACATGTACTTGAACGCCAGCTTGCGAGTGCCCGAGCCGTGCAGCACGGCCTCGCGGGCTTCCTCCGTCAGCGACGCGAACGGGGCGTCGACCTCGAAGCCGTAAGCCGCCGCCAGGCTCTGCAGCATCTGAAAGTAAAACTGATTGCGCTTGTCCCAGCCCCGGATCGCGCCGGAGGCCAGCGACAGTTCCGGATGGACAACCACGCGCTGAGGATCGAAGAAATCCAGATGCCCCAAACCATCGCACGTCGGACAGGCGCCGGCCGGATTGTTGAAAGAAAACAGCCGCGGCTCCAAATCGGGCACCGCAAAGCCGCAAACGGGGCAGGCGTAGCGTGCCGAAAACACATGCTCCCTGGCCGACTCCATTTCGACAGCGAGAGCGCGCCCCTCGCCGTGCCCCAGTGCCGTCTCGAAGCTCTCAGCCAGACGCTGGCGTGAATCGGGCCGCACCTTCAGTCGATCGACCACCACTTCGATCGTGTGCTTGGTGCCCTTGTCGATCGGCGGAAGGGCGTCGATTTCGAACGTCTCGCCATCGATCCGCAGCCGGACGAAGCCCTGCGCGCGCAACTCCGAGATCAACTCGTCGTGTCCGCCCTTGCGGTCGCTGACCACGGGCGCCAGGATCATCAACGCCGTGCCTTCGGGCAGGGCCAGCACATGGTCGACCATCTGCGAGACGGTCTGCGCCTCCAGCGGCAGGTGATGGTCGGGGCAATAGGGGGTGCCGGCGCGCGCGAACAGCAGGCGCAGGTAGTCGTGGATTTCGGTGACGGTGCCGACCGTCGAGCGCGGATTGTGGCTGGTCGCCTTCTGCTCGATCGAAATGGCCGGCGACAGGCCCTCGATCAGGTCGACGTCCGGCTTCTCCATCAATTGCAGGAACTGGCGGGCGTAGGCCGACAGTGACTCGACGTAGCGGCGCTGCCCCTCGGCGTAGAGGGTATCGAACGCCAGCGAGCTCTTGCCGGAACCCGACAGCCCCGTGACGACCGTCAGTCGATCACGCGGAATGTCGAGGTTGATGTTCTTGAGGTTGTGGGTGCGTGCCCCGCGAATCCGGATCCAGTCCATCGATGCTCGGTGTTGGTCAATGGGGCCGCTGCGAGCGGCGAACTCGTCACTATATCGGCTCGACGAGTCCAAGGCCAAGGGCGTCTGACGTTCATTGCGAACACCTGCAACCTCATCACGCCAGCTCGTCAGGCCCTGATAAAATGTCCGGTCCCCAACCCTGACGCCGCCGTGCGTAGTGCCGGCCGCCTTCATGTCTTCATCTGCATCGACCCCATCTTCCGACCGCATGAGCCGTTCCGAGCTTAGTGTCGCTGGCTGGCTGGCGCTGGTTTTCGGGTTCCGCATGCTGGGCCTGTTCCTCGTCTTGCCGGTGTTCTCTCTCTATGCAAAGACCTTGCCTGGCGGCGACAACATCATGTGGGCGGGGATCGCCATGGGCGCATTTGCGCTCACTCAGGCTGTTCTGCAGGTACCGTTCGGGTTCGCGTCTGATCGATGGGGGCGCAAGCCGGTGATCGTTGTCGGCTTGCTGCTGTACGCCCTGGGCAGTGTGATGGCGGCTTATGCACCGGATGTCGCCTGGCTCACCGCAGCGCGCTGCCTGCAGGGCGCAGGCGCCATTTCGGCTGCCGTGACGGCCTTGGCGGCCGACCTGACCCGCGAAGAACATCGCACCAAGACCATGGCCATCATCGGTGTGTCGATCGGCGTGGTCTTTGCCGTCTCGCTGGTGGCCGCCCCGGCGCTCTATAGCTGGATCGGCATGCATGGCATGTTCCTGCTGATCGCCGCCCTGGCGCTGGGCGCGATCGCCGTGGTCGCGCTCGCCGTGCCGCGCGCACCACGCGTGCCGGTGAGCGCGCCGGACGCGCGCTTGCGTGACGTGCTGTTCGATACCCAGCTCCTGCGGCTGGATTTCGGGATTTTCTCCAAACACCTCATGCAGATGGCCATGTTCCTCGTGGTGCCGCGCCTGCTCGTTGAACAACAGCACATTCCGGTCGAGCATCACTGGATGCTCTACCTGCCCGTCGTATTCGGCGGTTTCGTGCTGGCGGCGCCCGCCATCATGCAGGCCGAGCGCCGTACCCGCATGAAGCCCGTATTCATGGGTTCGATCGGCATCATCGCCTTGTCGCAGCTAGGATTGTTGCTGGCATACGACCACTTTGTCGTGCTGGTGGCGATGCTGTTCCTGTTCTTTGTGGCCTTCAATTTCCTCGAAGCCTCCATGCCTTCACTTGTGTCGCGCATGGCGCCGCCCCACGCCAAGGGACTCGCCCTGGGGGCCTTCAACACCTCCCAGGCGCTTGGTGCCGGTCTCGGTGCAGCCGCAGGAGGCATGCTGGCATTACACTTCGGTCCGCAAGGCGTTTTTGGTGCTTCGCTGGCATTGAGCCTGCTCTGGGCCCTGTGGGCAAAAAGCATGGTCGTGCCATCATTGTCGGCCCGCCGCGAATATCACATCGCGCCGCACCTGGATCTGGCCGAGGTCCAAAAGCAGATCGCACGCCTGCCCGGTGTGCGAGAAGTGGTCCTCGAGCCGCAGCGGCGCATTGCAGTCTTGAAAGTAAACCCGGAGCGCTGGGACGAAACTCGTCTGCGCACCCTGATCGGAGGAGAAGTTTGAATGGCGAGCGTGAACAAAGTGATTCTGGTGGGCAACCTCGGGCGCGACCCTGAGACGCGCTACGCCCCGAGTGGTGACGCGATCTGCAATATCAGCATCGCCACCACCGACCGCTGGCGCGATCGTGCCTCGGGCGAGATGAAAGAGCAGACCGAATGGCATCGGGTCTCCTTCTTCGGCAAGCTGGCGGAAATTGCCGGCCAGTACCTCAAGAAGGGCTCGCAGGTCTATGTCGAGGGCAGCCTGCGTACGCGCAAGTGGACCGACAAGGATGGTGTCGAAAAATACACCACCGAAATCCGCGCCGACGCCATGCAGATGCTGGGTGGGCGTGAGGGTATGGGCGGTGGCCGCTCCCAGGACGAGGACTACAACCAGGCGCCGCGCAGTTCTGGCAATCGTCCTCCGGCCCGCGAAAGCGCCCCCCAGCGCTCGGCGCCGCCGGCGCAGTCGAATTCCAATAGCGGTGGTTTCGGCGATTTCGACGACGATATCCCGTTCTGATCGCCTTCCAAGGCTCGCGCAAAATGCGGCTGCCCTTCACCTGGTGGGTGGCCGCTCTCTTTTGGTGCGCACGCTGGCGCCGGTTTTGCGACCGTTCGTCGATCCGGCCCATTTTGGGACGATTTGGTCGCTTTTGCCGTCTTTTGTCCTACGCACAAGGCGACCACCGTGCTCTAACCTCTGCCAATCGGCATGCCGCATCCAACGCCGGCAGCTTTGTTGCGCGTAACATTGCCCCCTTCTGCCAGTCACGAAGCTGTCATGGCAGCCGCATGATTCAAGTCCGGTGACATAAGCCCTTTTGGCTGAGTTGACGGGTCAGAATTTTTACTAAAATTGTCTGAAAGCGCGTATTGATGGGATGTGCCCCTGACCGGGGGCGCCCCTCCTTCGATGAGGCCCCCCATGGCAGAGCTGGTCCAAAGCAGAAGCAAGACTGAACGTGAGTACTGCAGCACGAGCGAAGCGGCCCAGATGCTGGGTGTTTCGCTGGGTACCGTTCAGCAAATGGTGGAAAACGGCTTGCTGGAGGCTTGGAAAACCGCCGGAGGGCACCGCCGCATTCGTATCGGCTCGGTCGAGTCGTATCTGCGCAAGCGCCACGCCAAGCCGGACAGCGGCTCGGATCGTCTGCGCGTACTGATTGCCGAAGATGACCGCATCATGCAAGCGCTCTACGAGCGCACGCTCGCCAGTTGGGAAATGCCGATCGATGTGAAGATCGTCAGCAGCGGTTTCGAGGGCCTGATGGAGATCGGCCGCGATGCCCCCGACCTGCTGGTGTCGGACCTCGTCATGCCCGGGCTGGATGGCTTTGCAATGATCCGCAAGCTGCGCAGCAATCCGCAACTGGCGGACATGGACATCGTTGTCGTCACTGGCCTGGTGCCGGAAGAGATCGAACGCGAAGGCGGGTTGCCGGAAGACGTCATCATCTACGGCAAGCCGATTCCCTTCCGCGAACTCAAGGGCTACGTGCAGGCCAAGCTGATCCAACTGCAAAAGCGCGCCCGAGGCTGATCGCCGATGCCATTCGGCGCCCGGCGATCGTTCGGGCGCTGTCTTTCCTAGCCCGCCGGCAACGCTGCTCGCATGCGTCTGAGTGCTTCATCCAGCGTGCTGCGCGGGCAGCCGAAATTCAGCCGCACGAAACCCGGCATGCCGAAGTCCGCGCCATCGGATAGCCCCACGCCATGCGCTTCGAAATGCGCGGCAGGCCGTTCCAGCCCGGCCTGGCGGCAATCGATCCACGCCAGGTAGGTCGCTTCGACCGGCGTCATGGACAGTCCGGGCATCCCTGCCACGGCAGCTTCGACGGCGCGGGCGTTGCCCGCCAGATATTGCAGCAGGGCCTGCCGCCAGGAATCTCCGTCGCGATAGGCTGCCTCCGCCGCGACCAGCCCCAACACGTTGGCATGCGGCACGATGCCCTGCATCGCGGCGACATAGCGACGCCGCAGCGTCGGATCGGGGATGATCGCGAATCCGCAGAACAGCCCCGGTACATTCCACGTCTTGCTCGGCGCCATCAGCGTGATGGTACGGCGCGCCACCGCGTCGTCCAGCGCTGCAATGGGGATATGCGGACGCAGCGGATCGAGCACCAGGCCGGCGTGAATTTCG
Source organism: Uliginosibacterium sp. sgz301328 (assembly GCF_041807905.1). NCBI lineage: Bacteria > Pseudomonadati > Pseudomonadota > Betaproteobacteria > Rhodocyclales > Zoogloeaceae > Uliginosibacterium > Uliginosibacterium sp. sgz301328. The sequence goes on from NZ_JBGVSA010000011.1 coordinate 148,107, forward strand.
TCCGAGCAGATCAGCAGATCATGCTGCTCGGCAATGGCCGCAAGACGGAATACCTCCTGGTGGTCATAAACGCGACCGATTGGATTGTGCGGGCTGCACAGCAACAACATGCGCGTGCGTTCGGTGATCTTCTGGCTGACGTCGTCCCAGTCGAAGGTCCAGCGGCCGTCTTCCCGTCGCATGTCGCTGCGCACCAGCCGTCTGCCGGTGTGCCGCGGCGCGCTCAGAAAGGGCGGATAGACCGGCGTGAACGTGAATACCTCATCGCCGGGCTCGCCTGCCACGCTACAGGCGACATTGAAGCCCGTCACGATCCCCGGCAGCCACACCAGCCAGTCGGCGTCGATACGCCAGCCGTGATCGCGGGCAATGCCCTCGACGACGGCGTCGATCAACGACGGCCATGGTTCGGCATAGCCGAACACCCCGTGCTCGACACGCTTGTGGAGGGCCGCGATGACGGCGGGCGGCGAAGCGAAGTCCATGTCCGCCACCCACAGTGGCAGCACGTCGCGGCCGGCGTAACGGCCCCACTTGAGACTGTCGCTGGCGCCGCGCTGGATGGGCGTGTCGAAATCGAATTCCATAACCTGAGACTCCGCGATCGTTGTGCCGGATGTCCGCATGACGCGCGCCCGGCGTGGCACTCATTGTCTCGCGCAACGCGCCTGCGTGTCGCCATCCGCGCGTCACACTGGGCTGATACACTGCAAGGCTGTCCTTTGCCCGAACGCCAAAGTGAGATTCCTCGCCAGCCTGTTCCTGTCCTGCGTCCTGATGATGGTCGGCGTGGCCTGTGCTCGCAGCGATGGACCCAATCCGTCGATACAGACGGTAAAGGTTGCCGCATTGCCGATCGAAGCCCGCGAGACGCTGGCGCTCATCGAGCGGGGCGGGCCGTTTCCCTATCGACGCGACGGCGTCGTATTCCAGAACCGGGAAGGGCGGCTACCGAAACGGGAGCGCGCTTACTACCATGAATACACCGTCCCGACGCCCGGCGCCTATGATCGTGGCGCGCGCAGAGTCGTGACCGGCAGCGTCGGCGAATACTATTACTCCGACGACCATTACCGCAGTTTCAAAAGAATCCTCCCATGACATCATCACAGCTCGACGCGGTCACGCTGCTCGCCCGCGAGGACGAAGCGGGCGTCTATCGTGCCGACGAAGACGCCGCGCGCGTCGCCTTCAATGCCGCCGCTACGTTGGGCTACAACGCCTACCGTATCGACCTTGGACTGGCCACCGACAAGAATTCGCTGCTGCGGCTGTTCGGTCGCTCATTGCATTTCCCCGAGTGGTACGGCGAGAACTGGGACGCGCTCATCGATTGCCTGACCGATCTGTCGTGGGAAGAAGCCGACGGCTACGTGCTGATTCTTCAGCGTACCGATGTCCTTCGCCAGACCGACCCCTCCACGATCGACACCTTTTACGAAGTCCTGCGCGATGCCGCGGCAACCTGGCGCGACACCGGCGTGCCGATGTGGGTGTTGATCATCAGCGAGGACGGTGCACTGCGGCCTTTTGAAGCGCGCGGATGACATACAAGCGCCCTGTATCGGTCCTTGTCGTCATCCATACGCCCGCGCTCGAAGTCCTGCTGCTTGAACGCGCCGCGCACCCGGGCTACTGGCAATCGGTGACGGGCAGCCAGGAAGAAGGCGAGTCGCTGGAAGACACCGCGTGCCGCGAGCTGTTCGAAGAGACCGGCATTCGCGCGGACGCCGGCCGGCTCCAGCGCTGGCCGCTGGCGAACCGGTTTGAGATCCTGCCCCTGTGGCGACATCGTTACGCGCCTGGCGTCACGCACAACCTCGAACACGTATTCAGCATCTGCGTGCCAGACGGTACGGCGGTGACGATTGCACCGGACGAGCATCGCGCCTACCGCTGGTTGCCCTGGCGCGAGGCGGCGGCCGAGTGTTTTTCGTGGACCAATCAGGACGCAGTCCTGATGCTGCCGCTACGCACCGCGCGCGCGGCCTGAATGCGCTACTGCGCGGCCTGCGACATGCGCAATACATGTCGAGCGGCGATCAGTCCCGAGCGCACAGCGGTTTCGATCGTCGCCGGATAAGGCGAGTCCAAGTAATCGCCCGCCAATACGAGGTTGCGGATCGGCGTGACATGGCGTGGCCGCACCAGTCCCGGACGGCACGCAAAGGTGGCACGCTTCTCGGTGATGACGGTCGACCAGCGCGGCGCCGTCACGCGCGGGAACAGCCGTTCCACTGCCTGATGCGCCCGCAGGCCGATTTCTTCGCGCGACAACTCCGTGTGCGGCCCACGTGCCGAAATCACCGCCGCCAGCATCCCCGGCATGCCGCCGAGCTGACCGCGGTCGAACAGCCATTGCACGACCGAGTCAGCCACACCGACCATCGGCTCGGGCAAGCGGATGTCATCGTCGTATTCCAGATACACCGTGGTGATCGGCTCGTAGGGCAACGCATCGATCTGCGCGCGCAGCAACGCGGCCTCATCGAAATCCGCGAGGAGCGCGCTCACGTGATAGGGCGCCGTAGCCAGCACGACGTGGTCGAACACCTCTCCGCCGAACGGATTGCCTTCCAGCAAAAAGCCTTCGCCCGCGCGCGTGATGCGCTTGATCGGCGTTGCGGTGTGTACCGCGTGCCCGTTGCGCGACAGGAAATGAGTAGCGGGAAAGGGCAACAGTTCGGTCAGATCGACGCGTGGGATGAGAATCTCGGCGTCCGCCGAACGTCCGCCGATCGAATCCCTCAGCACGTTGGCAAAAACCTGCGCGGACGCCTCGGCGATCGGCGTATTGAGGGCGGCCACGCAGAGCGGCTCCCACACCAGCTCGATCAGCAATCGAGTCTGGCGAGTCTCGGCCAATAGATCGGCCACCGGAACGTCGCGCTCGAAGCGATAGCGCCGGCGCTTGAGATGGCGCATCAGGCGCATCGCAGCAAAGCGGTCTTGCCACGACAGTTCGCGCGAACGCAGCAGGCCGAGGGCGAGATTGAATGGCGCGGGCAATTCGGCGGCGCGTAGATCCAGTCTGCCCGGTACGTGCAACGTGAAGGGACGCGACAGCAACTGGCGCGGCGGCACACCCAGCGAGCGCAGCATGCGCAGCGTTTCGGTATAGGCGCCGATCAGGATGTGCTGCCCGTTGTCGATGCGGTAACCGTCTTTCTCCACCACGCGCGCCCGCCCACCCAGCGTGCGGGACGCTTCGAACACGGTCACGGCACAGCCCGCGCGGGCCAGCTCGACTGCGGCGGTCAGGCCGGCATAGCCAGCGCCGACGACGGCGACGCGCGGAGCGCTCATTGCCATGCTCCCCGGTGCGCGGCGCTGGATCGTGCGTCGAACATCTTGCGTGATTCCCCCGTACTGCAGTCTGGCTGCATATTCTGAGTGATGGCGGCGCGCGTTGCGCCAGCGCGCTATCTTATCCTGCCAGCCCGGTGCGCGTGGCGATCCACAGCTTGCGCACGGGGGTAAGGGCGGTCCGATAGGTCAGCACCTTGCTGCCGTCTGCGCGGATTTCGCGCAGCAGCGTGCGGTAGATGGCGGCCATCACCAGCCCCGGGCGCTGGCTCTTGCGGTCTACGGCAGGCAATTGCGCCATTGCCTGATCGTAGTAACGTTCGGCCCGCTCGATCTGGAACTCCATCAGTGCGCGGAAGTTATCGCTGTAGCGCGCTTCGATGATGTCCTTGGCGGGCACGTTGAAGCGTTGCAGGTCTTCGATGGGTAGGTAGATGCGCCCGCGGCGTGCGTCTTCGCCCACGTCGCGGATGATGTTGGTGAGCTGGAACGCCAGCCCCAGATCGTGTGCGTACTTGAGCGTCTGCCGGTCCTTGTAGCCGAAGATCTCGGCCGCCAGCAGGCCCACCACGCTGGCTACGCGGTAGCAGTACAACTGCAGGTTCTTGAAGTCGAGATAACGCGTTTGCTGCAGGTCCATCTGCATGCCGTCGATGATCTCGAGCAATTGCTCCAGCGGAATATTGAACTGCCTGCGGACCTCAGCCAGCGCGAGACACACCGGGTGCGTGGGCGTGCCACCGTAGATCGCCGCCGTCTCGCCGCGCCACCAGTCGAGCTTGGATTGGGCCACCTGCAGGTCGTGCGTTTCGTCGACCACATCGTCGACCTCGCGGCAGAAGGCATACAGCGCCATGATTGCGCGCCGGCGCTCGGCCGGCAGAAACAGAAAGCTGTAATAAAAACTTGATCCGCTGGCGGCGGCCTTCTGTTGGCAGTACTCGAATGGGTCCATGGTGTCAGCGCGGCTTCGCAGGCCGTTTCGTATTGTTCATGGTGAATGCCCGACCGACCAGTCGCAGCCAGTCGCCCTTGCCGAGCGTCGGGCGCGCCCGGAAGACATCGTAATCGGCCGCCTCGATGCGTTCCAGAATGCGCAGGCCGCCCTGTACCACGAGGCGAATCTCCCAGCCGACGCGGCCTGGCAGTCGCTCCGCGAGCGGCGCGCCGGCCAACATCATCGTGCGAGCGCGGGTGAGCTCAAAGCGCATGAGCGCACGCCACGCATCGTCGACGCGGGCTTCGGCAATCTGTGTCTCGCTCACGCCAAAGCGCGCGAGGCTCTCTTGCGGCAGATACACGCGATCCTTGCGCCAATCGATGCCCACGTCCTGCCAGAAATTGATGAACTGCAGGCTGCTGCAGATGGCGTCCGAATCGGTGCAATTCTCTGGTGTGGCTTGTCCGTACAGATGCAGCATCAGTCGGCCGACCGGATCGGCCGAGCGGCGGCTGTAATCGCGCAGCTCGGCAAAGTCGGCGTAGCGCGTCTTGACCACGTCCTGCGAGAACGCATCCAGCAAATCGTGCAGCAGTTGTACGGGCAGGGCATGCGTGCGCACCGCGGCAGCCAGTCGCACCCACATCGCGCCTTCCGGCTTACCGCCGCCCTCGATCACATTCAACGCGTGCCGATACTCATTAAGCTGGGCCAGCCGCACCATCGGCGCGGCGTCGCCTTCATCGGCAATATCGTCAGCACTGCGCGCGAACGCATAGATGGCCTCCACCGGCTCGCGCAGGCGGGCAGGCAGCAGCAACGACGCAACAGGGAAGTTCTCGTAATGCTCGACGGGCATGCCGCAAGGCGGATTTGCAAAACCCAGCAGTATAGCCGCCCGGGCGCTGCTATACTCGCCATCCTCTCAGGGCCGCACCGCCGGCCCCGGGCCCAGGTGGCGAAATTGGTAGACGCACCAGATTTAGGTTCTGGCGTAGCGATACGTGGGGGTTCGAGTCCCTTCCTGGGCACCAAATACAATTCCGAAGTGTTCTGATCAGTCCGTCGATCCAAGCAGCAGTAAAGGATTGCGGCCTTTTTTGTCATCCGAAATGGTCTGGCGCATTCCATGGCAATGGGAGCGCGCCCGCATCACGCCTATCAACGTGGTCGGATACTGCATGCCGCGTAGGTGACGCTGGCTGTACTTCGCCCGGCGCCTCGGTCATGCGACATGGAGACGCCCTGTCCGTTACGGGCGGGTATTCTCGCTGGCGACGATGCGGATGGTCGCACTGCCGTCCTCGATCCAACGTGCATACCTCGCCGGCAGATGAGCACTGACCGTGCCGGCCTCGACGCGGGCCGGGTAGGCGCACACGAGCTGCGAGTCCGAGCGCACCAGTTGCCACATGACTTCCGTTCCATCTGGCAGTGTGCTCCGCGTGGAGAAACGCGGCGAGCCCTCTGAATAGCCGACGTGGAAGCGTTCGGAAGGCGCGCTGCCGGGGAACGGGCGTGCATCGAGGAACCCGAACTTCGAGTCATGCTGCAGCAGGCTGCGGCGCGCGTACGGCCACACGTATTGCCGCAGGAAAAACTGGTCGGCGAAACGTGCGGAGCCTGGCGGGCGCGCGACGAAACGGCGCACCAACTCGCCAATCGGAGGCAGACTGCCACCGACCGCGCCCCAAAGGCCGGCGAGTAACAACTCAGTGTGGCTGCCATGGTCGCGCATCGCATGAAAGCGTTTGTCACTGTGCAGCCATTCGTCCACCGCCAATGCCTCACGCTCCGAAATGACCGAGTCGGCGTCGCGGAACAGCACGCGATGAATGCGCGGATCATCGAGCGCAAGAAAGCGCCACATCGGGCCGGGCCAGTGCGCCGACTCGCCGTCGATCGTGACGATTTCCGCACCGGCCTCGGCGAGGCGTCGGACGGTGACGGCCGGCACGCTGTCGTCGAGGTAAAAGCGGCAGGTCCAATGCGGATAGAGGCGCGGTTGTTCGAGCGCGTTGAGCACGGCCGGCTCGCTGTACTTCGAGTTGCCGCCGAACAGCGAAAACGAAATGATGTTGCGGTCGCGCGTGGCGGGGCAGGGTGGCGGCGGTAGCGCGTCGGGTGAAGCATGCGGCAGCGTCGGCTCGATGCCGAAGCGCCGATCGCGCATCGTCAACGCATGCAGGCCGTAGCGACGGACCGCGTCCCACTGCTGCAGCGCGCTGTGAGCGTGCGACAGCGCGTCATACAGCGACAGCGTGTCGCCGCCGCAAGCCAGTGCAGATTGAGCGCAGCGAATCGCTTCATCCCATCGTTCGAGCTTCACGCAGTTGGCTGCTGCGTCGATCCACGGACCGTCGAGGTGTGGATGCGCGCGGGCGATCTGCAGGCAGATTGCGAGCGCCTCCGCGAAACGGCCTTCGTCGTGGAGCGCTCTCGCTCGTTTGCTGGCGGCGTCGACCAGCAACTGGTTCTTCGAGCGTTGCCGGTTACCGCTGGGAATTCTCGCCTTCATCGTCAGCGCCGCTCACCACGTACAAGAAAAAGAAAATTCGGATTCATGTTTCCGTCATCCATTGCGCAGGTGTTCACAACGTAGCCATCCTGCGTCGACATGAGCGCGTCGCGGCTACTTGTGGTGACAATCTCAGCACCCGATGTGTTCACGGCGCAGAGCTTCCGTCAGTGCTGTGTAGCGGGCACCTCCGCGGGTCAGGTCGAGGTACGTCTGGACCGGACTTGTCACCCAAATTCCGTTCACTTCTTTTCGATGTTGAAGAACCCCATCGGACTCCGCTTCAACGACAAGAAGATTCGGCTGCGCATTCTTCGTCGAGGCGGCGCTCAGTTCGGCCAAGGCCTTGTAGACGTTGATGTCGGGCGCAACGCGGACGCGAATTTCGGGGACCTTCTCGCAGGACCCCAGGTACGCTCGCGCCGCCGCTTCGTGACACACGACGTACCTCACTTGATGCTTATCGAATACAGAGGCAACGTCGCGGAGCCGGGTCGCATAGTCGAGCGTCGGCAGTGCGTAAGCATGGACTTCGAACGGAGGCAGTCTGATCAGGCTTGACCACAGATCGAGGAGTCTCGCGGGGGCGCGCAAGCGCCATGTCATCGTCGGCCCCCTGCCGTAGGACTCTGCGAGTTGCAGGCGCTCCAGTTCGTGCAATGTCTCGGAAGCCGTCGCTCCACTGACATCCGCCTGGTGCGCAACATCCTTGGCGTGGAAATACTCACCCACGTGATAGCACAGCAAAGTGTGCAGCAAAGCTCTTCGCTGTCCTGCAAACAGCCGCATGGAGTCCCTGTGGACATGCGGTGCGGGCTTCAGCATGTAGGCATGGCCTTGAGGGTCCGGCAAGAAGAACTCGCCCTTCGATGAGTAATATCCGATGCGCAAACCCTCCAGCAATCGCCTTGTGGGCAGAGGGATTGTCCGCGCCAGAAAGAACGGCTGCGCGGTCGTCTTTTCGGTGCCATCAGCGTCGCAATGTCCCAGCATTTGATGAACCTGTTCTGCAGACAGATGCTGGCATCGGAATACCTTCAGAAGCATGGAGGCATCCTCGATCTTGAGGGCGATTTCCACAGAGACCGCCTCCGTTTCGTGCGTGGCTGTCTGCGATATTGTCTCGACGGTTATGGACGGCAGTCCGTCGAGCACCAGAAGCAATTGAGATAGTGACTTGTCATGCATCGCGGTACCAGTGTGCCTCCTCGGAACTCCGCGCACAGGGCGCAAGGAGGGCAAGCAGTGGGCGGATGCCCGATTAAAAAAAGCGGGGCACCTTGTCGGGTGCCCCATCCATGCAGCTAGTCGTTACAAGCGGATCACCAAGCGATCACCACACCCACGCGACCGCCAAAGCTATCGCCCTGGCCGCCGGCGACAACGCGGTTGTAGTCGGCCGCCGCAAACAGACTGACGTTCTTCGCGACCTGACCTGAGACACCCACACCGACCTGCGCCCAGGTGCCGCCCAGGTTGGTGTTGAACGACACCGGGTTGCTGCCGTCCAGGGCGCTGACGGTCGTATTCGCGTCCGACCCAAAGGCGTGCCACAGGTTGGCGCGACCCCAGCCGGTCACCTTGCGGTCACCCGCCGTGTCCCAGGTCCGCGACACGCGCGCGCCGAGTCGACCGTAGGCGAGCTGGGTGCTGTCGTAGCTCACCTTGCCGTAGCTGTCGGCCGTGTCGTCCAGGGTCACGCTCTGGTAGATCAACTGTGCCTGCGGCTCCAGCGTCCAGCCGTTCCCCAGCGCGAACGGATAACCGGCTTCCACCGAAGCGGTCAGCCCGCGACCGTCGGAGCGCAGTTTCTCGCCCGCCACGCTCTTGGCTTCGATGCCGCGATACCAGGTGCCTTGCAGCACGCTGTCGACATACCAGCCGGCGTCCGCGCGGTGCGTCCAGTAGCCGCCCAGCGAGTACGCATCCATCGAGGTCGAACCGGCGCGCCCGCCGTAGACACCTTCGAC